>JAIXZE010000415.1 GCA_027489875.1 Verrucomicrobiales bacterium
CCCGGCAGGGGCGACAGATTCGTTTGCGCACGCCCGCCGTTAGCGCCCACCCGGTGTTTCTCTAGGTGATCCGAGCCCCTTTTCCACGGCGTCCACCATCGTCGATGTTGGGCCCGGGAAGCCGGCTCGCTGCAAGGCCTCGACAGCCTTCCTCTCGAATTCAACCTCCTTCTGCTTTGGTCCCTTAATCCGCGCTATCATTCGAAGAATGGTGTAGACTCTTCCAACTTCGAACTCACGCATGCGGAGGTCAAGATGGCCGAGACTTTGCACCACCTTTATATGCTTATCCGCCTCGGCCTCCAGCGCCTCCAATGACAAATCCGACCTTTGAGCGGAGTCGAACTTCCTGCCTGACGTCAGAAATCTTTCTGTGTCTTCCATGAGGCCCCCCTGACCGACGGCGGGAGCCGGAGGCCGACAGGCCCCCAGGAATGCCGAAAGGAAAAGGAGACAAAGAAGTCGCTCGATTGAACGCTTCGCTCCCTCAAAACGGAAAGTCGAGTCGACCATTTTCATAACAATCCTTAGTCCTTGACTGAATCATACCCATGCAGGAAGCCATTCGATCATTCCCTCCAATTTGCTTTGTCCACCTCCATGCGGTGTCCCTCACATCCCTTGTACTCTCCTTCCATTGCTCAGCATCGAGTCAACCCACTTCGGTCGTTCTCCGAACGCATCCAAGGAGTTTATCGGCGTATTTAGAAGCGCTCGGCACACGTTCATCCCACCCTCCTCCTCTAAGATCCCGATTCAACCACCGCTGCATCCCCGGATCATAGAACCGATACCCATAGTGATATCAACAGCCCCCCGATGCCCCCCCCGCTCCCTCGATCGTACCGCTGAGGTCGAGGCCCCGCGTGTACTGGACCTGCGGGGTGTGACCGGCGTTGCGCTCCTGGAGGATCAGTATATGGGAATGGTTGGTGCTCATGGAACCTTCGGGGGTGGTCGTCTTCCAGCCCTTGCCTTGGAAGTCGTACGCGTACGAGGCGGTTCGCGCAATGGGAGTTCCCGCGGCCACGCTAAGCCGCTGGTCCTCCGCCCCAAAGGGGCAGCTCACGACAGCCCAGGGCAACGCCCTGTGGCCTCGCGTTCCCCCATAACCCTCCCAAGCCCCGAAAGGGCGACCCAACCCATACCCCTGCCCAACAGCCAGCCTTTGGGGTTAAGCCGTCTCGATGCGGTCGCTGTCTCACGCGGAGCCGCGGAGAGCGCAGAGAGAGGGGCTCTCCCGAGCATTCTAACGTCGGCAGCCATTCACCAAACGGTGACTCGCTGGACGTACGTCCCAGAGGTACATCCTCCGCGGCCTCCGCGGCTCCGCGTGAACCTCACCCCCTTCTCCACCGCATGGAGACGGCTGAGCCGCCCTTTCAGGGCTCGTGTTCATTGTGGCTCGGTGTTCCCGGGGCGATGCCCCGGGCTGCCGTGATACGCCCCGTTGGGGCTCCTTCACCCCCCCGTTGAATCCTGAAACTCAAAACTTGGAACTCCCACCACCTCCCGCAGAATCCCACCCATGTTCCCCCTGCTGCGCACCCTTGCCGTCTCCATGCTTTCCCTCACCCTCATGTCCGCTGCCACCCTTCCGGATCCTTCGAGTTTTCCCGTCCAACCCGACCTTCCCGACCCGCTCCGATTCCTCTCGGGTGCCCCGGTGAAGACGCAGCGCGACTGGAACAACCGGCGTCGCCCCGAGCTCAAGCAACTGTTCGAGCACTACATGTACGGCGCACTGCCCGCGCGTCCCGACCGCATCACCTTCGAAACCACGGGCACCCACCAGGACTTCCTCAACGGCCTGGGCACCCTCCGCACCGTCACGATCGTGTGCGGACGCACCGATCCCACCCGGATCCAGTTGATGGTCGTCACACCCAACGCGGTCAAGGGACGCGCCCCCGTGTTCCTCGCCATGAACTTCTGCGGGAACCACACCGTCTCCGATGATCCCCGGATCCCCCTGACCGAAGGCTGGCTCTACAAGAGTTGCGCCGGATGCGTCGACAACCATGCCACCGACGCCTCCCGCGGATCGCAGAAGCAGGACTGGCCCATCGACGAGATCCTCCGCCGCGGCTACGCCTTCGCCACCTTCTGTTCCACCGACATCGACTCCGACCGTGGCGACGTCTCCGACGGCATCCGCGCGCGTGAGGATCGCTCCGCCGGGCGCGCGGTCGAACCCGCCAACCGCGGCACGATCGCCGCGTGGGCCTGGGGATTCCACCGCTGCGTGGACTTCCTCGCGAAGGACCGGAGCATTGACCCGAAACGCATCGCGGCCGTCGGCCATTCCCGGAACGGCAAGACCGCGCTGCTGGCGGCCGCCTTCGACGAACGCATCGCACTGGCCATCCCGCATCAGGCCGGATGCGGCGGAACGGCTCCAAGCCGCGGGACCATCGGCGAGTCCACCGCCCGCATCAACGCGGCGTTCCCGCACTGGTTCAACGGCGCGTTCAAGCAGTTCACCAACGCCCCGGCGCGCCTTCCCTTCGACCAGCACTGCCTGGTCGCGCTCGTGGCCCCGCGGCCGGTGCTGTTCTCGAATGCGCAGGAAGACCAGTGGGCCAACCCTTCTGGTCAATTCGATGTCCTCAAGGCCGCCGATCCCGTCTACCGATTCCTCAAGGCCGACGGCCTCGACGCGACCCAGATGCCCGCCGAGGGCGTCCTCGTCCGCAGCCGGCTCGGGTATTACATCCGTCCCGGAAAGCACTCGATGACCGCCGGGGACTGGGGCGTGTTCCTCGACTTTGCGGATGCGCAACTGAAGTAAGGCGCGCCCGTCACCGCGAGATCCACCCGCCGCCCAGCACGCGGTCGCCATCGTAGAACACGCACGCCTGCCCCGGCGTCACTGCCCGGGCCGGCGCATCGAGGCGCACTTCCGCCCGCCCGCCTTCGCCCACGACCACCGTCGCCGGCGCACCCGCGTGGCTGTACCGCACCTTGGCCGAACACCGGAACTCCGCCGGTGGAACCTCCCACGCGGTCCAACTCGTCGAGGTCACCGTGAAGCGGTCGCGGTCCAGCGCGGACTCCTCGCCCACGATCACGCGGTTCGATACCGGATCCAGCTCGACGACATAAAGTGGGTGCGCTGCGGCCACGCCCAGTCCACGGCGTTGGCCAATGGTGAAGAATTCGATCCCGTGGTGCCGGCCGAGGACCTTTCCGTCGAGGTCCACGATGTCGCCGGCGTGGCGCTCCACCATCTTCGACTGCTCCAGGAACCGGCCGTAGTCGTTGTCCGGCACGAAGCAGATTTCCATGCTCTCCTCCTTGTCGGCCGTCCGCAGGCCGCAATGGCGGGCGACGTCGCGTGTGTCCGACTTGGTCTTTTCCCCCAGCGGAAAGATCGCCCGGCGCAACTGGTCCTGACGCAGGCTGAAGAGGAAGTAGCTCTGGTCCTTCTTCGGATCCTTGCCCTTCAACAGGTGAACCCACCCGGTGGCCTCGTCGCGTTCCAGCCGCGCGAAATGGCCCGTGGCAATGTACTTCGCGCCCAACTGGTCCGCCCGGCGCAGGAGGCTTCCGAACTTCAGGTGCTGGTTGCACATCACGCAAGGGTTCGGGGTGCGACCCGCCCGATACTCGTCGGCGAAATACTGGATGACGCGCTGCTGGAACTCCGCCGCTTCATCCACCAGATAGAAGGGAACCCCCAGCCGGGAACACACCGCCCGTGCGTCCATCACCGCCTGCGGACCACAGCATTTGTCCTCCGCCCGCGAGGCACAGTCCTGCGGCCAGAGCTTCAGGGTGACGCCGACCACGTCGAACCCCTGCGATTGCAGCAAGGCCGCCGTCGCCGAGGAATCCACCCCGCCACTCATCCCAACCACCACCCGTTCGCGAATTTCCGTGCCCAAGATGCGCCCACTATTGGCCCGGAACCGCCCGGTGGCCAGTCCCTATCCAGAGCCCACTTCCCACCCCACGCTGCCGTCCGCCTTCAGGAACAGCGACAGGCTGCCCATGTCGCCGATCATGAGCTGGTTGGTTTCCCCATGGATGCCATTCGCATCAAAGGTCAGTCCCAACGGACGCGGCCGGTTCACCCAAGGATAATCCACGCCCGACGCCGCCTGGATGGATCCCAACTGGGCGAGGAAACGGCCGCCCTTGGGAATCTTCACCCGCCCGCCCGCGGGCACACCGCCGATCTTGGTTCCGTGCAGCAACGGCAGGTTCCTGGCCTGCGCCACTCCCGTCGCTCCCCGGGCTGCCTCCTCCGCCTCGGGATAATCCGCCGACCGATGGATGATTCCGTAGCCCTTGAAGAAGTGGACTTTCGGCTTCGGCACCAGGCGATCCACCGTCAACCGCTTGGTCCCGATCCGGACCCATTCGAGGTGAAGTCCCGAAGGCTCTCCCGACATCCAGGTGAATCCTTCATCCGTGAAGATCAGCAGCATTTCCCCGGGGAGATCCCCGACCAGATCCTCCGAATCCTTGAAGTTGAACTGCGCCAGGAACAGCAACGGCTTCCCGTCCTTTTCCGGCCACGGCGTTTCCGCCACCCAGTACGGAAGCCCACCCACCTTGGTCAGCGTCCGATCCTTCGGCTCCCCCTGCCCCCACACGAACACGTCCGCGGGCACCGCCCGACCATTCCGCAAGCCCAACCGATCCCGCAACGTCTCCACCGAATAGAGATCGAAGGCCGACGTAATCCACTGACCCTCCAACGACGAGGCGTGCGCGACAAAGGCTTCCTGCACGGCCTCGAAGTTCAGGGCGGGATGCGCCCGGGGGGATGGGAAGAATGTCAGACTCATGGGCTGTCGCCGAACCGTCGTACAACCAGCCAATGCTTGGGAAGCGGCAAGTTTGGAGCACCGGGGTCGTGCTCGGGGGGCGCATCTTGACACTGCCCCTGACTGAGAAGGGGAACGGGCGGCGATGTCCTCATCGCCTTGGGAATGGCTTTGGAACGGCGACGAGGACGTCGCCACCCCGTTCCATGGGGGATGTGAAGATGCGCCCGTGCTCGGGCACCCGGTGAAACGGGGTGGAACCCCGGGGACCACGCCACACAACGTCCTTTGTGCCCTGAAAGGGCACACGAAACCGCCCTGGAACCATTCCGCCGGGGGAACCACAAGAAGACACCCCCCTCCACGACATCCCCCTTTTTGCATCCGCGCGTCGCATATGCGACGTGCGTTTGCAAAAGGGGGGTGAACGGCCCGTCGAAAGGGCGTCGTTTGCAATTGGACGTCGCATATGCGACGTGCCGTTGCAAACGGGCGTGGCCGCGAGCAGGAAAATCAGGGCCTCAAAAAGATTTTTAAGATCGTGTGAAAGAAAATCTCGCGATCTGACGTTTCTCTCTATGTGAGAGTGGTTGTTGCCCCATCCGTCCTTGAGGTCCGCACGTTGTCGCATACGTGGAAAAGTGTGCCTGGGGGGCCACCATCGTCCCCGCATTACCGGATGCGGGAGACGATGCGAACCAAACTTCATCCGCGGGATTTCCAGGTATTCGACCTGTCCCGGAACGGGATGAAGGGGCGGATGGTGGCAGCAACCGTCGGCCTGAGCCTGTGGGAAGTCCTCTGGGTCCAACTCCGCGTCGCGGTCCTCCAGCGATGGCATGGCCGCTCCGATGGGTCAGCGTCCACCTGACACGCAAATCGGGCCAACCCATCCTTGAACGCTGCAACCCCAGCCAGGTAAATCCCCTTCACGAATGAGTAACCCGTTCAACCTCGATTCCGTCCGCGAATCCCTTCAACGCATCGTCACCACCACCCAGATGCGTGGATTCGGACGGCTCTGTCCCACGCCGCACATTTCCGACTGCTGCGTCGACGAATCCGGATGCCAGTCGGGCGCTCCCGAAGGTCCTGCGGTGGTCCTCCATGGACTGGCGTCCGTCGTTCCCTCCACCCCGCTCCATTTCCTGCTGATCCTCGAACCCGGCGAACGGATCGCCGTCGCGCGCATCGGGGCCCACCGCACCCGCCTGCAAGTGCTGTTCGGTGCCTGCGAGATCTCCGCACGCCACGTCTCGCGGCGTGTCACCGGTCCGGATGAACCGGTCCTGAAGAGCCAGGCGGGGGCCGAGGTGAAGTTCCCCGTGCGTGTCGTGCCGGAAGGCCGCACCAAGGAAGGCGAACAGTCTGCGTTTGATGCGGGCGACTTCCCTGCGGACGACAGTTACCCGCTCTACATCGAGAGCCTCGGCGGTCTGAGCATCCTCCTGATTTCCCGCCGTCAGATCCTCCGGGACGACGCCGGAGCCGTGAAGGGCATCCACGAACTGGAGGTCTACGCGTCGTCCTCGTGCGATCCGCGGTGCGCCACGTACTGCCCTCACAACACCGCCTTCCCCGGTGTCCCGGCACCCGAGGTTCAGCACTGAAGGCCACCGCTCATCGTCCCTGCCAGATCCGGACCGTTCCCGAGGCGGTCCGGGCCGCGAGCCATCGTTCGTCAGGGGAGAGTGCCAACTGGCGAACATAGAATGTGCCGTGTCGAACCCTTGAGTCGACCGCGGACATCAGGGTTACCGGCTTGAGAGGATCAATGGCGTAAATCTGCAATTCGCCATTTCCCGTCCCACCAACCAATCGGTTCCCGCGATGGATGAATTCCATGGAAAAGAGCTCTGCCGGGGAAGTGACGATGTCATCCTCGGGAATGTCCCCCACCCGCGCCACGCCTATCTGACCGGACTCGCTCGCCACTGCGTACCATTGGGCATCAGGCGAGAGATAAGCCGCCTGCAACCGGGAAAACGTTGAAGCCTCGAAGAGCACACGAGGCCCCGTCGGATGGGCGGACGTGTCCACCACCCGGATCTGGCCCCATCGATGTGAAATGATGGCACGTTGTACGTCCCGAGCGGCATAGACCATGCCTGGGTTGCTGGGCCACCCGGAAGGAGGGGGAACGACATCACTCCAGACCAACTGTCCATTGTGGCCGCTCCACAACCGTTCGCTGCCATCTGTTCCCGCCACCAGGATCCATCGGTTCGAGGGCCCGGTGGCCGCTGCGGCACTGATCTCCAGTACATGATTTGTCCGCGGAACCAAGGTAACCCCCACCTCCACACGGAAAGGCGGATGAAGCATGGCACGCACGGCACGGCCTGCATGATTGTATCCGATCAGCGCCTGATCCGAATCGAAGGTCAGTGGGCAGAAGATTCCCTCCAACCGTTCACGCTGACCTGGCTTGTCCAACGGGATCACGGCCACCGAGTCGTCGGTGTTGCTCACCGCCAGCAGTGAACTGTCCCGCGAGAAAGCCATCCCGCCGCCATCCTTCGCGTTGAAGCCCGACAGCTCCGTCGGCCGTATCGGTTCGAGCAGATTCCAAACCCGGACTTCCCCTCCGACGGCAGATCCTGCCAGCAGACTGCCTGACTCATTCCAGGCCAAGGCGCGCAATTTTCCGCCCAGCCCGACAAAGCGACGGACCACGGAACCATCCGAAACGCGGGTTACGACCACGACCGCATCGTCCGCTCCAGTTGCCAGAAGGGTTCCATCTTTTGAAAAGGCCAGCGTCGTCACAGCCCCAAAGTGCAGGCCGGCAGACCAGAGCCGCCCACCGCTCTCCACGTCGTAGATCTCCACGTCCTGCGATCCATAGTTTGCGACTGCCAGCCTCCGTCCTGCTGCATCGAGGCGGAACGCTGACAGTCCCCGAGGACGATCGATCCACCATGCGCCAGTGCCTGATGCGCGGAACGAGGCCAGTTTCACGATCCCGTTGTGGTTCCTGCCACGCATCGTCGCCACCACGATTCGCGGATCCGGTCCATCGCCGATCAATGCCTCGAAAGGGGTTTCGTCATTGGATACACCCGGGATTGGAGCCGAAGCCAACCGCAAGCGCGGGATGGGATCACACTGCCCGGTCCAATAACGGACTGTGCGAGAAGGAACCTTCAATCGCATGATACCTGGGCAGGCCAGATCCCGGAACGGTTCTGAAGCGAGGGCCCTGGAAAAAACGTCTTCCCCCTTGGGAAGCACCGTCTTCGTATTCCCCGGCCCGAAAGCGATCATCCCGGTCAAAGAAGCGGTCCACAGGTTTCCCGCCTGATCGAGCCCGATGGGAACGTTGGTCGATTGGGTCCTGACCTCTTTCCCGGGAGTCGAGAGATCCCATTCGATGACCTCATGGAGTGCATCCGTGCCACCCAATGGAGCATGGCCGAGCAATCGACGGCCATCGGGATGAAACCTCAAGGCCGTGACTTCAGGGCCTTCGCGTTGCAGCAGCACGCATGGATCGCCTTCGGCCTCCTTCCGCAGGGCGTACCATTCGAATCCGCGGGGATCGATGAGGCGATTGGTCTGGGTATCAAGCAGTGCGCGGGCGCGGGCGAAGTTGGTGACGTTCAGGGCGAGGTTGGCCTGATTGAGCTGGGCTCCGTAGGCTTCCTCGGCGAAACGCGAGGCCTGCCAGTACCCCACGCCCGCCAGCGCCGCCATCACCGCAACCAGGAAGAGGCTGATGAAGGTCGCGTTCTGCAGCGACTGGATGGTCCGTTGGACCCGCGGGATCAGCAGCAACTGCAGATCCTCGACCATCTCCTGCATCGAGGCATATCGCGCCTTCGGATCCGGGTCACAGGCGCGCAGGATGATCCGGTTCAACCCCGAGAAGGCGGCCTGTTCGGGCGACTTCCGCGGCAACGGGGTCAGGGTGGGGAAATCCATCCGATCCCGGTGGTTCATCAATTCATACAGCACCTTGCCCAGGGCGTAGATGTCCACGGCCGGCGTGCCCGCCTCCTCATCCGGGACGTACCCCTTCGTGCCGATCGGGGTGGGATCGGCGGCCGAGGCTTCCATCAATCCCACATCGGCCAGTTTGTACACACCCGACACCACCACGACGTTGCTGGGCTTGACGTCGCGATGCACCAGATTCTTCCCGTGCAGGTAGGCGAGGGATTGCCCCAACACGATCCCGACGCGGATGGTCTCCTCCACCGTATGCCGCCGGCGCCGGCGTTCCTCATCCAGGGTCAGCGGGACGTATTCTTCCTCCCGCAATTCCCGCCCGCGGACGACATCATCCGCGAGTTCCATCACGTAGTAGAAATAGGTGGCATCCTCGGACCTGCCGACGTGGAGCACAGCCAACTGCCCGGGGTTCCCGAGACAGACTTCCGCGAACAACCGGATCCCGTCGAACTCCCGATCAAAGTGCGCCCCGGAGCGTCGACGGTGGACGATCTTCACCGCGCGGTGACCCCCGAGGACATTGCGGGCCAGCCAGACCTCCCCGAAAGCGCCCTCCCCGATGCGCCGGACCAGCCTGTAATCAGGAATGCTGTACTTCGGTTGCTCTCCCCCCGCCGTTTCCATCTCGATGCCTGACCCTACGCCCCCTCCGGCCACCGGGAGCCAGCGGAAAAACCGCCGCGCAACGTGATGCAGCCTCCCGATGGAACGGGGTGGTGACGTCCTCGTCGCCGTTCCCGTGCGTTTCACCGGCGATGAGGACATCGCCTCCCCGAAGCCATATCCACAGGGAGCGGTGTCGGGAGGCCCTTCAGGAAACCGCCGCGCTTGAATCTGAAAGCGCGGACACCAAGATCGTCCCGATGAACCCCGCCGTCCTCCGAAGACGCCCGTTCCTTCGCCTCACCGGTCTTGCCACGCTCGGTGCCGCGGCTGGATTGAAAGCCGACGATCGTCCCGCCGAGATCCACATCGAAGGTTACGCCGGTCAGGTCAGCTACCCGCAGGGGGGCCAACTCGAACTCCACATCTCCTCCAGCCTGCCGCGATTCACCGTCGAGATTGCCCGCCTCGGAGCGACCCGCGAGGTCGTCTGGTCAGGCACGGGCGACAACGGCCGGCCCCATCCGATCCCCGAGGACGCCTCCTCGAATGGATGCCGTTGGCCGGTCGGCCTCCAGGTGCCCATCGGGGCCGCGTGGCGGCCGGGGTATTACCACGTGACCCTGCGTGTGGAGGATCGCGGCGGGAAGTACACCCGCCGGAACCGTCGTTCCTCGGAGTCCTCGTGTTACTTCATCGTCCGATCGAACCAACCCGGCCGCGACTCGAAGATCCTATTCCAGCTCTCGACCCACACCTACAACGCCTACAACAACTGGGGCGGGTTCAGCCTGTACGCCTACAATGGTCGCGGCGGAAACCAGGGCCACCGCGTGTCCTACCTGCGCCCGCCGGAATCCCTCTTTCCCAATTGGGAACAGGCCTTCGTCCAGTGGGCCGAATCCAGCGGCTACACCTTGGATTACGCCGCCAACGGCGATCTCGAATCCCACCCGGAAATGCTCGCCGCCTACAAACTCGTCCTGAGCGTGGGCCACGACGAGTACTGGTCCGGCCCGATGCGTGATCACCTGGAGAAGTTCATCACGAATGGCGGCAACGTCGCCTTCTTCAGCGGCAACACCTGCTGCTGGCAGGTCCGCGCCGAGGACAACGGCACCGCCCTCACCTGCTGGAAACAGAACGTCCAGCAGGACCCCGTCTTCGTCGCGCGCAAGAGCCAGTCGACCCTCTCGTCCCTCTGGAGCCATCACCTCGTCCAGCGCCCCGAGAACCAACTCACCGGGGTCGGCTTCCTCTGGGGCGGCTACCACAAGAGCCACGGCCAACTCATGGACGCCTCCGGTGCCTTCAACGTCCATCGTCCCAACCACTGGATCTTCGAAGGCACCCAGCTCAAGTCGGGCGATGCCTTCGGAGCCAAGGACACCATCGTCGGATACGAGTGCGATGGCTGCGAACTCACCTGGAAGGACGGCCTTCCCACGCCGACCTACCGCGACGGCACGCCGCCCTCCTTCGAGATCCTCGCGTCCGCACCCGCCCAATGGCACCCCGATGACTGCGAGTGGTATGAACGCTGGGAACCGGGTCGCAAGGGCAACGCCGTGCTCGGTGTGTACACCCGCGGCGGCACGGTCTTCACGTGCGGTTCCACCGACTGGTCCCACGGCCTGCGCGGCCGCGATCCCATCGTCGAGCGGATCACCCGCAACATCCTCGATCGCCTCGGAAAATGAATGCTCCCGTTGGCGGTCCTCGCAGGCCAGTGCCCGGACAACGTCCGCATCGACGATGGGCCTCGCGCGGGCTCGCCCTGTTCGTCGGCGTGTCCCTCCACGCCCAGGTCAGCCAACCCGAGCGCGTGGACTTCGACCACGACGGCACCGCCGAGGCGATCGTCCATCAACCCGGCAAGTCCGCCCTGCAGAAGCCCGACAACTCCGCCGCGGACTTCCAGTTTCCCGAAGGCATCCACGCGCTCGATGCACAGGGGCGCGACAACGGCCTCCGGTTCCTCGACCTCAACGGCGACGGGTTCGATGACCTCCTCCAGTCCAACCCCTCCGGGTACGCCATCCACCTGTGGAACCGCACCGTCCAGCCCCACCTCGGCTGGACCAAGGGCTGGTCCCAGTTCGTCCGATCCGGCCCACGCGTCGGCAGTCCTGACGAACCCCCTTCCCTCGTCGGGACCCAGGTCCGCCTCGTCAACGGTGAGATCGTCGTTGCCTCGGCCACGCAAACGCTGCGCCTGAACGCCCGGGATCTGATCGCCGTCCGGATGCCGCCGCCGAAATCCCCGCAGGAAGCCCTCGCTTCGATGCGGCTGCGCGATGGGTTCCAGATCGAACTCGTCGCTGCCGAACCCGTGGTCATCGATCCCGTCTACCTCGACTGGGACACGCAGGGCCGGATGTGGATTGTCGAGATGCGCGACTATCCGTTGGGTATCGACGGCCAGGGAAAACCGGGTGGTCAGGTGAAGGTCCTTTCCGATGACGACGGCGACGGGCGCATGGACCGCGCCATACCTTTCCTCACCGATCTTCCCTTTCCGTCGAGCGTCCTGCCGTACGGCAAGGGGGCGCTGGTCGCCGCCGCTCCGGATCTCTTCTACGCCGAGGATACCGACGGCGACGGCCGCGCCGATGTGCGCCAGGTCCTGTTCACCGGATTCAACCCCGGCAACCAGCAACACCGGTTCAACGGTTTCGAATGGGGCCTCGACGGCTGGCTTTACCTCGCCAACGGCGACAGCGGCGGCACGGTGAAATCCATCGCCACCGGAAAGAGCCTCTCGATCAGCGGACGCGACCTGCGAATCCATCCCGACAACGGCGAGATGGAAACAGTCTCTGCCCAGACGCAATTCGGACGCCGCCGCGACGATTGGGGAAACTGGTTCGGGAACAACAACCCGACCTGGCTCTGGCACGTCACGTTGCCCGAGCATTACCTCCGCCGGAACCCGGCCGTCGCCGTGAAGCGTGTGTCGCACACGCTCGCCAACTTCGAGGATTCCACCCGCACCTTCCCCGCGTCCGCGCCCATGACGCGCCCCAACCAACCGTGGTCCCTCAACCACGTCACGAGCGGTTGCAGTCCCACGCCTTACCGCGACGACCTCTTTGGTCCGGACTTCGCCACCTCGGTGTTCATCAGCGAACCCGTCCACAACGTCGTCCACCGCGAGGTCCTCGCGCCCAAGGGTTCCGGTCTCCAGAGCCAGCGTGCACCCGATGAACAGAAGTCGGAGTTCCTCGCCAGCACGGACCCGTGGTTTCGTCCCACGACGCTCCGCACCGGTCCCGACGGTGCCCTGTACGTCACCGACATGTACCGGTTCATTCTCGAGCATCCGGAGTGGATCTCCGCCGAGATGCAGGCGCGGGTGAACCTGCGCGCCGGCGAGGATCGCGGCCGCATCTACCGCGTCGCGCCCAAGGGCTCCACGCGGCGTCCCATCCCGAACCTGTCGCGCCTCGACACCGCCGGACTCGTCGCCGCACTGGATTCCCCGAATGGCTGGCAACGCGACCGTGCGATGGAACAGCTCGTTGCCCGTCGCGACCCCACCGCGATCGGTCGGCTGCGCGCGCTGTTGCAACCGAGCCATCGACCGCAGGTCCGCGTCCAGGCCTTGGCGACGTTGGGCCTTCTGGGTGCCGTGGATTTCCCGACACTTGCTGCCGCTCTCGGCGATCCGCATCCATCCGTCCGCTGCCAAGCGTTGGTGCAAGCCGAACGGCTCGCTCCGGAATCACGGGAAACCTTCGATGCCGCCGCCGCGCTCGCCGCGGATCCGGATCCAGCCGTCCGGCTTCAGACCGCGTTCACGCTCGGACAATGGCCGCTGGCACTGTGCGAACCGGTGCTCCGCGAACTCGCCACCCGCGACGCCTCCGACGAAAACATCCGCGTCGCCATCCAGACGTCGCTGCGTGCGGACAGCGCGCTCTTCCGCGAACTCAAGGCGGGGCAGGCTCCGGCCCGTGCCGCGGCGACGCCGGCGTTGAAACCGAGTTCCACGGACCGCGCCCAGGTGATCGCCCGCTTTGCTTCCACGGCGTCCTTGCGCGGCGATGCTGGCAAGGGTCACGCCCACTTCACGGCGCTCTGCGCCGGATGCCATCGCCTGCGCGGCGAGGGCAACGAGGTCGGCCCCGACCTCAACATGGTCGCCACCAAACCCGTCGAATGGATGCTCCACGCGATCCTGGATCCGAGCCAGGCCGTGGAAGCCCGCTACCGCGCGTGGACCCTGCAGGTGGAAGGTGGCGAATCGATCTCCGGGATCATCGCCGCCGAAACCGCCAACAACCTGGTGCTGCGGTACGCCGGGAATCCGGAGGTTCCCATCCTCCGTTCCCAGATCCGGGAAATGACGCCGATGAAGGAATCGCTGATGCCGGCCGGCTTTGAATCGGCCCTCCAACCCCAGGACATGGCGGATCTCCTCGCCTGGATCAGGGGCGAATGAACACCCAACCGACCGCGGCCTACCAGCGTGCCTTGTTCGGGGCTGCCGCAGCCCTGATCGGGGTCCTGGCGCTGTACGTCGGGTTGGTCGTGGCGCTCGTGGCTCTCACCGCGTGGCACGGCATGGCCCATCTGGATTGGGTGCGAGGGGGCACCGGAGGATTCCTCCTCTACGGGACGCCGATCTTCATTGGCGCGGTCCTCACCCTGTTCCTCGTCCGTCCCGTCTTCGCCCGCCAACCGCCTCCGCCCCCGTCCCGCGCCATCAGCCATGAGGAACATCCCCGCCTGTTCCAGTTCATCGGAGCCATCTGCCAGGAGGTCGGGTGCCAACCCCCGGCCCGGGTCGAGGTGAACTGCGTGGTCAATGCTTCGGTCCGGTTCCGACAGGGTTGGGCCAGCCTCAACGACGGGGACCTGGCGCTGACCCTCGGCCTGCCGCTCGTCGCCGGTCTGCCCGCACGGCATCTCGGCGGGGTCATCGCCCACGAGTTCGGTCACTTCCGACAGGAGGCCGGGCTTCGCCTGACCTTCGTCGTGCGGAGCATCAGCGCGTGGTTGTGGCGCATCGTTCACGAGCGCGACACGCTCGACGAATACCTCGTGGAATCGGCTCAGGAGTCGCACATGGTCATCGCGATCCCCCTCTACCTGGGCCACTATGGGATCACGTTGACCCGGCATTTCCTGCGGCTCCTGATGCTGATGGGTCACGCCGCCTGCTGCCGGCTTCTCCGGCAGATGGAGTTCGATGCCGACCAGCATGAGATCCGCGTCGCCGGCTCGCAGGCGTTCTGTGAAACGGCGGCCCGCATCCGGGTCCTCAACACGGCCTGGAACGGATCCCAAAGCCTCCTCGGCCGGGCGTGGCGCGAGCACCGGCTCCCCGATGACCTCGCCGCCTACATCCTCCACCTGGCCGACGCGCTTCCTGAATCGACCCGCGAAGCCATCGAGGAAGCCGCCCGGAACGCGCGGACCGGCACGTTCGACACACATCCCTCCGATGCGGAACGCGAGGCCGCGGCGATCGCCACCGATCTGCCCGGCACGCTTGATCTCGATGAACCCGCGTCCGGTTTGTTCAACGATTTCCCCAGCCTCAGCCGTGAAGTCACGCGGGAGTATTACGCTGGAATCCTGGGGCACGAGCCCGAGGCCAACCGGATGGAAGCCACGGAATCCGCGTCCGCCGCCATCGACAACGAACTCGCCGGCCAACGCGTCGCGGTCTTCTACGCGCCCGGTTCCGGGCCGTACCTGCTGACCGCAGCCTGGCCCAAACTTGACCCGGACGCGCCCATCGCCGTGGCGGACTTGCACGCCACGCTCGCCTCCGCCCGGGTCACCATCGATGCCGAAGCCGAGCCTGCGGCCGCCGCCCTGCGATCGTGGCAGCAGGCCCTGCTCACCGAACGTCGCATCCAGTTGGCCCGTGCCCTCAACGCGGCCGACGTCCGATGGGACCCCGCGGCACTCAGCCTGCCTTCCACCGAGGCGGACACGATCACCCTCCTTGCCGACCGCAGCCAGGCGGAGCGCCGGTCCGCCGAGGCCGTGCTGCGGCCCCTGGGCGAAGTTGTTGGCCAACGGATCCAGGCCGCCCTCCTCCTCTGGTGGCACGATCCGGCCGTGACCGGAGATTGCCCCGAGCTTCCCGCCGTCCACGAGGAGATCCGATCACTCCATCCCATCGTGCGTGCCGTGACCGGCATCGCATCGACGCTCCACACCTTGGAAGGATTGCACGACGCGCTTTACGCCGTGCTTCGAGCGGAGGACCGGTGTCGAGACGAGAACGCCGGCCGACTCTTCATCGACCTCACGGCGACGCAGATCCGCGCCCATTTGCGCACCCTGCTTCCACCGCTTTCGGACGTCCGACATCCCTACCTTTCCCAACCGGGCGCACCGGTCACCGTGCGGGAAGCCATCCAGCGGGAGTCGACCGTCGACGACGGCTTCCGCGGAGCGCATGCCGAAGCCGCCGCCGTCCGCGAGCTGGTGCCCGATCTCCATTCCCGGGCTCTCGCCCGCCTCACCGCCCTCGCCTACGAAGCCGAACGCCGCGCACGCATCGGGGGATAGGGGGGGAGAGTTTCACGTTTCACCCATCACTGCGGCTTGGGATGGACCGGATCGTCGAGGTCCTCGGCGCGCAGACGATCGATCACCCGCTCCAGGACCTTGTCCCCCTGCGCCCCCTGCCAGTTGAGTTCGCCAAGCCACCAGTTCCGCAGGTAGCCGCGCTTGTCGATGACGTACACGGTCGGCCACATCGTCGTGCCCCACGCGTTCCAGGTCCGGCTGTCCGCATCGAACAGCACCGGGAACTGGAACCCATCCTTGGCCACCGCCTTGGCAACCAGGTCGGGATCGCGTTCCGCGGAGGTCTCGGGCGATTGGACCCCGATGAGGTGGACCCCCTTCTCGCGCAACGTCCGATACCACCGGTTATAGATGCCGAAATTGGCCTGACAATTGTGACACTGGAAGGCGTAGAAATGCACCACCACGACGGAACCCCGGAGGTCTGCCAGTCGGACGGGCGGGCCATTGAACCACTTGCCGGAGTCCACGAACTCCGAGGCCATGGCGTTGACGCGATTGAAGGCCGATACATCCCGCTTCTGTCCCTGGACGGCCGTCCATCGCCGCTTCTGTTCCGGGGTCAGCACCTGCAACGCGAGCGCGTTCTCCGATTGTTTCGCCCGCTGGAACGTGGTGACCGCAGCGACCGCTGCCGGGTCCTGCGGGTTGGTGGACAACGCCGCGGTGCGCAACTCCTCGGTCTTCGTGAAGAGCTGCTCGAGGCGTCCTGACTGCTCCGGCGTGAGTTCGAGGTATGTCGCCACGTCCGGCCTGAGGAAGGCCCGTGCTCCCTGGGCCTGCAGTTCCAGTTGGTGCAACCGATCGACCGCCTTGTCGCCGTA
This sequence comes from Verrucomicrobiales bacterium, assembly GCA_027489875.1. Taxonomy (GTDB): domain Bacteria; phylum Verrucomicrobiota; class Verrucomicrobiia; order Limisphaerales; family UBA9464; genus UBA6176. The sequence continues at coordinate 16,709 of JAIXZE010000415.1, forward strand.
AACCTTGGCGAGGTGCGTCTCCAGCGCCGCCTCGGCACGATCGAGATGAGGTCGGAGCGCGGGCTCCGCATGCCGATGGTGCCGCACCCAGTCTCCGTCGATGGACCGCAGGAAATCGTCGAAGGCGGCCCGGTCCTTGCCGCGGATGCCGAGTTCGCGCTGGGCTTCCTCGGAATGGGCCAGCATGAGGAAGTTCCGCGGGATGCG
>JAIXZE010000214.1 GCA_027489875.1 Verrucomicrobiales bacterium
CGATTCGTGTTTGGGGCGTTTGCGGGCGATGGAGAGGCGAGCGGATGGTGGTGTTCGTGTACGAAGGGGTTCTGTCGCCCCGCTGGGGCTGGGTGTTGATGGTGGAACGGAACCCAGCGCTTACGCGCTGGGCTATCGTCTGTCGGCCCTCCGGGCCTGGGGCCGGGGGTTGGGCCAGGGTTGCGTGGATCGGATTCGTGTCGTTGGTGTCCTTCGTGGTTGAACAACGGTGGAGGGTTGAACCACGAAGTGCACAAAGGGCACGAACAGAGAGGGAGACGGGCCTGGGTGCGGACAGGATGACAGGATGGCGGAAGTGTAGGCCGCGTGACCCCACGCGGCGCATCCCTAATCCCGCCGGGTGAGGGCACCCGGCCTTCAATCTGGAAACTTCAAACTCTCCTCACCAGGCGCGCTCGATGGAGCGGCGCTTCCAGAGGAACTCGAACATGTTGCCTTCGTGCGGCTGGTCCCAGGAGATCTTCATCGTCGACACCGGGCCGATGTTGAGGCGGTCGATTTCACCGAAGGCCTCGATCTCACGGATGAAGGCCGGATCCTTCGTGATCGCCGAGCAGGCGAGCGTGTAGCCGATCTTGTGCAGCATTTCCGGCTGCGGGCAGGTCACGACGCTCGCGTACGGACAAAGGAACTCGCGGTTGGCCAACGGATGCGAGAAGTCATCGCATCGGACAATCGTCGGACGCATGTACGTGCCGCCTTCAAAGACCACCTTGCGCGGGCCGCCCCGGTAACGCGCGGTGACATCTTCGGCACCGGCTGTCTTGAGACCCTCTTCGATCTGCGCGTCGATGAACTCGGCCATCTTGGGATTGGCGAATCCGGAGAGCCGTGCGGCTTCGTCGTCGGGCCGCGTGGGCTGGATGGGACCCAGCTTCTGGGCGAGGGCATCGGCGATCTCCGCGGCCTTGCGCGGAACGACGATGGCCGAGGCGTTGATGCAGGAGCGGCCGCCGTTGTCTGAGATCGCACCGGCGATGACGTCGATGAAATCGGGCCACTGGTCGATGCAATCCTCGCCGATGATGAACTTGGACCAACCGGGGCCGTGGATCTGGATGGCCGGGTTGGAGGCGTACTGCGCGGTGGTGGACTTGTCGCCGAAGATCAGCGCACGGCCGCAGGTGTTCAGGATGGTGGCGGCACCGTCGTGGTCGGTGGCGTAGAACCCGAAGGCCTCTGACGGGACCCCGGCCGCGATGAAGGACTGGATGAGGCGGTAGGGCGTCCAGGGTTCCTCCCGGCCGGGCTTGATGACGACGGGCGTCTTGAGCGCGACCGCCGGGAGCCAGAGGGAGTTCACGGCGGGCGAATTGCTCGGCATGACCAGTCCCAGGGCGACCGACGCGGGACAGAAGGCGAGCTTGGTGCCGAACTGTTCGCCGAAGCCGCGGTCGATGACGGAGAAATCCAGGCCGCGCGAAAGGCCGTTGAGGATCTCCTGCAGGTGCGTCAGCGCGTAGTGCAGCTTGGCCATGTTGCGCCGGACCATCACGTGCGGCAGGCCGCTGGTGACGCTGAGGGTCTCGATGTATTGCTGGGCCGATTGCGTGTGTCCGCGGTCGCCGAGGGGCAGGGTGCCGTTCAGGAAGAATTCGCCGGCCTTGGCTGACAGTTCCATCAGTTCGGCGACCGTGAACCGGGCCAGCGCGGCGCGGGAGGCACCGATCTTGGCGAGGTCACGCCGGACGATGCCGCCATTGACGGTGGAGACGAGGGCTTTGACTTCGCCGGTGCGGTGATCCTTGACCTCGATCTTCTCGAGGGATTCGTAGGTGCGACCGAGGCGGAGGACTGGGATGTGGGGAATGGCGTCAGACATGGTGTCGCGCAAATGGCGACCCCAAATTGATACGCCTGCGTACGAATGCCAACTGAAAGTTCAGGAGGTGGGCTCAGGCCGCGAACAGGCGATTGTCTCACGCGAAGAACCGACCCTCTAGGGAAAGGGTGTTTTGCAGCAATGAACTGGCGGTCCACAGCCTTCAATGCATGCGCCGGGTGAGGGCACCCGGCCTTCAGATCCGTGGCTTGTCCTCAACGAACCGGTCCTCAGTTCAGGAGAACGCAAAGGGGAGAAGGGCGGCATAGGAGCACCATGGGGTTCTTCGTGCCGGGGGTGGACAGGCTGAGTCGCCCTTTCAGGGCTTGGGCCTTGTTTGTGGCATCGAACCGCAGGGCTTCGCCCTGGGCTGTCTTGGGTTGCCCCGTTGGGGCGCAGGGCGGGGACATGCACGGGAGTTCTGGGGGAGGCTTTTTCGTTCTCCTTTCGTTTCCGCAGTCCATCTCCCCTTTGCGGCTTTGAGGCTTCGCGGCTTCTTCCTTCTGGGTTTTTGCGGGCAGACAACGAAAGCAAAGCCGCGAAGAGGAACCGCCGCAAAAAACGAAAGAAGGCGCAAAAGGGGATGCGGACGGGGTGGCGATGCTCCCGATCTCTGCGTTCTTCTGTGGCTCTCGCAGCAAGATCGGTTTGCGTCCCGTTGGGGCTTGGGCCTTATTTGGCAAATCGAACCGCGGGCTTCGCCTTGGGCTGTCTTGGGTCGCCCCGTCTGACAAATCGAGTGGTTCAGAAGGGCGTCGTCATGAATCTGAACAGGGATCAGCGAAAGCAGCTCGTCTGGATGGGGATTCGGTCTCTGACCCTGCCGTTCTGGTTGGCGGCGTTTCCGCTCTACATCTTTTTCCTGAAGACCACGCTGCAACAGTCGGAGGACTTCGTGACCATGCTGTTCAGGATCGTCCTCGGACTTTTTGGACTCTTCGTCCTGATCCTTTGTGCGCGATTCCTTTTGGGTCTGAACCGGAAGGTAATCTCCGATCCCGGCATTCCTGACTGGCTGAAGACGGCGACGTGTCTGGTGCCGGCCTGGATCGTGATGCTCGTGGGTGGCGGTGTTTCCCTCTTGGTTTCCTGGTACTGATTTCGGCTTTGAAACTTGTTGCCCATCAGTGGGCAGGGCATCCTGCGTGCATGGTCCGGGTCGCAGGGTTCCGCACAAGTTGGATGCGGTGGTTGGATCCTGCGCGTTCGGGTGGCACCCGGGTGGGTGCCGGAAGACTTCGGGTCCTGTTCCCTCGCGCGGTTGTCTGAAAATTGGCCATGTGGATTGTCCGTCTCGCCCTGCGCCGGCCCTACACCTTCGTGGTGGCGGCGCTGGTTTTGATCCTGTTGACGCCGCTGATCCTGTTGCGGACGCCGACGGACATCTTTCCGTCGATCAACATCCCGGTGATCTCGGTGATCTGGCAGTATCAGGGATTGAGCGCGCAGGAGATCGAGCAGCGGATCCTTTTCGGACACGAGCGGTCGCTGTCGGCGACGGTGAACGACATCGAGCACGTGGAATCCAACGCCTACAACGGCGTGGGGATCATCAAGGTGTTCCTGCGCGAAGGAGCCTCGATCGATGCCGGGGTGGCGCAAATCACGGCGATCGCGCAGACGATCCTGAGGCAGATGCCGCCGGGACAGACCCCGCCGCTGGTGATCCGCTACAACGCGTCGACCGTCCCGATCCTCCAATACGGCCTGAGTTCGAAGACGCTTTCGGAACAGGAGCTGTATGACCTCGGGCAGAACCAGATCCGCGTCGGGCTCTCGACCGTGTTCGGCGCGCAGGTGCCATGGCCGTACGGCGGGAAGACGCGCGTGGTTTCGGTGGATCTCGACCTGCCGGCGTTGAAGGCGAAGAACCTGAAGGCGGAAGATGTGGTGAATGCGTTCGCCGCGCAGAGCCTGATCCTGCCGTCGGGAACGACGAAGATCGGGCCGACCGAATATGACGTGTCGGTGAACAGCCAACCCCGGGTGATCGAGGAACTGGGCGATCTGCCGATCCGCGTGGTGAACGGGGCGACGATCCGGGTACGCGACGTCGCCAATGTCCGGGACGGGTATCAACCCCAGCAGAACGTGGTGCGACAGGACGGCCAGCGTGGTGCGTTGCTGACGATCCTGAAGAGCGGGGTGGCGTCGACGCTGGACGTGGTGGCGAGCGTGAAGGAGGCGATGCCGCGGATCCGTGCGGGGCTGACGCCGGAACTGGAGGTGAAGGAATTCGGGGATCAATCGCTGTTCGTGCGGGCGGCGGTGGATGGGGTCATCCACGAGGGCGTGATCGCGGCGAGCCTGACGGCGCTGATGATCCTGCTGTTCCTGGGTTCGTGGCGGAGCACCTTGATCATCGCGGTGTCGATCCCACTGAGCGTGCTGGCGTCGCTGGCGGTGCTGAGCGTGCTGGGCGAGACGATCAACCTGATGACGCTGGGTGGGCTGGCCCTGGCCGTGGGCATCCTGGTGGATGATGCCACGGTGGAGATCGAGAACATCCATCGGCAGATGTCGTTCGGGAAATCGCTGGAGACGGCGATCCTCGACGGTGCGCAGGAGATCGCGTTGCCGGCGTTCGTGAGCACGCTCTGCATCTGCATCGTCTTCGTCCCGATGTTCTTCCTGACGGGCGTGGCGCGGCACCTGTTCGTGCCGCTGGCCGAGGCGGTGGTGTTCGCGATGCTGGCGAGTTACGTCCTGAGCCGGACGTTGATCCCGACATTGGTGATGTGGTTCTACCGGAATGTCGCGCAGGGACACGGGCACAGCGCGTCGGAGGAGGCATCCGCCGAATGGGAAACGGGCGGCACGGTGGTGCGGCGTCGGGAGGTCGTGAAGGGGCCGCTGTGGATGCGGCCGTTCGCGGCGATCCATCAGGGCTTCGAGCGTGGCTTCGGACGGTTTCGGGACGGGTACCGGGATCTCCTCGAGACCCTGCTCCACCGGCGCGTGGCTTTCGCGGTGTTGTTCCTCGCGGTGTGCGGCGCTTCCGGATTGCTGTACTTCCGGTTGGGCGAGGATTTTTTCCCGGCGGTCGATGGCGGCCAGATCCGGCTCCACCTCCGGGCGCGCACCGGCACGCGGATCGAGGAGACCGTGAGGCTCGTGGATCAGGTGGAGGACGTCATCCGCGATGAAGTCGGTGTCGATGAGATCGAGGGCATCCTCGACAACATCGGGATCCCGAACTCGGGCATCTCGCTGAGTTACTCGAACAGTGGGTTGATCGGGACGGGCGATGCGGACGTGCTGGTGTCGCTGAAGAAGGAGCATCGTCCGACGGCCGATCACGTGCGGCGTTTGCGGGCGCGTTTGCAGCGGGAGTTTCCGGGGACGCTCTTTTATTTCCTGCCGGCGGACATCGTGAGCCAGACGATCAACTTTGGCCTGCCGGCGCCGTTCGACGTGCAGATCGTGGGTCGCGATCAGGCGGGCAACCGGGCCGTGGCGGCGGCGCTTGCGGCGAAGATCCGTCAGGTTCCCGGCGCGGTGGATGTGCGGGTGCAACAACCCGCAGACCAGCCGCGGTTCCACGTGGACGTGAACCGTGCGAAGGCGGCGGAGATCGGGCTGACCGAACGGGACGTCGCGAACTCGGTGCTGCTGAGCCTGAACGGCAGTGGGCAGGTGGCCCCGTCGTACTGGCTCAACCCGCGCATCGGGATCCAGTACCTGGTCAACATCCGCGCGCCCGAGCACGTCATGGATTCGCTGGACGCGTTGATGTCGGTGCCGGTGAGCGCCAGCGTGGCGGGAGCGGGCGACGGGCAGGTGCTGGCGAACGTGGCCACGGTGACCCGCACGAATTCTCCGCCGGTGGTGACGCACTACAACGTGACGCCCGTCATCGATGTGTTTGGCGGTGTGGAAGGGCGGGATCTGGGATCGGTGCTGCGCGAGATCGAGCCGCTGGTGGAGGCGGCGAAGAAGGAACTGCCGCGCGGGAGCTACATCGTGATGCGTGGACAGGCGGAGACGATGCGGGCGAGTTATCGCGGCCTGCTGTGGGGATTGGCGGGGGCGATCGTGCTGGTCTACCTGCTGCTGGTGGTGAACTTCCAGAGCTGGCTCGATCCCTTCATCATCATCATGGCCTTGCCGGGCGCGGTGGCCGGGGTGGCGTGGGGCCTGTGGGTGACGGGGACGTCGTTGAGCGTGCCCGCGTTGATGGGCGCGATCATGTGTGTTGGCGTGGCCACGGCGAATTCGGTGCTGATCGTGAGCTTCGCGCGCGAGGCCATGAACACCGGCGAGGACGCGCTCAATGCCGCGCTCAAGGCCGGCAGCACCCGGCTGCGGGCGGTGTTGATGACGGCACTGGCGATGGCGCTGGGCATGGTTCCGATGAGCCTCGGCCTGGGCGAAGGCGGCGAGCAGAACGCGCCGCTGGGCCGTGCTGTGATCGGCGGCCTCGTCATGGCCACCGTGGCCACGCTCCTCTTCGTGCCCGTCGTGTTCACGCTGGTCCACCGCGGACGTGATCCGAAGGAAAAGCCCACCGACCTGATGGCTGGATCCAGTCCTGACCCCCTTTCTCCATGAGACAAACCCCAATGCAGGGCTCGGGGCCCATGGCCGGCGTCGGCCGGCACACCACCGCTGGCCGCACGAACGTGTTGCTGCTGGCCGTCGTGTCCGCCGGTTTGCTCGCCGTCGCGTTCGCCATGGGATGGTTTCCCCGCGCGCGCAAGGATCGCGAGGTACGCGCCGCGACGAGGGAGTTGTCGTTGCCGACCGTCACGGTGGTTTCGCCGGCCCCGGCAAAGACAGGGGCGGCGATGTTCCTGCCGGCCGAGATCCGGCCATGGACGGATGCCTCCATCGTGGCGCGGGCTTCCGGATACGTGAAGCGATGGCATGCGGAACTGGGAGCGACGGTGGAAGCGGGCGCCTTGCTGGCGGAATTGGAGACGCCGGAACTGAACGAGGAACTGGCCACCCAGCGTGCACAGTTGCGCCAGACGGAGGCGGCTGCGGCGTTGGCGGATTCCACCGCGGCGCGTTGGCGCGAGATGCGACGCGAGGCGCTGGTGTCGCAGCAGGAGACGGACGAGAAGCTGGCGGACGCCCGGTTGAAGGCGGCGATGGTGGAATCAGCGCAAGCCGGGGTCCATCGGTTGGAGGAACTGTTGAAGTTCGCGCGGATCACTGCGCCGTTTGCCGGGGTGGTTACGGCGCGTCGGTTGGATGTTGGGCAACTGGTGACGGCGGGAAGCAGCGTCGAACTCTATCGTCTCGCGCAGGTGGATGTGTTGCGCGTGTTCGTGCGTGTTCCGCAGGCGGCGTCGGCGGCCATGGTTTCGGGGTTGGAGGCGGAGGTCCTGTTGGATGGAAAAGGAACGCAGGCCCTGCCGGCCAAGGTGGTCCGTACCGCGGGTGCGATGGACGTGGCCTCTCGCACGCTGCTCACCGAGCTTGAACTTCCGAACCCGGAACATCGCGTGCTTCCCGGCGGGTTCGCGCAGGTCCGGTTCACCGGAGTCGCCCGTGATGTCCCGTTGGCCGTGCCCGCGAACACGCTGCTGTTCCGGACCGAAGGGCCGACGGTGGCGCGGTTGACGACGGACAACCGGATCGAGTTGCGCAAGGTCACGCTGGGGCGCGACCTGGGTGCCGTGGTGGAGATCACCGCGGGCGTGGAGACGACGGACCGCCTGGTGTTGAACCCGCCGGATTCGATCACGGCCGGTGTGGAAGTGCGCGTGGTTAACGCGGAGAAGAAGCTGTGAGGAGCGAACTGGCTTGGAACCAGAAACGTGGAATTCCCCTTGGGATCGCCTCGTGACCTCGTCGACTACGCTGGGGGCGTGGACTGCGCGTCGATGAGGCGTTTGGCCTCGGTGAGGAGCTGGTTCGGGGAGAATGGCTTGGTGAGGAAGAGGGAAGCGCCGGAGTCTGCGGCGTCCTGCCGCGTCATGACGTGACCGCGGGCGGTGAGCATGATGACCGGGATGTTGGCGGTCTTCGGGGATTGCTTCAGGAGGCGGAGGGCGCTGAGCCCATCGAGTTCGGGCATCAGCACGTCCATGACGATCAAGGCGGGCTGCTCGAGGTCGGCCAGTTCGATGGCCTCGCGTCCGTTGCGGCCGATGATCAGTTGGTAGCCGCCGCGGCGGAGGGAGAACTCGGTGACCCGGAGCATGTGCGGCTCGTCATCGACGATGAGGATCTTTGGAGCGCTCATGGGAGGGAAGGTTCAGTAAGCGACGTGGAGGTTGCCGGGACCGACGTGGGCTCCGCCGGCGGAGGCGGGGTCATCGGCGACCAGAACAAAGGTGAGGTCGTCGGCGGCGGGTGCGGACCCCTGGAATTCGCGGGCGAGCTTGACGAGGCCTGCTTCGATGGCGGCGACGGGCGCGCCCTTGAGGTGGGGGCTGCCGAACCAGGACTTGAGCCGTTCGAGTCCGAGCAGTTCTCCGGCGGGATTGCGCGCCTCAATGAGTCCGTCGGTGTACATCAGGAAGCACATGCCTTCGTGGACGGGTTCGGTGTGGTCGGTGAAGACCAGGTCTCCGTCGATACCCAGGGGTGGGCCGTCCGCGTCGCCTTCCTTGATGGTGCCGTCGGCATGGCGGACGAGCAGCGGACAATGCCCGGCCGAGGCGATGCGGAGTTCGCGGCGTTTCTGGTCGAGGAAGACGACCTGGGCGGTGACGAACATCTCCACGCGGTCGAGGTCGGGATACAGGGCGCGGTTGAGCCAGGTGAGAAACTCGCCGGGATTTACCGCCAGATCGGGTCGGGCATGGACGTGCGATCGGAAGATGGCGGCGAACATGGCCGCAGGAACGCCCTTGCCCATGACATCCGCGATGACGAGGAGCAAGCCGTGGTCGGGCACCAGGACGGCGTCAAAGTAGTCACCGCCCACCTTCGAGGCACTTTCGCAGAAGCCTGCGAGACGGAAGCCGTCGGGCTCGGGCAGGCGTACGGGCAACAGGGAGCGCTGGATGGTGGCCGCGATCTCGAGTTCGCGGGTGACGAGGCGGGTGCGGAGGTGTTCCTCCTGAATGCGGGCGTTGCGGATCTGGATGCCGAGGAAGTCCGCGAAGGTATGGATGATGTTGACCTGACCGGCCGTGAACGGGTGCTGCCGCGTGAAGCGGCCGACGCTGAGGACCCCGACCAGCTCGGTGTTGACGTACAGCGGATGGGCAAGGCCGGAGGCGGGTGAACCGAAGAGTGCGAGGGGATCGTCCGAGGCGAAGGGGTTGGCGGCGTCGAACCACATGTCCTGACGGGAGATGGCGGCGCGGCTTTCGATGGAGGCGGCGGTCTGGGTGGTGCCCTTGAGGATCAGGGGCGGGAGGCCTGCGTCGTTGCGGGAGCAGTGGGTGACGGCCAGCAGGGCTCCAAAGGGATCGGCAAGCCGGAGGACGAACCAATCGGCGGCGACGATCTGGCGGAGTTCGTGGAGCCAACGTTCGGTGAACTCGGCGTTGATGGAACCGCGGTTGAGCTCGGCGGTGAACCGGAAGATCGCGGAGAGGCTCTCGTAGGAGGCGGCGAGCTCTTCCGTCATGGTATGGATGGTGGTCTCAAGGACCGCCATCTCCACGGACTGCTGCGGATCTGAGCTGGGGGTGGCCTGCGAAGTCCGACGCTTCTTGATGACCAGGACATTTTCTTCCCGTCCGCGCAGGTAACGGACCGAATCGGAAAGCGCGCGCATCAGGAACAGCCCGCGGCCGCTTTCGGAGAGGGGATCGTCGGGAAGCTGGGGATCGTCCGGGAGTTCGAATCCGGGCGTGTGGTCGACGACGACGAGTTCGGCGTCAGAGGGGGTGACCCGCATGCCGAGCTCGACGGGAATGTTGAGGGCTTCGGGCGGGGTATGTTCGACCGCGTTGTTGCCGGCCTCGGCGGTGATCAGCTCCCAGGCGTCGAGGTCGGTGCCATTGAGACCCTGCTGTTCGAGGAACGAGCGGAGTTGGCGGGCGGCCTCGCGCACCGCGGCCAGATCACAGGGCACGGCCAGGTTGAGGGATCGGCCGGGAGTGGTGGTGACCGTGGACACGGGAAGAGGGGGGCGGAGGTCGGGAAAATCGGGGATGGAGGGCGGATGGAATTCCGCGGGGTGTCCGGCGTCAGGTCCCGGGCACGAATTCGAACAGTTGGTCGAGGCGCGTGAGGCGGAAGAGTTCGGCCACCATGGCGTTGGCCCCGATCAGTCGGACGCAGCCGCCGCGGGGCGCAACCGACTTGTGGGCGGAGATGAGGGCACCGAGTCCCTCGCTGTCGATGAAGTTGGCCTGCTGGAGGTCCACCTCGATGAACCGGTGCTCGGGCTTGAGCGTGGCGCGGACGAAGTCGCGGAACAGTCCTGCGTTGGTGGCACCGAGGTTGGTGAAATCGGTGACGGACAGGACCTCGCCGGAAGAGTGGGTGCGCATGGGGCGGGGCTCCGGGGCTCAGGATTTGGCGATCTCGAAGATACGATGCATCCGGGTCAGTTCGAGGATCTGGAGGACCTGCGAGGTGGGATTGATGAGGCGGACGATGCCTTGGCGACCGCAGAGGGTCTTGTGGATGGCGATGAGGGCACCCAGTCCGGAGCTGTCGACAAACCGGGTCTGGTTCAGGTCGAGATCGACCTGGGTATGGCCGCCCTGGAGGGCGGCGCGGACCTGATCGCGGAACGAGGCCGCATTGGAAGCGTTCAGCTCGGTGAGCCCTTCCACGCGGAGTGTGTTGCCTTGGGATACGAGCGTCATGGGAAGATGCTAATGTGAGTTAAAGAGACGCCCAAACCCGCGCGTCAGCAAGCGCAGGTTTTGGGTCGTGCTGGATTGGACGGCGTAAAAGCTGGAGTGGGCGCGTGCTTCGTCGTCGAAGCGGTCAATGCATCCCTCGGCGTCGGCGAGGGAGATCCACCCGGTGGGAACGGCGAGCCAGAGACGCTCGAACTCGTTGCCAAG
>JAIXZE010000417.1 GCA_027489875.1 Verrucomicrobiales bacterium
GATCTCTTCATGAGGTGACTTCCGCTGCCGGGAGCCATTTCTTGCAGGGGCACGTGAAGATTCAGGCAGCCGCTGAAAATGAACCGCGACAGGTGGTCGAGCGCGCCGGAAAGCCCTGGGTGGTCCTGGAGCGCGGACTGAATCCCGCCCAGTTCGCCTCCGCATCGATCGAGCAATGCAGCGAGCACCCGGCCTTCGGTGGGAACTTCCCCTTGCAGGCCGCGTGCCCCCACGCGGCGTCTTCAAACCTGAATCTTCAAACTCCTCCTCCCCCGCGTGAGGCCACGTCGCCTTCCCGGTCGAAGTTTCCCGCATGCACGCCCGCCTATCCCCAGCATCCCCGGTCCGTCCCATGGACGACCGTTGGGTGCTGGTTGAACCCGAGAGGAAACCTGCTCGCTGCCGCCGCGGTTTCAGCCTGATCGAATTGCTCTGCGTCATGGCGATCATCGGCATCCTGGTCGGGCTGATGCTGGGTCCGGTTGGCCGGGCCTTACGCAAGGCGCGTGGGTTCAAGGCCGAGATGGAGACGCCGGCACACATGGAGCGTCTGACCGACGGCATGCGCAAGTTTGCCGCCGCCCATGCCGCGTGGTCGTGTCCGGATATGGAGGCGCTGCTGCTGTTCGCCAAACCCGGCGGTCCCACGGAACGTTGGCTCAAGGCGGCAAAGGTGACGTTCTTTCCCTTCCGTCATGACACGCCACCCGAAACCCTTGTGGTGACGCTGGAAGTTCCGGGAGGTGGTTCCGGCAAGTTCGTTCGATATGGGCTGACGAAGGGCGACCTGACGATCACGCCGTAGTCAGGGGGGACGTTTCAAGGAAGGGGCATGGTTTGGCATCCCGGAGGGATGGGAGCCGATAGCCCTGGGTCGTGCGAAGCACGCACCCGGGGAACGATGTGTTGATGTGGACACAGCACCCCGGGCTAATCGCTGCAACGCCTCCGGCGTAGGAACTGGGAACTCCCCCACGCCCCGCCTCGTGACCTCGTCAGCGGGTGTCGCCAGTTACCAGAACCCAGTTCTTGCCACTGCCCCTTTTTGGAAAGGATTCGGGGTGGCGATGTCCTCATCGCCTTTGGAACGGCTTTGGAACGGCGACGAGGACGTCGCCACCCCGTTCCAAGGGGGGCAGTGTCAGGATATGCCCGTTCCCAGACGGGTGCTCTCACCCGGCGCTGCGGGATTCAAACTTCGAACTTGGATCCTTAACTGTCCCCCGCCGCGTGGGGGCACGTGGACTGGGTCACGTCCTGATTCAAAGTTGTCACCGCAGGGTCTGACACCTGAAGTCAGCGGTTGTGCCATTGGGGACGCATTTCCCCGGACATACATCCCGCGCCCACCTTCGCCGCAACGCGGCGCACGGCGACAGCCCGGGGTGGAGCGGAGCGGAACCCTGGGTCACCCCACCCCATGACATCTCGCCCCAACGGGGCGAACGGTGACCAACGCACCCTGTTCCGTGTGCCCTTTCAGGGCACTGAGGTCTTTGTGTGGCGTGGTACCCGGGGTTCCACCCCGTATTGGCTTTCACCGGTTGCCCCTTCGGGGCAAGCAACTCGTGACTGGAGTCTGCGAACTGGGTTCATCCCAGCCTCTGCACTCTTCTGGGATCTGGAAACTGGCAACTGGGAACTCCCCCTTCACACATCGTAATTCAGCCAAGGTCCGAGCCAGCGCTCGAGTTCCGGCAGCGGCATTCCCTTGCGGGTGGCGAGGTCGGAGACCTGGTCGCGGTCGACCTTGTCGACGCCGAAGAACTTTGACTCGGGATGGCCGAAGTAGAATCCGCTGACAGACGATCCCGGCCACATGGCGCAGCTCTCGGTCAGTGAGATCCCGGCGCGGGCTTCGGCACCGAGCAGGCTCCAGAGCAGCCGCTTCTCGGTGTGGTCCGGACACGCCGGATAACCCGGGGCCGGACGGATGCCGCGATACTGTTCCTCGATGATCTGTTCGATCGTGAGGTTCTCGGTCTGGCCGTAGCCCCACTCGCGTCGGACGCGATGGTGCAGGAACTCCGCGAACGCCTCCGCCAACCGGTCCGCGAGTGCCTCGGCCATGATGGCGCGGTAATCGTCGTGGGCCGCCTTGTAACGATCGACGACTTCCTTGAGCCCGATGCCCGTCGTCACCGCAAATCCGCCAATGTGATCGGCTGGCGCGGGACCGGACGCCGGCTTCGGCGCGATGAAGTCGGCAAGCGACCAATTCGCGGAGCCGTCCTGCTTCTCCATCTGCTGGCGCAGGAAGTGGAAGGTCGTGGTGACCTGCGTGCGGGACTCATCCGTGTAGACCTCGACGTCCTCGGCACCGGGAACCCGGTTGGCCGGGAAGAACCCGTAGACGGCGCGGGCGCGCAGGAGGCGTCGGGAGACGATCTCCTTCAGCATTTCCTGGGCGTCGTCGTACAGCTTGCGCGCCTCGTCGCCGTGCTTCGGATGATCGAGGATCGACGGGAACCGGCCGCGCAATTCCCACGTGTGGAAGAACGGCGACCAGTCGATGAACGGCACGAGGTCGTCGAGGCGGATGGCCTCGGTGGTGACGGCGTTGTCGCCGCCGGACATGCCGGGCGTGCGGGGTATCGGCGCGGTGTCGAGGCAACGCAGGCCGATGAAGGCCGGCTGCGGCAGGTCGGTGTGGGCCAGTTGCGGGGCGCGCTTCCGGGCTTCGGCGAGCGGCAGCAGCTTGCGACGGTTGCCGGCGTGCTGGTCACGGGCGGCTTCCTGGTCGGTACGGAGCTGGGCGATGAACGCCGGCTTCTGTTCCGCCGACAGCAACGCGGAAACCACAGGAACAGCGCGGCTGGCGTCGAGGACGTGGATGACCGGCTCGCGGTAACCAGGCGCGATCTTGACCGCGGTGTGGGCCTTGGAGGTCGTGGCCCCACCGACGAGCAACGGCAACTTCATGCCGCGTCGATCCATCTCGCGGGCGACATGCTGCATCTCGTCGAGCGACGGTGTGATCAGTCCGGACAGGCCGACGATGTCCACCTTCTCGCGCTCGGCGGTGTCGAGGATCTTGTCGGTGGACACCATGACGCCGAGGTCGATCACCTCGTAGTTGTTACACCCGAGGACGACGCCGACGATGTTCTTGCCGATGTCATGGACGTCGCCCTTGACCGTCGCGAGCAGGACCTTGCCCTGCGCCTGCGTGGCCTGGCCGGCGGCGGTGGCCGCGGCCTTCTCGGCTTCCATGAACGGCGTCAGGTACGCGACCGCCTTCTTCATGACGCGGGCGGACTTCACGACCTGAGGAAGGAACATCTTGCCGGCACCGAAGAGGTCGCCGACGACGTTCATGCCGTCCATCAACGGGCCTTCGATCACCAGCAGCGGCCGGCCGAGCTTCGCGCGGGCCTCTTCCGTGTCGGTGTCAACGAAGGTGTCGATGCCCTTGATGAGGGCGTGCTTCAGACGTTCCTCGACGGTGCCCGAGCGCCACGCCTCGTCGGCGGGGCCGGTGGTCGTCGTGGTCTGGCCGGCGGAACGCTTCTTGAGTTCCTCGCCCATGGTGACGAGGCGTTCGGTGGAGTCGGAACGGCGGTTGAGCAGGACGTCCTCGACGAGTTCGAGCAGGTCCTTGGGGATCTCCTCGTACACTTCGAGCATGCCGGCGTTGACGATGCCCATGTCCAGTCCCGCGCGGATCGCGTGGAAGAGGAACGCCGAATGCATCGCCTCGCGGACGTGGTTGTTGCCGCGGAAGCTGAACGAGATGTTCGACACGCCGCCCGAGACCTTCGCGCGGGGCAGGTTCGCCTTGATCCAACGCGCGGTCTCGATGAAGTCGACGGCGTAGTTGTTGTGCTCGTCGATGCCCGTCGCGACCGTGAGGATGTTCGGGTCGAAGATGATGTCTTCGGGCGGGAATCCGGCCTTTTCGACGAGCAGCTTGTACGACCGGGCGCAGATCTCGATCTTGCGCGCGAAGCTGTCGGCCTGGCCCTTTTCGTCGAAGGCCATGACGACCACGGCCGCGCCGAAGCGGCGGACGGCACACGCCTGTTCGAGGAACTTCGCCTCGCCTTCCTTCAGCGAGATCGAGTTCACGATGCCCTTGCCCTGCAGGCAGCGCAGCCCGGCTTCGATCACCGTCCACTTCGACGAGTCGATCATGATCGGCACGCGGGCGATGTCCGGTTCCGACGCGATCAGGTTGATGAAGCGCGTCATGGCGGCCACGCCGTCGAGCATGCCCTCGTCCATGTTCACGTCGATGATCTGGGCACCGCTCTCGACCTGCTGGCGTGCGACGCTGACGGCCTCGGTGTAGTTGCCGGCGAGGATGAGCTTCGAGAAGCGCGGCGAACCGGTCACGTTGGTGCGCTCGCCGACGTTCACGAAGTTCGTGTTGGGCGTCAGGTTGAACGCTTCCATGCCCGACAGGCGCTGGTAGGGCTCGATCTGCGGCACCGTCCGCGGCGGCAATCCGCGCACCGCCTGGGCCATGGCGCGGATGTGGTCGGGGCTCGTTCCGCAGCAGCCGCCCAGGATGTTCAGCCATCCCGCCGCCGCCCATTCGCGCACCTTCGGTGCCATCGTCTCCGGCGTCTCGGGGAACCCGGTCGGCAGGAGCGGATTCGGCATGCCGGCGTTGGCGTAGATGCAGACGTACGTGTCCGCGATCTTCGAGATCTCCTCGACGTAAGGACGCAGTTCGTCCGGTCCGAGCGCGCAGTTGAATCCGATCGTGATCGGCCGGATGTGCCGCACCGAGTTCCAGAACGCTTCGACCGTCTGGCCGGTCAGCGTGCGCCCCGACTTGTCCGTGATCGTTCCAGAAACCATCACCGGCACGCGCTCGTTCCGGGCGGTGAGGACCTCGTCGATGGCGAACAACGCCGCCTTGGCGTTGAGCGTGTCGAAGATCGTCTCGACCATCAGGACGTCCACGCCGCCGTCGAGCAACGCTTCCACCTGTTCGCGGTATTGATGCCGCAACTGCTCGAAGGTCACCGCCCGGAATCCCGGGTCGTTCACGTCCGGCGAGATTGACGCCGTCACGGGCATGGGTCCGATGGCACCGGCGACAAGGCCGCGATGTCCCGTGCGCGCGAACACTTCCTCGACCGCCTCGCGGGCGACGCGGGCGGAGGCGAGGTTCATCTCGCGGGCCAGCTGGACGAGGAACGGGTCGTGGATGACGGCATCGAAGAAGGCCGGATCCTTGCGGCCCTCGGGATGCCGGAAGAAGAAGTCGTGCTGGCCGATGGTCGTGGCCGAGAAGGTGTTGGTCTCGATGATGTCCGCGCCGGCCTCGAGGTATTGGGCGTGGATCTCGCGGATGACGTGGGGCTGGGTGAGGAGCAGGACCTCGTTGTTGCCCTTGAGATCCTTGCCGGTCCAGTCCTTGAAGCGGTCGCCGCGGTACTGGGCTTCGCCGAGCTTGTAACGCTGGACCATGGTGCCCATGGCGCCATCGATGATGACAAGCCGCTGGCGGAGGCGATCCACCAGATCGGCGCCGCGTGTATAGGAGACCTGGGCGGAGGCCGGAATCTGCATGGGCGAAAGGTTACTCCGCGAAACCGCTGGGCCAAGCCATAAATCAATTCATCAGGATGGGAGGATGGGTTAATGGGGTGGCCAGCCCGTGACTGCTTCCGCGCCCTTGTCCGCACCCCAGTCTCAAGACGGGGTGGCGACGTCCTCGTCGCGGGCTGAGGGCTGATGGAAAGGGAAGGTGGGCTCACGCAAAGACGCCAAGACGCAAAGGGGGGAGAAGCCAGATTCTTTCTGTCTTGGTGTCTTTGCGTCTTGAGCGAAGCCGGCGTGAGGAAAGAAATGACGACCTGAGCGGCGATCTGGTCTTGGTTCATGGGAGGGGAATTGGCTCACGCAAAGAACCGACCCCTTACTGAAGGGGTGTTTTGCAGCAATGAACTGGCTATACCGGCGGCGTCCGGCCGGCGGGCAGTGTAGCCGATAGCGGTTTGGCGCCTGAAGTGCCCGTCGC
>JAIXZE010000233.1 GCA_027489875.1 Verrucomicrobiales bacterium
AACCATTCCCGTGGTCGGCGACGATCGAGACCAACGTGGTCATCCGGGCCGTGACCGGGGCTGCGGGGCAGGTCGTCCCGATCGGCGATTTCCAGCCGAAGATCCAGAGGTAAGGGGGGTACCTTCACGCCCGTCGGCGTCGGATTTCCGCGGCGGTCAGCAAGGCCGTGCCGAAGGCTGCGAGGGCCCAGGTGGAGGGTTCGGGAACGAACTGGAAGTTGGGACCGAAGGCGGCCACTTCGCCTGGGATCATATTCTCCGGCATGGGGAGGGAGCCGCCGCTGCCGAGGGAGCCATATCGGTATCCGATGAAATTGAGCCCATCCGCGATGGAGACGATCGGATCCGTATTGAAGTTGTCGCCCGTGAACCAATCTGTTTTGGTGAGATCCTCGGAGGTATAGGCGGCGGCGATCACATAGGAACGGCCATGCTCCAGCGATAATTCCGGGATGGTGACGAATCGGAAACCGCCCGTCAGGGTGCCGGACAATCCTTCTCCCAGGACGACAGAGACGAGCGGGTTACCGGGTTGGGACACGTCCCAAAGGCTGATCCGGTGTGACTGATGAAAGCCATCCCCGAACAGATCGACTCCGAAGCCGCTGTAGCCGTCGAAGAGACCGAGGGACGTGATCCGGATTGGGATTTGGGGTGAGAACTGCCAGCCAAAGCTGCCATGTCCTCCGCCCATCGGGATGGCGCTGGTGGTCGGGATACGGACGGCCAGTTCATCGGCCTGTGCTCCGGATGTCGTGGGAACACTCAGGACGAGGAGCGCGATCAGGATTCGTGCGACCATGGATTCTGGGTTCATGACAGGATGGGATGCGGGTGGATGTTGAGGCTGTATCTCGATGCGTGGGACTGCTTCTTGGTATCGGCCGTGCGCCTCCAGTCAATGCCGGTTATTGGGGGGGGCTGGAGTACGGGCGCCTCTTGACACTGCCCCCGCATGGAACGGGGTGGCGACGTCCTCGTCGCCGTTCCAAAGCCTTTCATAGGGCGATGAGGACATCGCCATCCCGAAACCTTTCCCAGAGAGGGCAGTGTCAAGAGGTGCCCTGGAGTGCAGGCACATCACCGCGTGCCCTGACTCGTCGGGGAGTCTTCAGGAGCCACCTGCCCGTTGTGACCTCGGTTACACATCAGGACCTTGCTCGACCAGGATCTTGAGGGAGTCCGGCGTCGGCTTTGAAGCGATGGCGATGGCGGCGGCCGTTTCCGCCAATGGAAAACGGTGGGTGACGAGCGGGCGGACATCCAGCTGGCGTTGGAAGACCAGGCGGGCGACTTCGCGTTGGAGGGTGAAGTCCGAGGAATAGCTTCCGGTGAGGGTCTTCTCGTCGACGCAAACGACACCGAGGTCGATGGGCGCGGTCTTGCCACGCACGGTGTGGGCAAAGAGGAGCGTGGAACCGCCGCCGCGGAGGGCGGACTGCGACTGCATCACGGCTGCGTCGGAGGGGACGGCGATGATGGCGGCGTCGACACCGCGTCTGGAGGAGAGCCGCCGGAGTTCGTCGACGAGATCGGGGCGGGCAGCGTCGAGGCTCTTCCAGGCGCCCCATTGGCGGGCGAGTTTCAGACGGGCGGGGAGGAGATCGGTGGCGATGACGCGGATGCCCTGGAGTGTGAGCAACCGGGTGAAGAGGAGTCCGATGGGGCCCTGGCCAGCGACGAGGACGATGTCCTTGGGTAGGAGTGGGAGTTGGCGGATGCCCTTGAGGATGGTGTTGACGGGTTCGAGGAGGGCACCCTCGAGGAAGGTGTTCGCGCGTGGGATCTTCACCACGCCGGGGAGACAGAAGGGCAGGACGCGGACGTATTCGGCGTAGCCGCCTCCGGCGGGTTCGAAGCCGGCGGTGATGCCAGTGCGCTTGTAGGTTTCGCACTGGGCGAAGGCCCGGTGACGGCAGAAGTGGCAATCCATGCAGGGCACGTGATGGTGGAGGGCCACGCGATCACCGACCCGGAAGCCCCGGGCCGTGGCTCCGACATGGACGATGGTCCCACTGGTTTCATGTCCGAAGATGCGGGGTGCGGGCACGGTTCCCTGCTGGATCTTCTTGATGTCGGTAGGGCAGACGCCACAGGCGGCCACCCGGACGAGGATCTCCCCCGCCCGGATGCGGGGGACGTCGACCGTCTCGAGGCGAAGGTCGTTGATGCCGCGGTAGACAACCGCCTGCATGGACTTCGGAAGCATTGTGGGAGGGTTGATGGATCGGGTGTGGTCGGCAAGACGCGGGAATCTGTGAGCAGGATTGCCAGCCGTAGTGGGTTGCCGGACACTGGGCGGGTGCAACGTCCGATTGTGATCCTGTCGCCCCTGCTGCCGCCGATGCGTGGTGGGCTCGCAGACCACACATGGTTGATGGCCAAGCATCTGTCCGAGACACGGCCAGTGGCTGTCCTCTCGTCGAGGGATGTGTACACCAATGCGCCCTTTCCGATCCGGGCCTCGGTGCACGACTGGGAGGACGTGGCCGAGTTGAGCCTGGAGATGGCGGCGACGCCGTCGGATGCCCTGCTCCTGTGGCAGTATGTGCCCCACATGTACGGGCGGGGCGGCGTGAACCGGCCGTTGATAGCCCTCTGGCGGCGGTTGAAGCGGGAGGGGCGCAAGCAGGTGATGATCGCGCACGAGATCGCGGCTCCGTGGGGGCGTTGGCCGAATCAATGGTGGTACGCCTGGAATCACCGCCGGCAATGGCGGGCGATCATGGGGTTGGCGGATCTGATTCCAATCTCGACCGAGGCCTGGACCGAGCAATGGCTGCGCAGCGAACCGTCAATCGCCCGAAAGCTTCTCACTCTTCCATCGCCGTCGAGCATCGAGCGGGTTCCGGTGGGACCGAATCACCGGGCGGAATGGCGGCAGGCGCAGGGATTGCCGCCCGACGCGAAGGTGATGTTGTGGTGGGGATCGGTGAGTGGACCGAAGCAATTGATGTGGGTGGTGGATGCGTGGGAAACGGCCTGTGCGCAACTGGGACCGGTGGTTTTGTGCATTGTGGGGGGTAATCCGTCGATCAACCTGCCGGGGTCCCTCCGCTCATTGACGCGCATCATGGGCTTCCTCAAGCCGGAGGAGGTCTCGCGGTGCCTGCAGGCGGCGGACCTGGTGGCGCTTCCCTTCTCGGACGGGGCTTCCGAACGGCGCACGACCTTGATGGCCGCCTTGGGGCACGGTGTGGCCGTCGCCAGCACCACAGGCCACAATACGGGGTCCTCGTTGCGCAAGGCGGACTTCCTGTCGTTGTCGCCTGCCGATGATGCCCTCGCCTTCACGGAGTCGGTGCTGCACTTGTTGCGGGACAACACGGCACGGACCGAGATGGCCCGGCGCGGCAGGGAAGCCCATGACACCGCTTATTCCTGGCCGGTCGTCACCCAGAAGCTGCTGGGTGCCATGGATTCCGTCGGGCTGCTCTCCGTCGTGCCGCTTCCGGGTCGATAGAGGCGCGAGCGACCTCAGCCTTCGGGTACGGGAAAAGCATCAGACACGCCGGGCAACCAGCCGGAGGATATCCCCGCCGTCAGGGTTGTAGAGTGCCGTCCGGAAATAGCGCAAAAGGGACTTCGTCGATGGGACGAAACCACGCGTCCTGATCTCCGTCAGCCATCGTCCAATGGCGTGGTGCCGAGTCGTGGTGACGATGGGTGCGACCAACTCAAACCCATGGCGATGGACCATCCGGGTGAGATTGTCGGGATCGAAGTACCAGAAGTGACTGGGGTGCGAGAGGTGGTCCCAATAAAGGCCGTCGGTGATGAGTCGGGATGCGGAACCGTTCGGCACTGCGATATGGAGCCATCCTCCGGGAAGCAGGACGCGGTGGAGTTCGCGCAGTTCCGCGTTGGGATCCGGTACATGCTCGAGGCTGTGGGACAGGAAGGCCACGTCGAAGGATTGATCCGGGAACCCCATGTCGAGAAGTTCTCCCACGCGGACGTCGATCCCACTTTCTGCGGCCTTGGCCGCCGCGGCCGGGCTGGGGTCCGTACCCACCACCTGGCAACCGCGTGACTTCAGGTAGATGAGGATGTCCCCGTAGCCGGAACCCACCTCGAGAACACGAAGTCCAGTTCGGCCTTCGATGGCGATGTTGATATCGAAAGCCCAGTCTGCGAGGAGGCGGCCAATGGGTGCCGCGAGGCGGACGGAGGTGCGGACGCCGGGAGGATTGGAGTAGGTATCGCGGAGGAAGTCCCAGATCTTCTGGCTGCGCGCACTGCGCCTCCGGCCCTCGAAGGCGTTGTACGATGCCTCGCTCGCGTAATACTCGCTGATGGTCTGTGCGGTGGGGCGGGGCGATAGCCGCTTCAGTCCACAGGTGGAGCATTTCCAGACATGCGCGACGCCGCCGGGCGCATCAGGCTGGGGGATGGCGAGGAAGGACTCCCCTGCGGTGTCCCCGCATTGTGCACACCGTGCAGCAACCCATCGCGGCGGCTGCGCCTCCCCAGGCAGGCTACTGGGCGTTGCTGGTGTCATTTCCGGTAACGAACTCCTTGGCCTTGCGAACGAAGTCATCCGGTTGCCGGGCGAAATCCTGGCTGTCGGTCTCGATGGCGAGCCGGCCGGAGTAGCCGGCCTTGCGGAGCGCCTGGAACAGGCCCTTGTAATTCGCGTCGCCTTCGCCGACGTGGGTGTCGTTGGCGACGTCGTCGCCCTTGGCGGTCTTCTGGACCTTCTTGTCCTTGAGATGGATGTCGAAGACGCGGCCCTTGTAGTCATTGAAGACCTGGGCGGCATCGAAGTTGGCGCTGGTGATCCAGCCGACATCCATGCAGACGCCGAGGCGGGAATCCCGGTGGAGGATGACCTGGCGGACGATGGCAGGGTTTCCGTAGAGGGATTTGATGCCGTGGTTGTGGACGGCGACCTTGATGTCGAACTCCTTGGCCAGCTCTTCGAGGTTGTCCCAGATGCGGAAGTCACCGGGCTCGACGACGATGAGCTTCATTCCCATGAACTTGGCGAACTCGAACAATTTCCGGTTCTCGTTCTTGTCCATGGAGGTGCCGGCGACGCCGTAGGTGTAGGCGCGGAGTCCTGCGGCTTCGAGCCGGGCCTTCTTCGCGGCGATCTGCTCCTGGGTTTCCTTCTTGTAGTCGAGGTGGTTCGGGATCAGTTGCAGGTCCTTGATTCCATGGCGTTGGGCGAACTCGACCACCTGGTCAAAGGTCAGGTTCCGCAAGGTCCAGGTCTGGATGGCAACCTGGTCTGCAAGCCCGGCGGCAAGGCTGGCCTGGGTTGTAGCGAGAACCAACGAGGCAACCGCCGCCAGTGCGGCCCGGAGCAGGGGATGGCTGACTTTCATGGACCAAGGATGCGAAACACAGCCCCGACCTGAAAGCCGATTCCGGTCGCCTTGCGTGTTGAGTTCACGATTCCTGCGCCGGAGTGCTGCGTGAACCCGGGCTTCAGTTCGAATCCGGCGGATTCTTGGTGCCGGAGACCGGTTGGTCGGCACTTGGCGCACCACTGACGCCGCGACGCTCCGGATACGCGTTTTCGTCCGGGCTCAGCGGCCGGTGGTAATACGACGCGTAGTAGTAGGTCGTGTAGTAGTAGTACGGGTTGTCGATGGGAACGCCGTTGATGATCAGGCCCAGGATGGGTGCTCCGCGTTGATGCACGGTGTTGATGCCCATCTTGGCGAACCGCATCGATGTCTTGCCGGCACGGACCACGAAGAAAAGGCCATCGAGGAAGGCCGCGACGGAGAAGGTGTCGTCGATTGCTGTCAAGGGAGGGCAATCGAAGATCACGTAATCGAACTGGCGGCGGAGAGCCATGATCAGGTCCTTGGTACCGGGACCGATGAGGAGTTCCGAGGGATTGGACGGGCGTGCTCCAGCCCGCATGAAGAAGAGGTTGTTGACGCCGGTTTCACGAATGGCTCCGGAAAGCGAGAGCTTGCCCTCCAGCACCTCGGCGAGGCCTTCCTCCAACGGTTGTTCAAAATAGCCGTGGACGTTACCGCGACGAAGGTCGGCGTCGATCAGCAGGGTGCGGTTGCCGGAGTTTGCCAGGGTGATGGCGAAGTTCGTCGTGAACGTGGTCTTGCCGTCGCCAGGGACGGAGGAGGTGACCGCCAGCAGTCGCTTGCTCGTGCCCTCCGGACTGAGGAGGAGGGCCGACCGGATGCCGCGGAGTGATTCCGCGAACATGGTGTGGGACTTCATGCGGGTGAGCATGAGGTAGCCCTCCTTATAGTGCTTCTTTTCGACCTCGGGAAGCTGGCCCAGGATCGGTTCGCCCAGTTCCTGTTCGATGTGCTCCGGGTTGTCCAGACGGTCGTCCAGCTTGTGGAGGAGGAACATCAGGCCAAGACCGATGACAAATCCCATTCCGACGCCGGAGACGATCATGGAGCCGCGGTTGGGTTCCACCGGGGTGGGTTCGCCCACGCCGCGGACAAGGACGGCGAAGGGTTCGTCCTCGGTGGCGATGCTGTTCATGGAGCGGAGGACATTCTCCAGGGCGTCGAGCTGCTGGATGATGCCGTCCCGCTTCTTCAGCCGTGTCTCGTATTCAAGCTCCAGGCTGTTCTTTTCAAAGACCTGGTCTTCCAGCTCCTTGATGAGGTCCGGGTAGGATTCCTCCTTTGTCCGCAATTGGCGGATCATGGCGGCACGTCCTTCCTCGACCATGGCCAGCACCTGCCCGATCTCCGACTTGCGCTGGGCAATGCTGCGGGACAACTCGCGCATGAAGGGATGGTTCGTGCGAAGGGTTGCCAGCTTTTCCTCGAACAATTTCTCCTGTTTGAAGATCTCGAACCTGAGGTTCTGGTAAGCTTGGCTGCTGATGGCGTCGTCCTCGAGGCTGGAGTCGGCATCGCCCCGACGTTTCGTGGAGTCGCCCTCCAAAACGGGGTCGATGGTGCGCGAAGCGAGTTCCTCGCGGGTGGCATTTTCCCAGAGCTTGCGGCGCGTTTGCAGCTCGAAATAGGCATTGCGGGCACCTTCCAACTGGAGGCGGGCACGAGCGCCGGCATCGGAGAAGTTGGCGATGTTGTTCTGGCGCTTGAATTGTTCCAGATCCTCCTGTGCGGCGTTCTTGTCGCGTTGCAGTGCGAGGATGTCGCGGGTGGTGGCCGCCTGTGCCTGGCTCTTGAGGAACACCCGCTGCCGCTTCTTGTAGTCGATGAATTCGTCGACCCAGGCGGAGGCGAACCGCTGGCAGAGGTCCAGATTCGTCCCTTTGACCTCCATGATGAAGGTGTTTCCGCGGCCCGGAAAGGCTTCGAACCGGGGTTGGACCACCTTGTTGCTGGATCCAGCGCCTTCCTGCAACCGAGCCATCACCTGTGCGATGACGATCCCGCTTTGCATGGCGGTCAGCTGGTTTTCGACCATCCGGGAATCTTCGTCGATCTGTGCACCCCGATTGCCGGCGACGGTGACCTTTGGGGTGACCTGAAGGACAGACTGGGCCTTGAAGATGTCTGGCTTGTTGATGGCCTGGAAGACCGCGATGCCGGTGCCGAGCAGGGTGAAGATGACGATGAGCAGCCAGCGTTCAGCGAGGATCTTGAAGTACCTGCGAAAGTGCAGGTAAAGGTTGATCCGATCGACCAACGACGTGCCGTACCCGGGCAGCGGCGTGTTGTAGGAGGAGTACGGGTATTTCATGGATCTCGGTTGGAGGCCCTCTCAGAGGCCGAAAATGACTCTGCGGGGCACGCGGATGCGATCACCCGCCTTGAGCTCCACGTCGGCGGAGCGGTTGTTGTTCAGGAGCAGGTCATCCACGTTGACCTTGATGGGTGGAAGCGCCTTGCCATCGGGACCCACGCGCTGGATCTCGACCTTCTTGCGGTTGGCAAATTGGTTGGAGGGCAGCTTGAGCATGATGGTTGAAAGCATCAGCGGCTGGCCGTCGGGGATGGCAAACTCGCCCTGCATGGCATCGAACACGACGACCGTGGGAACGGTGCTTTGGGTGGTGACCCCACCGATTTCGGCCGTTCCGCCCTGCGGCAGGGCGATGGACTCCAGGTTCAGGTCGATGGTCGCGGCCACGTAAAACTCGGCTTCCAGCCGTTGCTTCAGGTCTGCCCGAACCTCGGCGAGGCGCCGGCCTGCCGCCTTGACCGTCACATAGGTGGCATCGCCACGGCTGACGTTGAAGATGGCCTCGCCGGAATCCGTGATCGCCGTGCGAAGCGAGTCGCTCCCACCCACAGGATCTTCGTGGATCCGGTATCGGAAAGCGTCCCGCGGTCGGAGTTCGCGGGCCTCCGGGTCGATCTGCAGGGTTGAGACGGGGGCGTTGGTCGTTGCCGCGACGGGAGCGGCATTCGTCGGTGCCGGTGGATTGGAGGGGGCGACGGCGGGCGATGGAGGGGTCTGGGCCAAACCCATGAGGCAAATGCCGAGAGCCGCTCCGGCGGCCAAACAGGACTTGAGGCGGGGGCGGATCATGAAATCAGAAGCGGTAGTTGACGCCCAAGGTCACGGTGTTCACCGAGAAGGAGCGTGTGGCGAAACGTGAGTCCCGGATGGAGTGGATGTAATTCAGGGCCAGACTTGCCCGGTCGGTCAGCTGGTACCCTGTCCCAAGGTCGAAATCGTAGAGGTACGCTTCGTCATTGGCGATGAAGCTCACCGGTACGAGGAACGTTCCCGTAGGAAACGTGATGGGAACCAAGGCCTGCTGCGATTGGGACTGCGTCATCTTGGAGTAGGTGAATCCAAAATTCAGGCCCATTCGCTCGTGGAACTGCCACGCAGCTCGATAGCCTGCCATGAACGTCTCGGTGAAGTTGCTTCCAAGGCCTGAATTGACCCCTGAGCTGACCGTGACGCTGTGTGAGACGTTGTCGGTGATCCGGTGCGAGGCGCTGATTTGGTAGGTCAGGCCGGAGAAGTCCGAGGTGTCTGAAATCTGTCCACCGGAGGAGAATTCAGAAATGGTATACTGGACCGATCCGCTCAGAATGATGAATTCGTTGGGCTGGAACGAGAGCATCGGTCCGGCACCGTAGGTGATGAATCCGTTCTGGAACTGTTGGCTGAAGGTGGTCTTGACGGCCTGACCGCTCAGTCCCGTGGTCCAGTACGGGGAAAGCCGATGGTAAGCCCCGGCACTGACCGTGTGCTGATCCTGGTCGAGAATCCCAAACTGGTCATTGAGGCCGCGATCAATCGTGAACCCATACATGCCGGAAACCGATGTATCCTCCGTGAATGCGTGGCTTACGGAGAGACCCACCTGGTTGTTGATCCGGTTGAAGTCGACGCCGCTGGAAAGCCCGTTGCCGGCAATCTCTGGCCGGTTACCACCATTGCCGTTGATCCGGTCGAATAGGGTGAAGACTGTCTCTCCGATGACGAAGGAGTAATTGATGGTGCCGTTGGGTGCCAGGTTGAACTGGGTCAAGTCATCGAAGTTCAGTGAGTAGCGGTATCCCAGTCCGACATTGAAGCTGAGTTGGGCATTCTCGCTGATTTGCTGGAAGATCGTCATTCCCACCATCGGCTGGATGATGAAGTCGTCCTGCTTCCCGAAATCCGATGAACCCTGCAAAGCGTTGTCCGTGTAGGAGAAGGTGACGCTTGTGTTGAAGCTGATCGCTCCGGTTTCCCAACGTATGCCAAAGCCCTCCGGGATCAGGCCAGCGGCTCCGGGAGCCGGGGTGTAGGGGGCGGTATTCCCGGCCAATCCTTGCAGGCCCCGAAAGCTCTCTCCGGGATTGCTGCCTGCCAGAGGCGGGGCCACCGGGGCCGCGTTCATGTATCCCGGGACTCCCAGTTGACCGCCCGGGTTGCCGACGTTTGGAATGGTTGAAGGCGTGCCCGGAGTGGGGAGTGTGGTCGTGGGTCTCGATGTCTGAGCGTGTGCGGACACACCCACCATCGCTACCAGCAATGCTGCGCGAGCGGAGGCACCCAATCCAACCAACTCCGGCATCGGGAGCTGTGCCGGAGAATTTGTGAGTTTCATCTTCAGTTCTTGCTGCGGTGGGTCATCGACTGCGCTTTGTACCGGCCACGGATCATCCAACCCCGTTGGGTGACATTACCAACCGTTCGTTGCATCCCTCAAGCTCTTTGGGCCGTGTGGGACTTCCAACTCAAGCAGGAGGCTGCCAGGTGACGGCGTGTTGCGGTTGGGTTTCGCATGGGTTCCGGCCTGTCTTACGGGACTTCCGTGATCCGATAAAACCGTTCGGGGCTGGCTGGGATTCCATCGGTCAGGGTGCTGGTTTCGCCCACGGCAACGAAAGGTGACCCCGCAGCGAGCCAAGGGGCTGAAAGGGTTTCCCGGCGCCACAGTTGATAGCGGCGTCCGGGGGCACTTTCCCAGGTGATCTCGGAGCCGGATGCGGTCATGCGGATGCGGGTCAGGCGGTAGGCGACCGACAGTCGGTCCGTCGGATCCGAGCCCATCGTCGCTTCGCGTCGGTTGACGAACCCATCCCCGTCCGGGTCGGCCTCCGGTGCCGCGTTTGCTCCGGTCCAGGGTGCGAAGTATCGCCGTTGGAAGCGGTCGTTCACACCGTCGAAATTGTGGTCTGGCGCCGGGGGATCGATGTCCACGAAGCCAACGGCCGAGGCGGTGTATCCATCGGCGGACACCTCGATCGACCGCATCCCCGGTGGGGCATCGGCGGCGACATCCACCCGGCACTGGACGAGGGCGAGTTGTCGCAAGGCAGGCCGGATGACCTCGGTGGGTCCGTGGGTGATGCCGGGACCGGTTACGCGGAGGACGGCGTTGGAAGGGACGGCACCTGGGACGAAGACTCCTACCCAGAGGTTCGAAGCGCCGGCCGGGAGGAGCAGGGGTTGATCCCCGCTGGCGCGTCCTGCGGCAGTGAATCCGATGCGCATCTCGGTGATGCGGAACGGCGGATTGCCGGCGGTGACGGCGAGTGTTCGTTGGACGGAACCGCCGGCAGGGAGGGTGAACGAGGAATCCAGGAGCGGGCGGAACGCTGTGTTGGCTCCGGAGAACCGACGGGCGGCCGAAACATCCAGTTCGAGTCCCCGGACCAGCGAGTTGTCGCCACCGGTGTTGGGATCGCATGGATATGCTCGCAAACGGTAACTCCCGGCTGGAATCCCAGGAATGCGGAACGTTCCGTTCGGTTCCGCAATGGTTCCTGCCACGACGATCCCGTTCGTCTGTTCGACAGACACCAAGGCTCCGGAGACTCGGTTCCCACCACTGGTCACCGTTCCTGTGACGACACCATCTGCCTGCATGGCGGCCGTCTGGCCGTACGTCGACCGGGCGTAGGAGATGTCGTCCGAGGACAGCCCGGCTCCGGCACCGACGCCGTTTCCGGAGTACCACCAGAGCGTGGCGGCTCCGAGGGGCGAATGGTTCATGCCCAGCCAGTGCCCGATTTCGTGAAGGACGGTCGATTCGAGGAAGACCTGGCTGCTGGTCGGTGACCCGTAATCGGTGGTGAAGTTGAGGTCGCGGTTGATGACCGTATCCGCCTCGACAATGGTGCCCGTGGAGTTGCCGTTGAAATCGAAGTCGAGGGCGAGGACTGTCAGGGCGATGGTGCCCGAGGTCAGCGAGATGCGTTCGCCGAGGTCGCCCTGGCCGTACGTCCCCGGGGACAGCCAGACGATGTCATTCCGGCCGTCGAGGGCGCTCAGGTTGGAGGGGGCGGCAACGGGGGCGGCCTCCTCGAAACGGATCTTGGTGTTCGGGATGGCCTGCCATTGCGCGAACGCCGCCCTCACGCTGTTCCATTCGTTGGATTGGGTGCCAAAGCGCGAGACGGTGGTCCCGAGATGGAACCGGATGGCGCGTGTGTCCGGGTTCTGGTCGGGGAAGTACTCGGCCAGGTACCGGTCGAAATTCCAGCGCAAGGGCGGGGAACCGGACTCCGTCCGCAGGACGGCCGCCTCAACGCGGGGCAGGACCACGGCACCCAACAGGGATGCCGCCATCAAAGGGCGTAGGAACGGCGGATTCATTTCAGGGTCTCGGCGACGCGATTCTGAAGGACTTCGAGCGACAACGGTTGCTGGTGGGGCGGGCGGAATCCTCCCGGCACCGGACTTCCACCGTGGACAACATTCCGCACCCAGGCGTTTGAACCGTTTCTTTCGACCGAAAACTTCCCTTGGGCGAGGTCGAGCGTGAGCCATTCGCCACGGGGGTTGAGGGACAGGAACACGACCACTTCCTCACCCGGAACAAAGGTCGGGGCCCCGGGAATGACCACACGCCGGCTGCCCAGGGTGCCGCCGGGTTGCGTCACCGTGACGCGGTTGGTCGGGCTGCCCTTCCAGCTTGCCTGGGTGGCGATTTCGACACGCGTGACGAAGTTGCCCGACGCCTCACGGACGACCTCCACCGCCTCCACCCGTCCGTGGCAGATGCGTGCGGCGCGTGTCGCCAGATCCTCAATGGTCAGCGGTCGGATCTGGGCACCCAGGACCAGACCCGAGATCCCCACAACCAAGCTCATGCGCCGGAACAGGGTCATACGGCAGGCAAGGAAGGTGGCAGGGGTTGCAGGGCAACCGTCCGGTCGACGATCGAGAGGGTCTGCAACCGGTGGGCGACCATCAGGGTGGTGCGGCCCTGACGGAGCCGGGACAATGCCTGGATGACCAGGGCCTCACTGGTGGCGTCGAGTGCGCTGGTCGGTTCATCAAGCAGCAGGATCGGGGCATCCTTGAGGAATGCCCGGGCCAGGTTCAGTCGTTGCTTTTCACCGACGCTCATGTGGATGGCTCCGTCCCCGACCACCGTTTCATAGCCTTGGGGCAGACGTTCGATGAACGCGTGCGCCTGGGCGGCCTCTGCAGCCGCGCGGATCTCCTCCCGCGAGGCGCCCGGCCGGCCATAGGCCAGATTCTCAGCAATGGTTCCCGGTAGCAGGATGGGTTCCTGAGGCACCCATGCGATGCACTTTCTCAGGTCGGCGAGGCTGAGTTGCCGCAGGTCGATGCCGTCGATGCGCAGGATTCCGGCGTCCGGATCCATGAATCGCGGGACGAGACCCAGCAGGGTCGATTTGCCGACACCGCTGGGCCCGATGATCGCGAGGGTCTCTCCGGCAGCGACCTGCAGGTTGAAATCGCTGAGGACGTGTTGTCCGGGTTGATACCCGAACGAAACCTTCTCGAAGGTGATGGCGCGCCCGGTCGGTGCCGCAGGCGGAAGGGCCACGGGATGTTCGGGCGGACGCGGTTCGCGGGGTTGAGAAAGCAGTTCGAGGATGCGCCGGGCTCCGGCACCCGCGTTGCTGACGGTGGTACCAACGCCGGAGAGCTGCTGGAGCGGTTCGTAGAACTGGGCGAGATAGGCGAGGAACACCAGGAAGGTTCCAAGGGAAAGGCGTCCGGACGCCAGCTCCCGGCTTCCGAACCAGACGATGGCCGCCGTTCCCGCGGCGAAGACGAGACCCACCGAGGCGAGGTAGCCCAGTTCGAAGGCATGCTGGCGTCCGCGGGCCCGGAGCGATTCGCTGGCGTCCGTATGGAACCGGCGGGATTCCTCGCTTTCAGCGGTGAATCCCTGGATCAGGGCGAGATGCGAAACCGCCTGCTGGAAGCGGGACGCGAGCCGGCTGTCAGCCCGCTGGGCGGCGTCGGCGCGGCCGCCAATCCCCTTGCCGAAAACCTGCATGACGATCAGCAGCGGTGGGACGGTCGCGAGCGCCACCAACGCCAGCGGACGGTTGATCCGCCACATCACCACCGACATCGCGATCAGGGATCCCGAGGCGGTCAGGAAGGTGAAGACCCCGTGTTGGAACAGGGTCTGGAAGGCATAGGTGTCCCAGGTCGACCGGTAGATCAGGTCGCCCGCCTGTGAACCCAGCAGGCGTCGCATGGAGAGGCCCAGCAACCAGTCGAACACCGACTGGCGCACGCGTTGCAATCCGCGCAATCCCGTGTGGATGAGGACCAGGTTCAAAAGGGCACCCAATCCGGCATGCAGGGCGTACAGGGCGAACAGCGCCGTCACCCATTTCGCGGTCTCCGGTGAGGCCGACGGGGAGCGTCCCCAACCGTCCACCAGCTGTGCCAGCGGCCACGGCTTGAGCAGGCCGGCGGCGGTGACGCCGACAGCCAATGCCAGAGCCAGGACCACCCGGGGCCAATCCTCCCGGTAGATCCGCACCACGGCTGGAATCCATTGCACGCTGCCACGCTACCCGGAAGCGCGCGTGGCGAGTAGCGTCTTCCTCTGGAGCTCCCAGTTTCCAGAATCCAGTTTCTGGAAACTGGCTTCTGGAAACTGGGAACTCCGTGTGAAGGCCGGGTGCCCTCACCCGGCGAGGCTCATGGAGTCCGCGCAGGAAACTGGAAACTCCGTGTGAAGGCCGGGTGCCCTCACCCGGCGTTGTCCCCAGCCTCCTGAACTCTCGCACGGACACCGCTCCTGACCCATGCTCCACGGCTGCCATGAATCGTGTGAACGGAATCCTGCTGGGGTGTGTGGCGATGATATGCACGCTGACGGCCGATACCTTCGTGCCACCCGCCACATGGGAGGCAACCCACCACGTGGGCCCACTCGCCACGGGGGAGTCCGGAGTGCTCCGGATTCCGGTGACCGGTCCGGATCCCTTCATCACCGCTCCACCTTCGGTTGTCGGCACCACGAACGACCTCGTGATCGAACTCCGTCTTCGTTCCAGCGAAGGTGGGCGCGGGCAATTGTTCTGGTTCCTCGACGGCGCACGGGAAGAAGCCTCGGTGCACTTTGATGTCGGGACCAATGAATGGACCGATGTCTGCCTGTCGGTTCCGGGTTCTGCCGAGGACTGGCGTTGGCGACTGGATCCGCCGGGGACCCGTGGGTTCGCGGAACTGGCCTGGTTCCGCGTGGCGGCAGCGGGCACGCGCGGCATCACGGAGGTCTCAGCCACGGCGACGGAGATCGAACTGCGCCATGGGCGGACGACGGCCCCTTTTGACATCGTGGAACTGCGTCCGCACGAAGGTCTCTCGGCGGTGTCGCGGGTGGTGGCATCGGGCGTTACCTCGCCGGGAGGTGCCTTCCGGATTCCGCGGTCGGTGACCGAAGGCGGTCGTGTGCGGGACCGGTTGACCTCCGGATTCCATCTTCGGGAGCGGGCGGTGGCCGGAGATTACCGGCCGGTGGGTGCGGTGCGTCATCTCCAGCGGTTCGATGGACCTGCCTTGCTGCCCACCGCACCCGTCGTCGCGCGGGGCAAGAAGGGATTGCAGGTCCAGATGGTCGACGATGCGCTGGCCCTCGGGATCCATCACGCGGCACTGAACGTGAACCTGCCGTCCCTTCTGGCGCCCGCCGACGCGGCCGACACGTACCCGTGGCGGTCGAATGGTCGGGAGTTCCGATTCCGGCGTTCGGCTGTCGATGCCATCCCGGTGAAGCCCCTGTCCGACGCGGGCGTCTCCGTTTCGTTGATCCTGCTGGCGTATGCTTCGGGCAACGCAGAGGTCGACCGGCTTTGGCTCCATCCGGATTACTCGTCGAAGGCACCGAACCGTCTCGGGGCATTCAACACCTCCACTGCCGAAGGGGTGGACGCGTACCAGGCCACGGTCGAGTTCCTGGCCCACCACTTCTCCCAACCGGACGCGCGGCAGGGGCGTGTCTCACACTTCATCGTGGGCAACGAGGTCACGGCCCACTGGCACTGGGCGAACATGGGGGACGTTCCGGCGGATGTGTTCATCCGGGATTACGTACGCGTCGTGCGCCTGACGCACGCAGCGGTGCGCGGAGTCACCGGCGCCGTGCGCGTCTGCCTCTCGCTCGATCATCACTGGAACCTGACCTATGGAAACCAGCCGACCCGGGCGATCGCCGGACGGCGGCTCATCGATGAGTTCAACCGCGTCGCGCGGGCGGGCGGAAACTTCGAGTGGCACCTCGCCTACCACCCGTATCCGGAAGACCTGTTCAAGGCGCGCACCTGGAAGGATCGCACGGCCCTGCCCGGACCGGACACGCCGCGGATCACGTTTCGAAATCTCGGCGTGATCACCGAGTACATGCGCCGGCCCGAACTTCGTTTGGACGGTGTTGCGCGCCGCGTGCTGCTCACGGAACAGGGCTTCCACTCGGATGGCACCGAGGCGGGTGAGGCCTTGCAGGCGGCGGCCTACGCGTATGCCTGGCGCAAGGTGATGGCGGATCCGGGCATCGATTGCTTCATCCTGCATCGCCACGTCGACCACCGGCATGAGGGTGGATTGAACCTCGGCCTGTGGCGGCGGAAGCCGGAGTCGGTGGCGGATCCGCTCAGTCCGAAACCGATCCACGAGGTCTTCCGCCGGGCGGGCACGCCGCAGTGGGAGGAAGCCTTCCGGTTTGCCCTGCCCATCATCGGGGTGACCAACTGGTCGGAGGTCGCGCCGTGAAGGATCGTTGGGCGCATCGTGGAATTGTCCCCCCAGGAACGGGGTGGCGACGTCCACGTCGCCGTTCCAGAGCCTTTCTCAGGGCGATGAGGACATCGCCGCCCCGAATCCCTTCGGACTCTGGGACAGTGTTGGCATGCGCCCAGGATCGTTTCGGGATCGTGACCTTCCTTTCGTCGCCCGGTCGTTGCAGCTCTTCTTTGATGAAGCCATGAAGCCATTGCCTGCGGTGCGGATGCTTGGTTGGTGTGTTGCCCTGGCCTGTATTGGGTTGGAAACCAGTCGTGTGACCGCGGCGGAGACCGCCACCAATACCCCGGCGGCTTCGGACAACATCGGCCATGATCATCATCGCCATCATCACGGGCCGCGCCTTGCGACCGAGGCGGCGACGTCGATCCGGTTCCTGACGTCGCGGACCAATGGCGCGAGCCTGGTGCTGCCCAAGGAACAGGACGCCTTCACGTTTGCGGTCTTTGGCGATCGCACGGGCGGCCCGGTGGGCGGTGTCTCCGTCCTGGCGGAAGCCGTGCACGACGTGAACCTCCTCGGTCCTGATCTGGTGATGACGGTCGGGGACCTGGTGAACGGGTACAACGCGCGCCCGGCCTGGCTCGAACAGATGCACGAGTTCAAGGGCATCATGGACGAGTTGCTCTGTCCGTGGTTTCCGGTGGCCGGCAATCACGATGTCTACTGGCGTGGACCGGGCCGTCCCGCCGGGGAACACGACGCGGATTACGAGATGCACTTCGGGCCGCTGTGGTACGCGTTCACCCACAAACGCTGCTGGTTCATCGTCCTCTACAGCGACGAAACCAACCCGGCCACCGGGGAGAAGAACTTCAACCTCCCGCAGAACCACACGATGAGCGAGGAACAGTTCAGCTGGCTCCGCGCGACCCTGGCCAAGGCCAAGGGTGCGGAACACGTTTTCCTTTTCCTCCATCACCCGCGTTGGACCGGCGGCAAGAATTACGGCGATTCATGGGACCGGGTTCACCGTGAGCTCGTGGCCGCCGGCAACGTGACCGCCGTCTTCGCCGGCCACATCCACCGCATGCGCTACGACCCGAAGGACGGCATTGAGTACGTCACCCTCGCCACGGTCGGAGGCGGACAGGATGCCGCCGTCCCCGAGGCTGGATGGATGCATGAGTACCACCTGGTCACCGTCCGACGCGAGGGGCTCGCGTTGTCCGCAGTGCCCGTCGGTGAAGTGATGGATGTGCGCGAACTCACGGGCGCATTCACCGCCGCCTGCGCGGCACAGGCGCAATCCGGTCTCGCCTGGGGCGAGTCCTTCGGTTTCGCCACCGACGGTTCCGTGGCGGCGCGTGTGCGCGCGACCGTGACCAATGTGACCGACGTTCCCATCGAGATCACGGCGACTCCCGCCTCTGGTGATTCCCGCTGGGGATTCCATCCCGACCACCTGCATGCGCGCATCGCGCCGGGGCAGACCCACACGGTGGAGTTCGAGGTGGCCCGCCTTGCGGCGGCGTACGATTCCGGGTTCCGTTTGCCGAATCTCCGCCTCGAAACCGAGGTCCTCGCAAAGGGCCGACGATACGCGTTGCCCCTGCGCGAGGAACGGCTCCCGATGGTGCGTGCGTCCATGCCCATGCCCCCGGTGCCCGCGGAGGAACTGGCCCTCACGCTCGACGGTACTTCTGCTGTGACCATTCCCTCCGAGGAAGTGGCCCTCCCGCAGGGCACCTTCACGGTGGAGGCCTGGATCCGGGCCGAGGCCTTCGATGGTCGCACCGGCCTCATCTGCAAGACGCAGGCCAGCGATTACGGGATCTTCGTCAACAACGGCATTCCCAGCTTCACCGTCTTCCTTGGCGACGACTACGTCCCGGTCCGCGCCCGCAAGGCGATCCCTGTCGGGCAGTGGACCCATGTGGCCGGCGTGTTCGATGGTGCCGAGGTCCGGTTGTACGTCGACGGTCAGCGCGTCGCCGCCAAGCCCGGCAGCGGAGCCCGCAAGACCAACGAACTGCCGCTGATCCTCGGAGCCGACACCACCAAGAACGGCGCGCCGGTGTCCTTCTTCAAGGGGCAGATCGATGCCGTCCGCCTCGGTACGGGGGCGAAGTATGCGGGAGAACAGTTCACGCCCGTCCGCCGGGTGGCTGCGGACGAGGGAACGCTGGTGATGTCGAACTTCGACGCGCTGATGGACCGGCAGGTCTGGAACGACGGAGCGCGGCGTGAGTTTGGTCGGTTCGTCGGGAGCCCACGGATCACGACCGTGAAATGAGGGGGGAGTTTGAAGTTTTGAAGGCCGCGTGCCCTCACGCGGCGGCTCCTTCAACAACGCCGGGTGAGGGCACCCGGCCTTCAATCGGGGGCGCATCTTGACACTGCCCCCACATGGAACGGGGTGGCGACGTCCTCGTCGCCGTTCCAAAGCCATTCCCAAGGCGATGAGGACATCGCCACCCCGAATCCTTTCCAAAAGGGGGC
>JAIXZE010000062.1 GCA_027489875.1 Verrucomicrobiales bacterium
AGAAGGACGGTGACGCTTGAGCAGCTTCTACCCAAGGCGACGTCGTGCGGCGCCTGCGATCATCATCATCGCGCTGATCGACGTGTTGATCGTGATGCTGACGTTCCTGTTGGTGTCGACGACGTACCGGAACCAGCCGGCGGTGAAGCTCGCGCTACCGGAGGTTTCGGACGCGCCGAAGGAGGGCGGTGGCGCGGACAAGATGCCGTTCATTGTCACGATTGCGGCCAGTGATCCCGCGTACTTCATCGGCACGCGTGCGGTGACGGAAGACAAGCTGAGCCAGGAATTGCGCAGTGCGGTGGCGGGGGATGCCGACCTTCGCCTGGTGTTGAGCGCGGATCGCAACGCGCCGTGGGAGAAGGTGGCGCGCGCCTTGCAAATGGCCCGGAACGCGCAGGTGAAGCACGTCCGGGCGTTCACGAAGGGGAAGTGAACTGCGGGCCGTCCCGACGAATCGTTTCGGGGCGGCGATGTCGTCAGCCGTATCCATGCCTTTGAATGCCGAAGAACGACTCGCGCAGGGACGCGGAGACGCAGAGGAAGCGGGCCTTTCAATCATCGTGATCGAGTCACCAAACGGTGATCCCGTTCACGATTGCCCAAGCTTCAGATTTCCTGTCGCTCTCTGCGTCTCTGCCCCTCTGCGCGAGATCTTTACTGCATGGATGCGGCTCAGTCAGTTCGCCAGGGCGACGGCGGCGGGCTCGGGTTCCACCCACTTGCCGTGTTCCTTGATCAGGTCGACGAGCCGATCGACGGCTTCGCTTTCGGGGATGTTGAACCGCACGGGCTTCTTGCCGACGTACAGGTTGATCTTGTTCGGGGCTCCGCCGACGTAGCCGAAATCGGCGTCCGCCATCTCGCCGGGACCGTTCACGATGCACCCCATGATGGCGATCTTCACGCCCTTGAGGTGGTCGGTGCGGGCCTTGATGCGCGCCGTGACCGTCTGGAGGTTGAACAGCGTCCGGCCGCAGCTTGGGCACGCGACGTAATCCGTCTTGAAGGACCGGCAGCCCGCGGCCTGGAGGATGTTGAAAGCGAGCCGGAGGGATTGGCCATGGCCGGGTTCGCCGCGGACCAGGATCGCGTCACCGATGCCGTCGGCGAGCAGCGAACCCAGATTGACCGCGCCCCGCAGCAGTGCGATGTCGGGCGAAAGTGGGGTCAGTTCCGCCGCGAGGCGATCCTTGAGGAGGATCGGGTTGGCGCGGCCGACGCGTTGCAGCTGGATGGCGAGCAAACGGAAGGCGGTCACGGGCGGCAGCGGGACGTCGTCGCGCACGGTGACCAATTGTGTGTCGCAGGGAATCGCATCGGGGGCGATGGGTTGCCGGGGATCGAGTTCGAGGAGGTTCAGGTCCTCGTAGATGGCCTCAGGTCGGACGTCGGCCTTGGCGGCGATGCGGGGCGCGACATGGTCGAACGTCTCCTGGGTGACGACGACCCGGACGGTCTGGTCCCCGCCGCAGCGCAGGCCGTTGCCGAAGTCGGCTTCGGCGGCCGTGCGACGTTTGAAGGTGAAGGGATCCCACGCAAGCGGGGCCTCCGGGAGCGGCGTCGCACCGGCGGTGTGCACCAGTGACGGAATCTGGGCCAGCAGGTCATTGCAGACCGCGATCTCCCGCGGGCTGTCCTCGGTCAGGGACACCCGGATGGTGTCGCCGATGCCGTCGCAGAGCAGGGAACCGATGCCGATGGCGGACTTGATGCGGCCGTCTTCGCCTTCGCCGGCCTCGGTGACGCCGAGGTGGAGCGGGTAGTTCCAATCGGGTCCGAGGTCATCGAGGCGTGCCGCGAGCAGGCGGTAGCACTCGATCATGACCTTCGGGTTTGAGGACTTCATCGAGAAGACGAAGTTGTGGAAGTCGTGCTTCCGGCAGATCCGGGCGAACTCCAGCGCGCTCTCCACCATGCCAAGCGGGGAATCGCCGTAGCGGTTCATGATCCGGTCGGAGAGCGAGCCGTGGTTCGTGCCGATGCGCAGGGCGCGGCCGAGACGCTTGGATTCGAGGACGAGGGGCGTGAAGGCTTCTTCGACCCGACCGAGTTCGGCGACGTACTCCTCGTCGGTGTACTCCTTGACGGCGAACTTCTTCTTGTCGGCGTAATTCCCGGGGTTGACGCGCACCTTCTCGACCCATTTCACGGCCTCCATGGCGGCCTCGGGCTTGAAGTGGATGTCGGCGACGATGGGGACGTGGCAGCCCTGATCGCGGAGCGCGCGGACGATGTGCTCGAGGTTGGCGGCGTCCTTCACGGTGGGTGCCGTGATGCGGACGATCTGGCAGCCAACGGCGACGAGTTCGAGCGTCTGCTGGACGCAGAGGGCGGTGTCCATCGTGTCGCACGTGAGCATGGACTGCTTCACGACGGGGTGATGGCCACCGATGACGACGCCCCCACGGGCGGGGTCGCCGACGGTGACCTCACGGGTGAGACGACGGGTAAAGTTCCAAGGGGACGCGCAGTACTTCATTGCCTGGGGGAATAGAGCGAGAGGGAAGCGCTCCCGTCAATGGCCGGGGTCGTCGGGACTCGCCATGGGCGCAACTGATGCTGCCCCTGCCTGCAACGGGGTGGCGACGTTCTCGCCGCCGTTCCAAAGCCATTCCCAATGGCGACGAGGACGTCGCCGCCCCGAATCCTCTCCATTGAGAACGGGAATGGGGCGGCGATGTCCTCATCGCCCTGAGGAAGGCGTTTGACCGGCAACGAGGACGTCGCCACCCCGGCCGGGCGGGTTGGTTTCGACGACTTCCCCGGGTTGGATCGGCTGGAATCCAGGCTGGGATCCGGATCGGTGTTGGTTACGGTTGTCGCGTGATCCGGACGATTCATCCATGGGTGGTGCTGGTGCTTGGTTTGGCGCTGCGCGTTCAGGCGCAGGCGTTGTTTGATGGCGTCCAGGGAACACCGCCCTCCGGCCAGGGATGGACGTTCCTCGCGTTGCCTGCCTTGGCCTCGGAGACCTTCGCCAATGGCGCGGCCCGGCTCGATACGACCGCGTCGGGGTCGATCTTCGCGGGCTGGTCACGAGTTTCCCCGGTGCCTCTGGACCGAAATCAGGGGTTTGCGGTCGAGATGGAGTTTGAACTGCAGAGCGAAACCCACGCCTCGACCAACCGCGCAGGTCTCTCGCTGATCGTCCTGGGCGCGGACCGCAAGGGCTTGGAACTCGGGATCTGGACGAACCGGCTCTGGGCTCAGGCGGACTCCCCGATGTTCACGCAGGCGGAAGGCGTGGAAACGGCGGTGATCGGTGGTTGGCGGACGTTGCGGCTTTCGGTTCTTGGGGATGCCTACACGGTGACTTTTGACGGGGTGCAGGTCCTGAATGGCGCGGTTCGGGATTACACGCCGTTTACCGGGGCGATCGATCCGTACGAGACACCCAATTTCCTGTTCATCGGCGACGACACCACCTCGGCCCGAGGGGCGTACCGGTTGCGTCGGGTCCAGTTGCAGGTGGGAACACCGCAACCGCCGGTCATGAAACTCCTGCGCGGGAGTGATGACGCGCTGGAACTGACTTGGGACGCGGCAGGGGGTGTCTCGCGTTGGAAGTTGGAGTCGGCGGCGGCGCTGGACGGGCCATGGACGGTCCAGGACGTGGCGCGGACGGAGTTGGCCGGGGAGGTTCGTGTGAGCGTGCGGACGCTGGACGAGGCGCGTTGGTTCCGGTTGAGGTGAGGGGGCAGGGGGCGCATCTTGACACTGCCCCCTTTTGGAAAGCACTCGGGGCCGCGATGTCCTCATCGCCATTGGGAATGGCTTTGGAACGGCGACGAGGACGTCGCCACCCCGTTCCATGCGGGGGCAGTGTCAAGATGCGCCCGGGGGCAGGGGTTGCCGGATGCCGGGCTTGTCAAAGTGTGGGTGGCGACTAGCGTCGCGGCGCGTGTTGACACTGCCGTTTGAGCTGGGGCTGGCCCTGCGATATCTCCGACCGAAGAAGAACTTCGTCTCGGTGATCACGTTGTTCTGCGTGCTTGGAGTGGCGTTGGGGGTGGCGGTGTTGATCGTGGTGATTTCGGTGATGAGCGGGTTCGACCTCGAACTCCGGCGCAAGTTGATCGGGTTCAATGCGCATCTGAAGGTGAGGACGCCCGGACATCCGTTGGGTGAATGGGACCGGGTGATGACGGAGGTTGAGAAGCAGCCCGGCGTGAAGGGGGTGGCCCCCTTCATCATCGGTCAGGTCATGATGCAGACGGAGCCGAATTCCGAGGGGCGGGGACCGCAGAGCTTTGCCCCGTTGGTGCGCGGCATCGACGTGGCATTGGAAGGCCGGGTGAGCGTGCTGACCAACCGCGTGATCGAAGGGGATTTCAACCTGCGCGGCGCCGGTGTGTTGGTGGGGAGCACACTGGCAGACCAGTTGGGAATTTCGGTGGGAGATCGCGTGGCCTTGCATTCGACGACGGCCATGGAGCGGATGCTGAAGAGCCGGAAAGGAAAGCAGCCGGAGTTGGTGCCGGCGGAGGATTTTGAGGTCAGGGGCATCTTCCAGGTGGGGTACGACCAGATCGATGCCTCGTTCATTGCCGTGTCGTTGGTGAACGCGCAGGAGTTGTTCGACCAAGGGGAGGGCGTGAATGGGCTCTCGGTGATGCTCGAAGATTCCACCCCGGAGAACACGATGCGGCGTCAGCAGCAGTTGCGCGAAGCACTGGGACCGGAGTTCCGGGTGATCAGTTGGCTGGATGAGAATCGCGACATCCTCGGCGCCATCGAGGTGGAGAAGGATGCGATGCTGATCATCCTCTTCGTGGTGATGATCGTGGCCGCCTTCTGCATCGTGTGTTCGCAGATTGCGTTCGTCATCCGGAAGACCCGGGAGGTTGGAATGCTCAAGGCGATGGGGGCGAGGACGGGTCAGGTGGTGATGGTGTTCCTGGCGCAGAGTTCGATGGTGGGGGTGGTCGGCGTGGTACTGGGCGTGGGCGCGGGCGTGATGATGGTGGCGATCCGGAATGACTTCCTGCGATTCATGCGCTGGGCGACCGGACGCCAGCTCTTCCCGCAGTCGATCTACAGCTTCGCTGAGATCCCGGCACTGGTGCTGAAGGAGGATCTGATCCTGATCTGCGGTGTTTCGCTCGTGATCTGCCTTCTGGCTGGGGTGGTCCCGGCTTGGATTGCGGCCTCGATGCGGCCGGTGGAGGCATTGCGCAATGAATGACACGCCTGGGAATGGGACGCCGCTGGTCGTGGCCCGGGATCTGAAGAAGGCCTACCAGATCGGGGATCGTCGATTGGAGGTGCTCCGCGGGGTCAGCCTTTCGGTGGCCCGCGGCGAGTTTGTTGCATTGCGCGGCGCGTCCGGGGCCGGGAAGAGCACGTTGCTCCACCTGCTGGGCGGCCTCGACCACGCGGACTCGGGGCAGATCGAGTTCGAGGGAACCACGCTGTCCGGACGAAGCCTTTCGAGTCTCGCCGAGTTCCGGAACCGGCATGTCGGCATCATCTTCCAGGCGTATCACCTGCTGGCCGACCTGACCGCGGTCGAGAACGTGTTCCTGCCGGCACGGATGGGTCGGATGCCTGGAGCCCAGGCGCGTCAACGCGCGGAATCCCTGCTGAAGCGGGTCGGTCTTGGAGATCGCATGGGACACCGGCCGTCGCAGTTGTCGGGCGGCGAGCAACAGCGGGTGGCGATCGCACGGTGCCTCATCAATTCGCCGTCATTGATCCTCGCCGACGAGCCCACCGGAAACCTGGATTCACACACGGGGGACGAGGTCATGAACCTGTTGCTCGAACTGCGTGGGGAACATCGGACCACGCTGGTGATCGCCACCCACGACGTGCGGGTGGCGGCACGCGCCGAGCGTGAGGTGCGGTTGGTCGATGGTCTCGCCGAGGATCCACCGATGGTCGGGAGCTAGGGAGTCCACAGATTGCACAGATTCCACAGATTTGATGGAGGCCCACGGTTGACTCCGTAGGCCGTTGTCTGTCCGTGGGCTACAACTGGGTCAGGACGGATCAGGGGCGGGGCGGGCGGCGGACGACGGAGTCGCGTTGGGCCCAGGCGGGGGAGGGATCGGGGTGATCGAGGTTGTAATGCAGGCCGCGGCTCTCGGGGCGCTGCAGGGCGCAGGCGATGATGATCTCCGCCACGGTGGCGATGTTGCGGAGTTCGAGCAGGTCGGAGGTGACCCGGAAGTTCCAGTAGTACTCCCGGATTTCGTCCTGGAGATTGCCGAGTCGCTTCTCGGCGCGGCGGAGCCGCTTGTTGGTCCGGACGATCCCGACGTAGTCCCACATGGTCCGGCGGATTTCGTCCCAGTTGTGCGAGACGACGACCATTTCGTCGGGGTCCGTGGCTTGCCCCGGTTGCCAGGTGGGAAGGGAACCGGTGTAGCGGGAGGGCGGTTCGGCGAGAAGGCGGTCGGCAGCGCGATGGGCGCAGACGAGGGCTTCCAGTAGGGAATTGGAGGCGAGACGATTGGCTCCGTGCAATCCGGTGCAGGCGACTTCACCGATGGCGTAAAGGCCGGGGATCTCAGTCTCGCCGTCGAGGTTGGTGACCACGCCGCCGCATTGATAATGGGCCGCGGGAACAACGGGCACGGGCTCCTTGGTGATGTCCAGGCCGTGCTCCAGACAGCGGCGGTAGATGTTCGGGAAGTGATCGATGATGAACCGGGCCGACTTGTGGGTGATGTCGAGGAACACGCAATCCGCACCCGTGCGCTTCATCTCCGAATCGATGGCGCGCGCGACGATGTCGCGGGGGGCCAGTTCCGCACGGGAATCGTAGCGGTCCATGAATCGCTGGCCGTCGGCACCCAGCAGCAGGCCACCTTCGCCACGGACAGCTTCGGAGATCAGGAAGGACTTGGCCTTCGGGTGGAACAGGCAGGTCGGATGGAACTGCACGAACTCCATGTTCGCGACCGCGGCTCCGGCGCGGTAGGCCATGGCCACGCCGTCGCCCGTGGCGATGTCCGGGTTGGTCGTGTAGAG
>JAIXZE010000324.1 GCA_027489875.1 Verrucomicrobiales bacterium
CGGGAGTTGTCCTTGTCGAACTTCTTCAGGAGCTTGGCCTCATCGCCGCCCATTCCCGGTCCCATCCCACCCGGACCACCAGGCCCACCGGGACCGCCCGGACGGCGTTGTCCGCCGGGACCTGCACGGCCGGGCGGAGGGCCGTCCTGTGCATGGAGTGGTGAAAGCAAGAGCGCGAGCGCAGAAGAAGTGGAGAGGACGAAGGCGGAAACAAGGGACGTGCGGTTCATGGGAGCGCGATTCGTGCAGGATGGGCTTTCCAGGGGAGAGCGGGAGGCGGGGAAAAGGTTACGTCGAGAAGGCGGAGCGACGACGGCAGCGTGCGGTTGATGGCTCGAAGCGCGGGTTTCGGATGCCAAATCGGCCCGCAGGACCAGGTGGAGGGTGGGTCCTGGATCTACGGGAAATGCCTGATAGGAGGGCCTGATGGGTTCCGCGCA
Source organism: Verrucomicrobiales bacterium (assembly GCA_027489875.1). Classification (GTDB taxonomy): domain Bacteria; phylum Verrucomicrobiota; class Verrucomicrobiia; order Limisphaerales; family UBA9464; genus UBA6176. Next base: position 441 of record JAIXZE010000324.1, read on the forward strand.
AAAAATGCCGAAGAAACGTCTTGTGAAAAATTTCACTATTAAAGAGCCTAACCACATCTTTCGGGCAGGGCGACCCATCGGGTGGGGCTTTGCATTGGAGTGATCGAAGCAAAAGAGGATGAGCATGCGGCTGTACAAGTGGATCTGGGCGCTGTTGCTGGCAGTGGGTATGGGTGCAACCGCCCATGCGGCAGACAAGGTCGCGGACGCGGCCAGCGCGGCCGCAGGTGCTGCCCACGCCGCTCATGCCGAGGAAGGCGTGCCCATTGCGGCACCGATCCTGTGCGGGTGGTTCAAGGTAGCCAGCGGTTTCGAATTCCACACCGCGGGTGCCGCAGGACAAGCAGTGGCCGAAGGCAAGCATCTCGTGTTCGCCGTGACGAACTCGATGGTCGCCATGGCGATCGTCGCCCTGGGCTTGATCGTGTTCGCCCAGTTGGCAACGCGGAACATCCAGATGGTTCCGAAGGGTCTCCAGAACTTCGCCGAGTGGATCATCGAATCGCTTCAGGGCTTTTTGGGCGGGATCCTCGGACCGAAGTTGGCGAAGCAAACGTTCTGGTACTTTGCGACGGTGTTCCTGTTCATCCTGTCAGCAAACTGGTTCGGGTTGTTGCCGGGTGTTGGGACGGTGGGTTGGGGATCTTCTGGAGCCCATGGCTTCCATGTGAGCGAACCCATTCTTCGCGGTGCGAACGCGGACCTGAACATGACGTTCGCTCTGGCGGTTGGGTTCTTCGCCATGTGGATCATCTGGTCCATCCGGGCCAACGGCGTGGGCGGATTCCTGTCGCACATCTTCGTTTACCACGGTGACGCCACGGGACCCATGCGTGCGCTGCTGTTCCTGATCTTTTTCCTGGTCGGATTCCTTGAAGTGATCTCGATCATGATCCGGCCGATCTCCCTGACCTTCCGTCTTTTCGGCAATGTCTATGCAGGCGAGTCCCTGCTGGAGACGATGCTTCATCTGGGGGGCAACCTCGGGTTCCTCGCGGCATTGCCCTTCTACGGTCTCGAATTGCTGGTGGGTGCCATCCAGGCCCTGGTGTTCACACTGCTGACCGCTGTGTTCACCTCCCTGATGTGCACGCACGATGAGGGACACTCCGAGGAGCACGGCGAAGGGGCGCACCATTAAGGATCGCACCGCCGGGAGACACACACTTTCAATTTTGGCCGTCGGACCGTGGCAAAGCTCTGCGGGGACGTCCGAGTAACACCAATAAAGCAGACAACATGACTGGAAACATCGCCATCGCAACCGCCGCACTGGGCGGAACCATTGCTCTCGGCATGATCGGCTACAAGGCTGCCGAGGCGGTGGGGCGCAACCCCGGAGCCTCCGGCAAGATCCTCGTGCAGGCGCTTCTCAGCGCCGCGCTCGCGGAAGGTGCCTTGATCATCACGATCCTGATGGGCAAGGGCAACTAATCAACTGCATGGGATCGCTTGCGATCCCGTGCACCTCCCTTTTCGACCTTTAGAACAGCACACGCATATGCAGCTCGGTCTCATTCTTGCCGCCGCGGAAGGTGGCGTGGTGGACGGTCTCAAGACGACCGCCTCCGAAATCGGACACAAGTTCGGTTTCAACACGTCGCTCTTCATCTCCCAGCTCATTGGGTTCTTCATCGTGGCGTTCGTGCTGCATCGGTTTGCCTTCAAGCCATTGCAGGCCATTCTCGCCGAGCGCGAGAGCAAGATTACCGAGAGCCTCGCTGCTGCCGAACGGATGAAGGCGGACCTCGCGAAGGCGGACGAGGAGCGCAAGCGCGTCCTGACCGAAGCCGGACTCGCCGCGAACAAGATCATCGAGGAAGCACGCGCTGCCTCGGCCCGGATCACCGAGCTGGAACTCCAGAAGGCTGTTGCCGGTGCCAAGGAGATCATGGACAAGGCCAAGCAGGCCAATGACGCTGATCTCGCCCGCATGAAGGCCGAGCTCCGCCGCGAAGTGGGTCGCCTGGTGGTGGCCACCTCGACCAAGGTCACCGGCAAGATCCTCACCATCGACGATCAGAAGCGCCTGGCGGAGGAAGCCAATCGCGAGCTCGCCGCCTGATCCCACTCCCTTTCCAAGTCATCACCGACCATGAAGATCAATCGACAGGCGCGTCGCGATGCCAAGTCCCTGTTCCAGGCATGCCGTCCGAACGGCTTGCTGGACGAGGCCAAGGTGCGCGAGGTGGTGACGAAGGTGATCGAGGCCAAACCCCGCGGGTATCTGGGAGTGCTGCACTACTTCCAGCGGTTGGTGAAGATCGAGTTGGACCGGTTGACCGCGGTTGTGGAAAGCACCGTGCCGCTGGCTCCGGACCTTCAAGGTGAGATCTCCCGGAATCTGGGAGCCCGGCATGGTGCCGGACTCCGTTTGAGTTTTGTTGTCAATCCGTCGCTGCTGGGCGGCCTGCGGGTGCAGGTTGGTTCCCACATCTACGACGGTAGCGTGGCAGGTCGTCTCGCCGCGTTGAACGAGTCGTTCTGAGTCCCCCCGAGTCTGAGTTCCCTTTTCATCCAACAGTCAGCCAAGTCTGAATCCTATGAGTTCCCTACTTCAGGACATTGAAGCCCAGATCACCGGCGCGAAGACGTCGGTCCAGAAGCAGAACGTCGGCTATGTCCGCGAAATTTCGGACGGTGTCGCGAAGGTCGAGGGCCTCTCGGACTGCATGGCCAACGAGATGCTCGACTTCGGTGGCGGCGTCATTGGCCTCGCCCTGAACCTCGAAGAGACCGAGGTCGGAGCGATCATCCTCGGTGACTACCTCTCCGTGCATGAAGGCTCCGAGGTCAAGACCACCGGCAAGCTCCTTTCGGTGCCCGTTGGCAAGGGATTGCTCGGTCGCGTGGTGGACGTTCTCGGCCGCCCGATCGACGGCAAGGGCCCGATCGAATCCTCGGTGCAGTACCCGGTCGAGAAGATCGCCCCGGGCATCGTGAAGCGGAAGTCGGTCAACCAGCCCTTGCAGACCGGCATCATGGCCGTCGACGCCATGATCCCCATCGGCCGCGGCCAGCGCGAGTTGATCATCGGCGACCGTTCCACAGGCAAGACCACGATCGGCGTGGACACCATGATCAATCAGGCCCGCATCAATGAGGTGGGTCTCGCGTCCGGTGAAGCTGGCTTCCGCCCCGTCTACAACATCTACGTCGCCGTCGGGCAGAAGCAGTCCAACATCGCCCGCGTGATCGCCGAGCTCGAAAAGGCCGGTGCCATGAAGTACACGATCGTCGTGGCTGCCGCCGCGTCCGATTCCGCCGCGAACCAGTACCTCGCTCCCTTCTCCGGCGCAGCGATGGGCGAGTGGTTCATGGACAACGGCATGGATGCGTTGATCATCTTTGACGATCTCTCCAAGCAGGCCGTTGCCTACCGTCAGGTCTCCCTCGTCCTGAAGCGTCCCTCGGGCCGCGAGGCGTATCCCGGTGACGTGTTCTATCTCCACAGCCGCCTGCTCGAGCGCAGCGCCCGTGTGAACGAGGAGAGCGGCAATGGATCGCTGACGGCCCTGCCGATCATCGAGACCCAGGCTGGCGACGTTTCGGCGTACATCCCGACCAACGTGATCTCGATCACCGACGGTCAGATCTACCTCGAAACCGACCTGTTCTATCAGGGCATCCGCCCCGCCATCTCCGTCGGTCTTTCCGTGTCCCGCGTCGGTTCCTCCGCCCAGATCAAGGCGATGAAGCAGGTCGCCGGCCGTATCAAGCTGGACCTCGCCCAGTTCCGTGAGTTGGCGGCGTTCGCCCAGTTCGGATCCGACCTGGACGCGAAGACGCAGGCGACGCTCGAGCGCGGCAAGCGCATCGTCGAGTTGTTCAAGCAGAACCAATACAACCCGATCGCCGTCGAAATCCAGGCGTCGATGCTGTGGGCGATGCAGAACAACCAGCTCGACGACGTGGCCGTCGACAAGATCAAGGACTTCCAGGCCAAGTTCACCGACTTCCTCAACTCGCGTAAGAACGCGTTGCTCGAGAAGATCCGGAAGGAAAAGGCCTTCAGCGACGCCTTGGCGGCGGAATTGAAGGCGGCGATCGGCGAGTTCAAGCAGTCCTACCGGTAATCCTCCGGCGACTGCCAACCCATAAACGAACATGGCAAGCCTCCGCGACTTACGGCGCCGGATCAAATCGATCAAGAATACGGCGCAGATCACCAAGGCCATGCAGATGGTGGCCTCGGCGAAGATGCGCAAGGCGCAGATGGCCGCTGTTGCCGGACGCCCGTACGCGCAGCTCATGAATGAGGTGCTGTCGGCGGCGACCGCCGGCGCGGGCGAGTTTTCGCACCCCCTGATGGAGGTGCGGGAGGGCAATCGCCGCGCGGTGATCCTGATCACGACGGACAAGGGCCTTTGCGGTGCGTTGAACACGAACCTGCTGCGCGAGGCCGCCCGTCTGGAGCCGGGCACCACGGTCTTCATCAGCGCCGGCAAGAAGGGGGCTCAATGGGCCGCCCGACTGAAGCGCGAGTTGGGTGCCGAGTTCCTCTACAAGGATACCCCAGCGTTCTCCGACGCCCGCGCGATCTCCAAGTTCGCGCAGCAGATGTTCCTCGAAGGCAAGGTGGACCGGGTGGACGTGCTGTTCACCAACTTCATCAGCACCATCAACCAGCGCCCCGAGCAGCGCCCGCTGCTGCCCATCGGCCGATTGCAGAAGCTGCAAGCGGGCGTGAATGGTGAGAATTCGGCCGCTGAGCTGGAACCTGTCGGCAAGGAGTATCAGTTCGAACCGGCACCAGCCAAACTGCTCGGCGACCTGTTGCCGCAGTACGTGAATTACCAGGTGTACCAATACCTGTTGGAGGCCAAGGCGTCCGAACACTCGGCGCGGATGGTCGCGATGAAGAACGCGACCGACAACGCGAAGGGGATCATCAAGGATCTCTCCCTCGAGTACAACAAGCTGCGCCAGGCCAACATTACCAAGGAGCTTCTCGAAATCACCAGCGCCGCCATGGCGATGGGCAACTAGTTTCCCGCAATGAACAAAGGCAAGATCGTTCAGATCATCGGTCCGGTCGTGGACATTGAGTTCCCCGGCAACCTCCCCGCGATCTACAACGCCCTCACCGTCTCGTACGAGGTGCAGGGCCAGGGGAAGACGAACCTGACCCTCGAGGTCTCGCAGCACCTGGGTGACAACTGGGTGCGCGCGGTCGCCATGTCGACGACCGAAGGTCTCAAGCGCGGTTATGAGGTTGTCGATACCGGCAAGCCCATTTCCGTTCCTGTCGGCGACGGCGTCATGGGACGCGTGCTCGACGTCACCGGTTCGCCGGTGGACGAGCGCGGTCCGGTCGTTGCCGAGAAGTACTACCCCATCCATCGGCAGGCGCCGCTGTTGGTCGATCAGTCGACCAGCCCGCAGATCCTGACCACGGGCATCAAGGTCATCGACCTGATCTGTCCGTTCCTCAAGGGTGGCAAGGTCGGGGCGTTCGGTGGTGCCGGCGTCGGCAAGACCGTCGTCATCATGGAGCTCATCAACAACATCGCGAAGCTGCACGGTGGTGTGTCGGTGTTCGCCGGTGTCGGTGAGCGCACGCGCGAGGGCAACGATCTCTACCATGAAATGGCGGAGGCCGAGGTCATCAAGCTGAAGGAACTCAACAAGTCGCGTATCGCACTGGTCTATGGCCAGATGAACGAGCCGCCGGGTGCGCGTCTCCGTGTTGCGCTCTCCGGACTCGCGATCACCGAGTTCTTCCGGGACGAGCGCAACCAGGACGTGCTCCTCTTCGTCGACAACATCTTCCGGTTCTCGCAGGCCGGTTCCGAGGTGTCGGCGCTGTTGGGTCGCACGCCGTCGGCCGTCGGTTACCAGCCCACGCTGGCCGCCGAGATGGGTAACCTCCAGGAGCGGATCACCTCGACGAAGAAGGGTTCGATCACGTCCTTCCAGGCCGTTTACGTGCCTGCGGACGACCTGACCGACCCCGCGCCCGCCACGACGTTCGCGCACTTGGACGCGACCATCGTGCTGGAACGTTCGATCGCCGAGTTGGGCATCTTCCCGGCCGTGGATCCGTTGGCTTCGACCTCCCGCGCCCTGGCGCCCGAGTTCGTCGGTGCGGAACACTATGCCGTGGCCCGCGGTGTCCAGAAGGTGCTGCAACGCTACAAGGATCTTCAGGACATCATCGCGATCCTGGGTCTCGACGAGTTGTCGCCGGAGGACAAGCTGACGGTGTCCCGCGCCCGCAAGATCCAGAAGTTCCTGTCGCAGCCGTTCACGGTTGCACAGCAGTTCACGGGTCGCGAGGGCAAGCAGGTCCCCGTGGCGGAGACGGTGCGTGCGTTCAAGGAAATCCTCGAAGGCAAGCACGACGAAGTCCCCGAGAACAACTTCTACATGAAGGGCAGCATCGACGAGATCCGCGACTGATGTCCGGCCCGGAAGGGCAGGGAATCAGTCCGGGGCTCCGGTTCAACAACGGCGGAAACGCCCTGACTGGACGGCAACATGGCTGTACTCAAACTCGAAATCGTCACGCCCGAGGCCAAGGTCTACTCGGAGGACGTGGACATGGTCACGCTGCCGGGCGTTGAAGGCGAGATGGGCATCTTCCCGATGCACATCCCCCTCATGACGCAGATCGCCGCCGGCGAGATCGTCGCCCGCAAGGGTGGACAGGACTACTTCCTCGCCGTTGGCGATGGATTCGTCGAGGTCACCGGAGAACGGGTGGCCATCCTCACGGACATGGCCATCAAGGCGGATGACATCGATGAGGCCAAGGCCGACGAGGCACGCAAGCGGGCCGAGACCCGGTTGGCCGAGAAGCTCAGCGACGAGGAAACCGCGACGGTTCAGGCCGCGCTGCTCCACTCGCTGACGCAGTTGAACGTGAAGCGCCGCCGTCGCGGTTGATTCACGCAACGACCGGGATGCATCCCGGAACGGAAAGAGGCCGGATCCGCAAGGATCCGGTCTCTTTGTTTGGCTGAAGGCCGGGTGCCCCCACCCGGCGTGGTTCATCAGATGCGCCGCGTGAGGGCACGCGGCCTCCAAGGACTCGGCCACGGAGTCTGGAAACGGGCAACTCCCAATGAAGGCCGGGTGCCTCACCCGGCGCTGGCCATTCATCCCGCCGCGTGGGGGCAGGCGGCCTTCAGGGAAACCGCGACGCTCAATCCCGGTCGAAGGAAGCGCGTTCCTCGCCGCGGGGAAGTTCAACCGCAGGACGGGCACCTTCCGGATACTCAAAGACCCGACCCTCGAAGTTGCGGATGAGGACCCGTCCGGATTGCCTCGCGATGACGTATTCCGGGTTCACCGGAACCTTCCCGCCGCCTCCCGGGGCATCGATCACATACTGCGGCACGGCATATCCGGTGGTGTGACCACGCAGGGATTCCATGATTTCCAATCCCTTGGCGACGGTGGATCGCAGGTGGGCGCTGCCGGCGATCAGGTCGCACTGATAGAGGTAGTACGGCTTGACCCGACAAAGGAGGAGCTTCTGCACCAATGCCTTCATCACCGTGGGCGAGTCGTTGACGTGCCGGAGCAGCACCGACTGGTTTCCGAGCTGGATGCCGGCGTCGGCGAGGCGCCCGAGGGCATCGCGAACCTCGGTGGTCAGTTCCCGCGGATGGTTGGTATGGATGGAGACAAAGAGCGGATGGAACCGGCGGAGCATGGCGCACAGCTGGGGCGTGATGCGCTGCGGCAGGAAGATGGGGATCCGGGTGCCGATCCGGAGGAATTCGATGTGCGGAATGGCCCGGAGCCGGGTGAGGAGGTACTCGAGCTTCTCGTCGTTGAAGAGCAGCGGATCACCACCGCTCAGCAGGACGTCGCGGATCTCCGGATGGCTGGCGATGTAGGCGATCTGACGGTCGAACTCGGGATGGAAGTCGTAACCGCTGGCATTGCTGACGAGCCGGGAACGGGTGCAGTACCGGCAATAGGCGGCGCAACGATCGGTCACGAGGAACAGGACGCGATCCGGATAACGATGGACCAGGCCGGGAACCGGGGAATGACTGTCCTCGCCGCAGGGATCGCTCATCTCCCATGGAGCGGTCTCGGTCTCTTCGAGTCGCGGGATGACCTGGCGGCGGATGGGGCAGTTGGGATCGTTCGGATCGATCAGGTTGAAGAAGTGCGGCGTGATCGCGAGGGCCAGTTTGGACTGGCCAGCCAGGATGGCACCTGCGCGTTCCTCCGGCGTCAGCGTGGGCAGGAGGCGCGTGAGTTGCTCGACGTTCGTGACGCGGTTCTTGAGCTGCCAGCGCCAGTCGTTCCAGTCGGTTTCAGCCACCTGGGACCAGGCACCGCGGCCCGAGGGTTCGAACCGCTTCAGGGCCGACAGTTCGTCGGCTTCGGGGGAGGGCTGACTGGGGGACGTCAACACGTTGTCCATGAGCAATGGCGGCCACAGTAAGGGGGGACCGGGATGCGTCAAGGGATGGGTTCTGCGCAGGGGTCAGTGGGCGCATGTCGACACTGTCCCCGCATGGGACGGGGCGGCGACGTCCTCGTCGCCGTTCCGCAACGGTTTTCATGGCGATGAGGACATCGCCGCCCCGTCCAGAGCGCATCTTGACACTGACCATTACGGAACGGGGTGGCGACATCCTCGTCGCCCTCTCTAGCCTGTTCCGAAGACGCTGACGATATCGCGGCCTCGTCCTGAGCAGAGCTTGGTTGAACCACGCTCCATCCCCGACTCGCCGCTGGGAATCGTCCCGAGCGGCAGGCAGGGTCCTTCAGTGCACAGGACACCGCCGCATCCGGATGACGGATTCTACGCCGGTCTCGGAAGCTTCGACCGGTTCGAGGAGGTCGCCTGCGACTCCGTGTACACGGCAGTGCCGCCCAGTTGGTGGGTCTTGGTCACGGATGTGCGCGGCAGCACGCAGGCGATCGAAGCGGGGCGATACAAGGAGGTGAATGCGCTGGGAGTGTCAACGATCACCGCGGTGGTGAACGCCATCCCGGATCTGGAGTTCCCATATGCCTTCGGTGGCGATGGGGCCACGCTGTTGATCCCGCCCGGACGACTCGAAGCGGGACGCGCGGCGGCGGCACAGGCGCTGGCCTTGGCACGCGACGCCTTCGGGATGGAGTTGCGGGCCGGGCTCGTTCCGGTGGCGGAAGTGGAAGCGGTCGGTGGACGTGTCCGGGTGGCCCGATTCCGCATTTCAGGAGCGGTGACGATGGCGATGTTCTCGGGAGGCGGTCTTGCCCTGGCCGAGCGATGGGTAAAGGACCCGACATCGGGCCCGCGTCACGCCGTGATCGCAGCTCCGGCGGCTGATCCGGGCGCTTTTGATGGGTTCCAGTGCCGGTGGCGGCCCGTGCCGAGCCGACGCGGACGTGTGGTTTCGTTGTTGGTCCTCGCACGCCGAGGCACCGCGGGCGACCGTGGATACGAGGGAATCCTCGAAGGACTTTCGGTGGCGCTGGGACGTGCCGTGGAGGGGCTGTGTCCAATCGATCCCGAGCGGATGCAACTGGCGGATGGACTTGCCCCGCTGTCGGCGGATGCACGCGTGGCCACGGGGGTTCCCAGTGGACTGCGCTACAACCTGCATCGGGCGAAGACGTGGGTCGGGCTCCGGATCGGTAACGCGCTCTTCCGTTTGGGTTGGAAGGTGGGACGTTTCAATGGGGCGACGTATCGCCAGGAGGTGGTGGCCAACACGGACTACCGCAAGTTCGATGATCTGCTGCGGATGGTCCTCGACCTGACCTCGGAGGAGATCCGGCGATTGCGGGCGTATCTGGAATCGGAACAAAGCGCTGGCCGGGTTTTCTATGGGCTCCACGAAGCCGATGCCGCGCTGATGACGTGTTTCATCCGGGATTTCGGCGGTCAGCATCTGCACTTCCTTGATGGGAGCAACGGCGGCTATGCCATGGCGGCAAGGCAGATGAAACAGCAGTTGGGCGCAGGCTGATCCTGCGCCCATCGCTGGCGGAATGGCTGGAGCACTACGGGATCACCACACGGAAGAATTGCACCGATTGGGCCGTGGGCAGGATGCGGGTGCTCTGACCAGACGTTGCCACGACTTCCTCGACCAACGTCCAGGCACCGCTGGTGGCTTCCAGTCGCTGCTGGATGCGGTAGGTGGTTCCCGGCAAGGAATCCCAACGCAGTTCGATCTCGGAGGGTGACCGCCAGACGGCACGCACCGTGGGGCGTGTCGGTGTCGTCCCGGCAAGGGTGGTGATCTGGACCACGTTCGTCCGGCTCAGGGGCGTGGACAGTGCGCCCGGATCGTCCGTGACAACCACCCCGAAGCTGTACGTCGACGCGGGATGGTTCTCCGGCACGGTCCAGTTCAGCCGCCCGGTCAGCGAGTCGACCGTGAGCCCAGCGGGAGCTCCCGGGAGCAGGCGAAGGGTGAGCGGTTGAGCGGGCAGGTCGGGATCGCGAAG
>JAIXZE010000331.1 GCA_027489875.1 Verrucomicrobiales bacterium
CACGCCAGCGTGGCTGGGTGGTGGCCTATCCGGAGGGCAGCCGGGATGCGAAGGGGCGGACGTTCTTCCAGGTCGGGTATGACTTCCACCGTGAGGAGAAGGTGGACGACGTGCGGGCGATGCGGGAGTTGGCGGGGCGACTTGTGCGCGATCTCGACCTGGATGCGCGCGCGATCTTCGCGACGGGATTCTCGAACGGGGGCGATCTGAGTTATTACCTCGCGGCCCAGTCGGAGCCGTTCGTGACGGCGGTCGCGCCGGTGGGCGGGACGATGATGTCGTCGTGGGGTCAAGGGTTGCGGCCGGCGGCGCGGATCCCGGTGCTGGCGGTGAACATGGTGGACGACACAACGACGCGGTGGGCGGGGGATCCGATGAACCGGGATGGTTGGGGCGCGTACCTGCCGGTGGAAGAGGTCCGGAAGGCGTGGGTGGGAGGACTGGGGCTGGAACGGAGCGAGACGAGCGGGGTGGCCGGTCGCCTACGGCGGCATCGGGCGTCGACGGCGAAGGACGGGTGCGAGGTGTTGTTGTATGAGATGCCGACGGGAGGGCATCGATGGCCGGCCAATCTCGGGGACCCGGGGAAGACGACGGCGAAGGAGATCGTGGAATTCTTTGAGAGGCAGTTCCGGGGGAGGGAGTAGGGGGGAGTTTCACGGGCGGGAGTTTTCAGTCTCAAGCGGAGGGGGCGCATCTTGACACTGCCACGTTTGAGAAGGAGAACGGGGTGGCGATGTCCTCATCGCCCTGCGAACGGCTTTGGAACGGCGACGAGGACGTCGCCACCCCGTTCCATGCGGGGGCAGTGTCAAGATGCGCCCAAGCGGAGGGGTGATGGGGGTGGGAACTTGACAGCCAGCCGTACAGCCATACGGTCAGCCATACTGTGAAAACGACACTGGTTCTTCCCGATGATCTCCTGATCGAGGCGAAGGCCCTTGCTGCGAGGCGGAGAACCACTCTCAAGGCGATCATTGAGAGTGCCCTCCGCCGCGAGATCCGACCCAATTCCGAATTGGAGAATCCCGATCCCGCCCGATTTGAAGTGGGGCCGTTTGGCATGCTTCGCATCCGGAAGGTCTCGGGTCGTGCACCGACTACGGTGAAACAAGTTCGAGCCGTTCAGGCTGAATTGGACGAAGAGGACCTTCAGAAGGCGATTCATCCCGAGCTCCCATGATCACCCTTCTCGATGCGAGCGTGCTGATCGCGCTGGGTGATGCCGGACACGCCCACGAGGCGGCCGCACTTCGGTTTTTCGAGCGAGAAGCGGTTCCGGGTGCCTGGGCGACCTGCCCCATGACTGAGAACGCGTTCCTCCGGATACTCAGCCATCCCAAGTATCCGCGGTCGCTTGGTTCACCCGCGGAAGCCCGGCGGGTGCTGGCCCGTCTTCTGGCCTGTCCCGGCCATCATTTCTGGCCGGACGACCTTTCAATCATGGACAACCGACGTTACCCGGATCTACCAGCTTCCAAGGACCTCACGGACCACTACCTTCTCGCTCTCGCGGTCAAGCACGGGGGCTGTTTCGCCACGTTCGATGCCGGTATCGATGCCCGGATGGTTCCAGGAGGACTTGGAGCGCTCCGGATCCTGCCGGTTCGCTGAAGAGTCCCCGCCTTGTTCCGTTCTCCGTACCCTTGGGAAGGAGAGGGCACGGGTCAGTCCCTGGAATTGACATTTGAGGGCGGATGCATGGTTCCGGACGGGCGTGTCGATGGATCTCCGTTCGAGTCGTCGAGGCGAAGCTTCAATCTGGAAAAGGCAGTTTGAACCACGGATTGAACGGATAACACGGATCGGCAGTGACTTGAGGTTTCACGCGTCGACGCGAAGGGGGATCGTTGGACTCGTCCGCCCTTTCAGGGCTCGGGAGTTTGTTTGGATGCGGTTCCCAGGGCGTTGCCCTGGGCTGTCGTCGGACGCCCCGGTGGTCCGCCTCCTGACGTCGACTGCTACCCCACGAGGGGAGTCGTCGACGACGTGACGAGGCGGAGGGCGTTGGGGGTATCGGCGTGGACGCACCAGGTCTGGACGGGGAGGGGGATTGGTCGACCGGTGAGGGAGAGGACGTGGCCGGTTTTGCGCCACTGATGGATTCGCGCGGCGATGAGTTCCGGGGAATCAAGGACGGCACCCGGTGTCCCGCGAGGAACGAGGGAGCCGTCATCGAGGTAGGCGCGGTCGAGGAATCCTTCGGCGAGGAAGGGGACACCGTGGCGGCGGCAGGCGGCTTCGACGGTGCGACCGGGAAGGCTCACGGCGGCAACGCCGGGAAATCGGCTGGCGAGGAGTTGGACGAAGGCTTCGGCGGCGTCGGGGTGTTCCTCGGCGTGGTGGTAGAGTGAGCCGTGGAGTTTGACGTGGGAGAGTGGCGTGGCGGCGAGCGAGGCAAGGCGCGTGACCTGGGCTTCGACGAGTCGGGCGAGTTCCGCTGGCGAAAGGTGAACGGGACCGCGGCCGAAGTTGCTGGGTTGGCCCGGATGCGCGCCGAGGTTCAGGCCATGCGTTGTCGCAAGGGCGATGACACGCCGCATGGAGTCGTCGTCGCCGGCGTGACCGCCGCAGGCGACGTTCACGCGGGTGACGAGCGCACAGAGCGCCGCGGTGAGGGCCGGTGCCTCGTGCTCGCCGAGGTCGCAGTTGAGGTCGAGGGGGGGCACGCGGTGAGGGCGAAGATCAGTGGGATCGGTCCGATCAGTCCGATCAGTCTGATCGGACTGATCCGACGGATCCATTGGGTGGGGTTAGTCCCAGCCGGTGGGGATGAGTTCGAGGGGGCGGCCGGCGGGGGTTTGGGCGACGCGCCAGAGGTCGCGAGGGTCCACCCAGCCGATCTTGGGGTAGCCGCCCACGGTGGGGCCGTCGGGGAGGGTGATGATGGGGAGGCCGTCGGGAGGGACCTGGATGGAGCCGGGGAGGACGGGCTCGGATTCCAGATAGCGCGTGGGTGCGGGGAGGGGCGGACCGTCCAGGCGATATCCAACGCGGTCGGATTTCGGGCTGACGCGCCAGATATTCCGGAAGAGGCCGCGGCGGGCGGTTTCGCTGAACGCTTCGGCCTGAGGGCCGGGCCAGACACGGATCGCATTGCTGGTGCGGCCGGGGATGCGGGCGGGGTCGGTGCGCCGGGAGCCGGTGGCGTCGCCGAGGAGCGTTTCGTGAGCGGTGCCGGCGAGCGTGTCGCCGGCGCGCGGGGCGCATCCGATGCCTGCGCGGGCGTTGGTGGAGGCACTGCCGAGGGAGCGTGGGGCGGAGATGCCGCCCCGGACGGCGAGGTAGGTCCAGACGCCTTCGCGGGGACCCCGGAACTGGAGGATCTCGCGGGGGGCGAGGTTGATCGTGCCCCAGGGTTTGACGGGGCGCACGGAACCATCGGGTGCCTGCACCTCGGCTCCGGCATCGGCACCGGTCAGGGCGATGGTGAGGTGGGTGAGGGCTTCGAAGACCTGGCCACCGCCGGCGAATTCGAGGACGGGTGCGGCGTCGGCATTGCTGAGCAGCCGGTTGGCCCAGTGCAGGGCGGCGGGATCGAGTGCGCCTCCCGAGGCAACGCCGAATCGGGCGAGGCCAGGACGACCGGCGTCCTGGATTCCCAGGATGGCTCCGGTGGATTTGACGCGAAGCCAGCCGAGGGCCGGCGTGGTCCATCGCGTTGGTTCGAAGGCCGCAGCGCCGGATTCTTCGGTGGCGGCGAAGCGCACCCGGTCGCCGGGAGCGAGGAGGAATTGTTCGTCGAGCCTGTTGGCGGCGGGATTGAAGAGCCGAAGCGTGGTGGAACCGATGAGGTTCCATCCGCCGGGGCTGGGCACCGAGTAGATGCCGGCGTGTTCCCCACCGATGGCGACGCTTCCGGCGGGAACGATGGTGCGCGGCGTGTCTCGGCGCGGGGTGTGGAGCGTGGGATCGAGCCCCGAGAGGTAGCCGAAGCCGGGCATAAACCCGAGGCAGCGCACGCGCAGTTCGGAGGCGGTGTGCCGTTGGATGACTTCGGCGGTCGAGAGGTTGTGGCGTTGCGCGAGCTCGGCGAGATCCGGTCCGTCGTATCGGACGGGGATCGTGTGCTGGCGGCCGGCCGCGGGCGGGAGGGATTCGGGCGCGGGGAGTCCGCCAAGGAGTTCGAGGAGACGGGCTGGGTCGGCAGCGCGGCGCTGGAACCGGAGCAGGACGGAAGAGAAGCCGGGCGTGATCTCGACGAGGTCCTCAGGCGCGGCATCGGCGAAACGCCGGGCGAGATGATGGACGAGGGTGGCTGCGTGAGGACGCAGCGAATCGTCCAGTTGGGCCAGGACGGCCGCGGGGCCGTAGGGGATGAAGTCGATGCCGGTCATGCGTGTGGCTCCACAGAGGCTAAGGGATTTGTCCGGGCGAGTTGGCCACAGATTTTTGGGAAGGGGGAGGGCGGAGTGGGTTGTCCACAGATTACACAGATTACACAGATGGGGCCGGGAGGAGGGATCTCCCGCAGAGGCGCAGGGGCGCGGAGGTGTGGGCTATGGTATGGGGCCTACTCGAACTCGGACTCGAACTCGGCTTGGAGGTTGGAGATCCGGGTTGGTGGTCGAGTACGAGTACCGGCCTGCGGGCTGAGTAGGAGTACGAGTGCGAGGGACCAGTGCTGGCGCAGACAATCTGTGCAATCTGTGAAATCTATGGATACCTCAAGGCCCCATCCCCGCCATCGGTGGACGTTCAGGCGTCGAGATCGGCGAGGAGTTGTTCCATTTCGGCGAGGGGACCTTCGTGGTGTTGGGCGACGGCAAGGTCGCGGGCCCGTTCAAAAGCGGAGCGGGCGGCGTCGCGGTTGCCGAGGGACAGGTCGCACTTCCCGACGAGGATCTGGACGGCCATCCAGTCGGGTTTGCGGGTGAGGGCGACGGCGAAGTGTTCGCGGGCCTCGGTGAATTCGGCGCGGTCGAAGAGGGCCTTCCCGAGGCTGAAGCGTGCGAGCTCGTTGGTGGGATGCTGCGCCACCATCTGGCGCTGGCGTGCGAGGGGGTCGCTCATTTGACGGGTTCCTGGGTGAGGGGATCACGGAGGGGCAGCTGGGTGACCTTGCCGGAGGCGAGCTGTTCGAGCTTCACGGGGTGGTCGGGGTGACCCTTGAGGATCTCCTCCTTCTGGCCGACGACGAGGATGACGGCCTTGTCGGGGTGGAGGTGTTGTTTGGCGACGCGGAGGACGTCGTCCTTGGAGACGGTCTCGATGCGGGAGCGCCACTTGGACCAGTACTCGGGATCCTGGGCGAAGCGGCCGGTGAACTCGTCGGCGGCGAACTGGCCGGCGATCTTGGCCTTGGTGTTGAAGGTGCCCGGGAAGGAATCCACGAACGAACGCTTGGCGGTGTTGATTTCCTCGTCGGTGACGGGGGTGTTCGCGATGCGGTTCATCTCGTCGAGGACGATGCGGGTGGCGTAGGCGACGGTGCGGGACTTTGTGGAGAGGCCGGCCTGGAAGGCGCGGGCGTAGTGGACGCCACCGGGGAAGGAGGAACCGGCACCGTAGGCCAGGCCTTCGTCCGAACGGACGCGGTTCATGAGGCGCGAGGTGAATCCGCCGCCGCCGAGGATGTCGTTCATGACGGTGATGGCGGGGAAGTCGGGGTCATCGCGTTTGACGCCGGGGAGCATGACGGAGACGCGGCCCTGGTTGACGTCCTTGTCGACGAGGTAGACGCCGCCAGCGGCCATGGTCGGGGTGGCGGGAACGGGCGGGGCCTTCTCGCCGGTGAAGGGCCAGTTGGCGAAGAGGGTTTCGAGCTTGGCGATGAGTTCGTCGCGGTCGAAGTCACCGGAAGCGGAGACGACGAAGTTGGCGGGGTGAAACCACTTCTGGTGATAGGCCTTGAGATCGTCGATGGAGAGGGCGTTGAGGGACTTCTCGGTGGAGATGCGGGAAGCCCAGAAGTTGGTGCCGTAGGCGAGGCGCTGGGCCTCCATCGCCTGGATGGAGCCGGAGTCGTCGTTGCGCTGCTTCATGCCCTGGATCGACTGCTCGCGGTGGAGGTCGAACTTGTCCTTCTGGAAGCGCGGCGCGGTGAGGACCTCGCGCAGGAGCGCGAGGCCTTCGGGCAGGTCCTTGGAAAGGAGGTTGAGGGAGACGCTGCCGGAGTCGTCACCGATGCCGGAGGAAAGGCCGGCGGCGAGGAAGGCGAGGCGTTCCTCCAGTTCCTCGGCGGACTTGGAGGCGATGCCGCCGCGGACGAGGAGGTAACCGGTGAATTCGGCGAGGCCTTCCTTGCCATCGGGTTCCAGGTAGGAGCCGCAACGGACCATGACGGAGATGGTGACGAGCGGGAGGGCGCGGTCGGTGGCGATGTAGGCGACGGGGCCGGCCTTGAGCTGGACGCGGTAATCGGCGGGCTTGGGCGGCTCGTAAGTGAGGGCGGGGAAGGAGAGCTTCTCCGGGCGGTCGGGGATCTCGGCGAGGAGGCCGGAGGCGGCGGTGGCGAGGGTGAGGAGGGAGAGGGCGATTGCTTTCATGGCGGTGAGCTTCGCGTTGGGAGGAGAGGGTGGATTCGAGGTGGGAGGTGGCCGGGGTTATTTCTTTTCGAGTTCGGCGATGCGGGCCTCGAGCTTGCGGACGATGATCTTCTGCAATTGCTGGCGCTTGGGGTCGGTGCCGGCGGGTTGGCCCTGGATGCCGGCGAGCATGGCCTTGAGCTGGGCGGCGTCGGTGGTCTCGGTGATGCGCTTGGTGAACTGGCGGGCCATGGGCTTCTGGTCGGCGGACAGGCCGGCGAAATCGGGGTCTTCACCGGCCCCGCCGCTGCCGGGCTTGCGGGTGAAGTGGGCGACGGCGCGGTTCTCCTTGGTGAAGTACTTCTTCACGACGCGCTGGATGTCCTCGGGGGTGACGGCCTGGATGCGCGGGCCGGACTCGTTGATCTCGCGCCAGTCGCCCATGCCCTCGGAGAAGATGATCTGGTAGAGCATGCCGAAGGTGGTGGTGAGGCGGCGGTACTCGGCGGCGGCGAAGTTGTTCTTCACCTTCTGGAGTTCGTCGGCGGGGATCGGCTCGGTGGCGAGCTTCTCGATCTCGGCGTAGACGGACTGTTCGAGTTCATCGAGGGACTTGCCGTCCTTGGCCTCGGCGGAAGCGTTGAACATGCCGGCCCACTTCATCGGGCGGTTGGCCGCGCCGGCGTCGGTGGCGACCTGGCGACCGAGCACGAGGCCTTTGTAGAGACGGCCCGTGCGGCCGTTCAGGAGCTGCTCGATCACTTCGAGGACGTAGGAGTCCTTGTGGCCGAAGGCGACCGTGCGCCAGAGGATGTCGACCTGCGGGTTGACCTCGGCTTCGGCGTTGTAGCGTTTCTCGGCGGAGGACTGGATCTCGAGGGTGGTGACCTCGGGTGGCGGTTGGTTGCCGCGGGGGATGCGGCCGAAGTATTCGCCGACGAGCTTCTCGGCCTGGTCGGCCTTGAAGTCGCCGACGAGGATCAGGGTGATGTTCTGCGGCTGGTAATAGAGCGCGTAGAACTCGTCCGCCTGCTTCTTGGAGATGGCGGGGATGTCGCTGGGCCAGCCGATGACAGGCCAGTTGTAGGGATGGGCATCCCAGAACATGGCGTTGAACTGTTCGGCGAACTTGCCGGTCGGGGTCGACTCGGTGCGCATGCGGCGTTCCTCGAAGACGACGTCGCGTTCGGCGTAGAACTCGCGGAAGACGGGGCGGAGGAGGCGTTCGGATTCCATCCAGCACCACAGCTCCAGCTTGTTGGAGGGGACCTCGATGAAGTAACCGGTCATGTCCTCGGTGGTGAACGCGTTCATCTTGGTCGCGCCCGCCGTGGTGTAGATGCGGTCGAATTCGTTTTTGACGAGGAGGGTGCGCTGTTCCTCGAGGAGCCGCTTGAACTCCTGTTCCAGCTCGCGGTAGCGGTCGGTGCGGGACTCGGGGCTGGTGATGTCGGTGACCTCGCCGCGACGGAGGGCCGTGCGCATCTTCGACTCCTCCTGGCGGATGAGTTCCCGGATCTTCTCCTGTTCGCCGATGATCTCGAGGTCGCGCTTGGCGTCCTTGGTGCCGAGGGTGGGCGTGCCCTTGAACATCATGTGTTCGAAGAGGTGCGCGATGCCGGTGATGCCGGGGCGTTCGTTGGCGGATCCGACGTGGGCGACCCAACCGCCGGCGATCCGGGGTTCCTCATGCCGTTCGACGAGGAGGAGCTTGAACCCGTTGGGAAGCTGTTTCTCCACCACGGGAATCTTCTGTCCGAGGACAGGAATTGCCGCGGTTGCCGCCACCACCACCGACATCAGGAAGCGCTTCATAATCCGTGCGGCCAAAGAAGCACCCGTCGCCTTCCGGGTCAATCTTGGGGGAAGATTCAAGTTCCAGGATTCAAGTTTGAAGGCGGGAAGTTCGAAGTTTGGAAGATGACGTCTCCTCTTCAAACCGCCCCCATGCATGAATGGTTTTGGGGCGGCGATGTCCTCATCGCCGTGGAAAATGGCTCCGGAAGGGCGACGAGGACGTCGCCACCCCGTTTCGTGTCCTTGAAGTTTGAAACCGAAAACCTGGAACTTCCCGCCGGGTGGGGGCACCCGGCCTTCAGCATAGAACCTGGAACTCCCCGCCGGGTGAGGGCACCCGGCCTACAAAGTGGAACGCGGTTCCTTGAACTTTGGGGTGTTGGGATGCAGAAATCCGCGATGAAGTTTGTTTCGCAACTGGCGACGCTGCCGGTGTACGTGCCGGGACGTCCGATCGAGGAAGTGGCCCGGGAGCATGGGCTGGAGCCATCGACGGTGATCAAGGTGGCCTCGAATGAGAATCCGCTGGGGCCGTCGCCGAAGGCGTTGGCGGCCATGCGCGGCGTGTTGGACCAGTTGCACCTGTATCCGGATGGAAGCTCGTTCTACCTGAAGCGGGCGCTGGCCGAGAAACTGGCGGTGGAGCCGAGCCAGATCGTGTTGGGCAACGGATCGAACGAGGTGCTGGAAATGATCGGGCACGCGTTCCTGGAGCCCGGAGCCGAGGTGGTGGTCTCGCAGTATTGTTTCGCGGTGTACCCGATCGTGACGGCGTTGTTCGGGGCGAAGCTGGTGACGGTTCCGGCGCGTCCGGACCTGGGGGCGGACATTCCGGCGATGCTGCGGGCGATCACGCCGGCGACGCGGGTGCTGTTCCTGGCGAACCCGAACAATCCCACGGGCAACCTGGCCACGCGGGAGGAGATCAGCATCCTGTTGGCGGGGATCCCGTCGCACGTGCTGCTCGTCCTCGACGAGGCCTACATCGAATACCTGAACGATCCGATCGACTGCCTCTCGCTGGTCCGCGCGGGGGTGCAGCCGAACGTGATGCTGGTCCGGACGTTCTCGAAGATCTTCGGGTTGGCGGGGCTGCGGCTGGGCTACGGCATCGGATCGGCGGCAGTGATCGCCGGGATCGAGCGCACGCGCGAGCCGTTCAACATCAATTCCATCGCGCAGGCGGGCGCGTTGGCGGCGTTGGACGATCGGGAGCACCTGGCACAGACGCGTGCCTTGAACCGGGAAGGCTTGGCGTTCCTGCAGGGCGTGTTCCGCAAGCTGGCGTTGGAGTACGTACCGACGCAGGCGAACTTCATCCTGGTGAAGGTGGGCGACGGACAAAAGGTGTTCGCGGCCATGCAGAAGGAAGGCGTGATCACCCGCCCGATGGGTGGCTACGGGTTGGGCGAATGGCTGCGGATCTCGGTGGGATCGATGCCTGAGAACCGCCGTTGCGCGGCGACCCTGGCACGGGCGCTCGGCCGCAAGTGGACCGAGGAATGAGCGACGATCCCAAGCCTGAAGAGCCACCGATCGAGGTGTTGCCGGACACGCCGGAATCACGGCGGGCCCGACGCTGGCTGTTCCGCTCCTTGTTCGCCTTGGTTGTCGTGAACCTTGGTCTCCTCGCGTGGGTCGTGGTTACGGGATTGCTGGCGCGTCGGGACTCCGGCGCGCCATGAGGATCATGTCCTGATGCACGCCGTCGAGGATGCGCGCGCCGATGCGGCGGCCTTCCTGGACGAAGCCGAGGCTCTGATAGAGGGCGATCGCCCGCGTGTTGTGGGCGTAGACTTCGAGCTCGATCCGCGAGAAGCCCCGCGCGGCGCACGCCTCCAGCGTGGTGTTCATCAGGGCGCGTCCGACGCCCATGCCACGCCAGCCATCGAGGATGCCGATGCCAAGCTGGCCCACGTGGGCGAACTCCGGTCCCGGTCGGGGCGGGATGACGTCGCACCATCCGATGACCACGCTGGTGCGAAGGACCGCGACGAAGTGGGGATTCCCGACCGCGAGGTTGGCGCGGATGAAGTTGTCCGTGGAATGGATGCCGTAGCCCTCGGTGGCGGTGAGCCAGAGACGTTCGCGCGCGACGGCGTCGAGGCAATCGGCGATGCCGGCGGCATCCCGTGGATGGGCGGGTCGGATGATGACTTCGGTGTCGCTGGGATCCGTGGCCATGGCGGCGTTTCGCTGATTGGAACCCGCCGGCGGTGGCGGGTGTCACGCAGGAAAAGGGCGCAAGGTTCCGGGAACTCCCGATTGAAGGCCGGGTGCCCTCACCCGGCGCGGGTGGGGAATCGCCGCGTGAGGGCACGCGGCCTACAGCGGGGTCTGGGAACTGGGAATTCCCGATTGAAGGCCGGGTGCCCCCACCCGGCGTGAATGGGGAATCGCCGCGTGGGGGCACGCGGCCTACAGCGGGGTCTGGCAACTGGGAACTCCCGATTGAAGGCCGGGTGCCCCCACCCGGCGTGGATGAGGAATCGCCGCGTGGGGGCACGCGGCCTTCAATGGGGGAGGGGTTTTGGAGGCGCATGGCAATACCTGCGTACGAATACGTATTCCGCTCGCGCAGCCTGCCTGCGAGCGTCGGCCCATGCGGAACGTGTGGATGGGATGGTTGCGGCTGGGGCTGGCTTGGGTGCTGGGGATTTGTCTGATGCCTTGGGTGGCTCGCGCCCAGCAACCGGGGAGACTGGATGAGGTCTTCAATCCGGTGGGGGTCTCGGGCGGCAAGTTCTTCTCCCCCTGGAGCGGCGATCGCATCCTGGTCTCGGGCGGGTTCCTGAATGTCGGCGCGCCGGTGAATGCGCAGCGGGCGATCGCCCGGTTCAATGCCGACGGGACGGTGGACACGAACTTCAACTTCCCGGTGAACCCCAACGCCTTCGTCGGCCATGTGATCCGTTCCGACGGGCGCGTCCTGTTGTACGGGTCGTTCACGAGCGTCTCGGGGCATCCGACGAAGGGCGTGGTGCTGTTGAACGACGATGGTTCGGTGGACACGTCGTTCCGCATCGCGGTGGGTGGGAACGAGTCGGTGGTGGCGGTGTCGCCGGTGGACGGGGCGGTGTGTTACGTGGCCTACAAC
>JAIXZE010000130.1 GCA_027489875.1 Verrucomicrobiales bacterium
AGGAGGCCTGAGTCCCCTTCCGACATTCACAAGAATGCCGGCCCTGACGAAAAGCCCTCCGGGGCGCTCCGTGAAAAAGGGACGCGAGCCAACTTCCAATGACGGCAAATTGCCTTGCCTACATGGTGATCTGGGTTGGGCGCGTCCCTTGTTCCCTGGCCCTGCAACCGCCATCCGGGCGGTTTTCCCTGACCGTTTGCTCATCCAATCACCGACATGGCCCCTGAGTCATCCCCCTAGAGTCTGATCTTTTTGTAATGTATATCACTACGCATACCCCCGTCTTCCACCACTACTCCTCGTTGGGCTTGTTGATGCACCGAGCCCAAGATCGTTAGAAAGACCTTCAAAATGAAAGAATTGTAACTCAGGCCTGTTTCGCACCGTTCGCGGCCAATGAACTGAGGACCCGTTTGTTGAGTCCGAGCCACGAAACTGGAGGCCGGGTGCCCTCACCTGGCGGGATTGGGGATGCGCCGCGTGGGGTCACGCGGCCTTCAATGGCTCGAGGCTGAAGGCCGGGTGCCCTCACCCGGCGTTGAGAGGGAGTTGAAGAAAGCCGCGCCGCGTGGGGTCACGCGGCCTTCAATGGGTCGAGGCTGGAGGCCGGGTGCCCTCACCCGGCGCATGCATTGAGGACCGCCCGTTCATTGCTGCAAAACACCCTTTCCGTAGAGGGTCGGTTCTTCGCGTGAGGCTTTCCACGCCCCGCACCGGCTTGGCCGTTTCCATGCGGTTGAGAAGGGGACGATGTTCACGCAGAGCAGGAAGATCGCGGAGAATGGACATCCGGGACGTACCTCCGGCCAGTCGCCGTTGGGTGAATGGTTGCTGACGGTGGGATGCTCGGGAGCCCCTCTCTCTGCGCTCTCCGCGGCTCCGCGTGAGGCATTCTCCGTCATTCCGGTGAAGGGACACGGCTCAGCGCGTGCGCGATGGCTTCGGAACTGGCTTCCCCAAAGCCCGAGGCCCGCGGGCCACGCGGAGGGTCCGGGTGTGTTGGGCGGAGAAGGCTTTGACCAACCAGCGGCGGACCTCAGCCTGGCGCAGCTTCGGGCTGCACGAGAACACATCGACGGCCGCGTACCCGTGCTCCGGCCAGGTGTGGATGGTGAGATGGGACTCGGCGATCACCACCACCCCGCTGACGCCCCACGGACTGAACGCGTGGAAGACGGCCTTCACGATGGTTC
Organism: Verrucomicrobiales bacterium; assembly: GCA_027489875.1. Classification (GTDB taxonomy): domain Bacteria; phylum Verrucomicrobiota; class Verrucomicrobiia; order Limisphaerales; family UBA9464; genus UBA6176. Next base: position 1,194 of record JAIXZE010000130.1, read on the forward strand.
CGTTGGCGCGCCGGGCTGCTTCGAGCATGGCGGATCGGACCTCGCGGACGCGCTTGAGCCGTTCGGGATCGCATCCACTCAGTTCGATGAGGCTGTGACGGCCGAGGGTCTTCATGCGGACAACGTTCCCCTTCCAAGAATGGCATGGGCGGCGGTGACACCGCGGGTGTACGCCTCTTCGAACAGGCTGATCCCGGAAAGATCGGAATGGGCGAAATGAATATTGCCCAACGGTTTCGACCATCGGTGGCGATCGCCGTGCCAGAGGAACCCGGGGACAGGACAGATCATGCCGTGGCCCCAGATTTTGATGTCCAATCGACGCGTCCGGGCGGCGATGTCCGGATGGGCCCGAGCGAGGTCATGGAGCACAAGATCGCGGGCCTGATCCCAGGTCCACGCGACGGCCTCGCGGCGGGCGTCAGCGGGCGACAGATGGTCCAGGGGGAGGTAGTAGGTCAGGACGGATTCGCCGGTGACGGCGCGCAGCTGTTGGTGGGTGGCAACGACGTAACCGAGACCGCGGCCTTCGAAGAGGACATTGTCCCAGGCGGGTCCCATGCCGCGGCCGTCGGGTATCTGGTCCACGGTGAGGTTGGCCACCAACCACGGCGGATAGACGGCTCCAGTGCCGCGTCCGGCACCGGGTGCGCCCAGCAGACGCGCCGCAACGAACATCGGCACCGCCAGCACCACCTGGGCGGCATCCCAGCCCACAGCGGATCCGGAGTCGGCATCGAAGGCGGACACGCGCACCCGACCCTCATGGGCAGCCACGGAGTGCACGGCGCATCCGCGGTGCAACTCACCGGTGATTCCCTCGCGCAACCGCTGCACGAGCCACCCATTGCCCGCTGGCCAGGTCACGACCGCGCTGGCGTCGGCGTTGGCTGCTTCCCCGCCCCGCGCAGCGAAATAGTGAAGGCCCGCGAAGGCACTGACTCCAGCCGCGGTGAGCCCGAAATCGTCGCGACAGCAGTAGTCCACATACCACCGAAGCGGCCGCGTCCGGAACCCCTCACGATCCAGCCACGCGGAGAACGGCTCCAGATCCAGGGCGCGGCAGGTTGCGTCCGTGGAGCTGCGATCCACCGGAATGGCGAACAACGGTCGACCGTCGCTGCCTTCGGCTTCCCGCAACGATTGCATGCGGGCGAGGAAGCGATCGATCTCGGCACGTTCGGCGGAGGAAACGCCCAGATGCGGGATCAGCCCTTCCTGCCATCGACCGTGCAGGAAGAGACGCTCCTCGGGATCGTGGCAGAGGAATTCCTCGCGATAGACCGGCCGACCGGCGACGTCGTGTCCGGTGATGACACCCAACTCCTCGAACAGACGCACCACCTCCACGGCTTCCCTGCCAGGCAGGGGCACGTAATGGGCTCCCCAAGGGTAAGCGGTGGTCGCCGTCTGGCCCCAACCGGAATTGCCGCCAACCTCCGACTCGAGTTCCACCTGCACGAGCTTCAGTCCGCCTGCGCGCGACAATGTCCGCGCCGCCGCAAGACCAGCCACGCCGCCACCGACCACCACCACATCGACTTGCTCGAAACGTTCCGGAGCCGGCAGGCCTCCATCGCGGAGGCGATGGCCCAATTCCCGGTTGGGCCCGACGATCGTTCCCTGGATGGAAGGAGGCGCTGGACGGCAACCGGTCCAACTGCCCGCAACGCCCACGGCCGCGGCCGCCACGCTGCCCTTCATGAACGTGCGTCGCTTCACCGGACCTTCCCCCAATCCTCTTCGAAGTACCGGACGAGCGCCTGGTTGTTGAGGCGATTGACGTCGACGTCGACGCGGTCCATGTCGGGCGGGAATTCGAACAGGCCACGGAGGGTGGATGCGCTGAGGAAACGGAGGCCCTCCGGAAGGGAAAGATCGGTCGGCAGCGATTCGAGGGAGGCCAGGATGAACCCCCATTCGCCGAAGCTGGGGACGTACACGTGATAGGGCCGCGTCTGGAATCCGGTGTCGCGCAGGGTGGCATCGATGCACCAGAACGCGCGGCGTGCGACCAGCGGCGAGGTGCATTGCACGACAACGGCTCCGCCGGGCGCGATCACCGGGCGCAACCGACGGTAGAACGCGGTGGAATAGAGCTTCCCCAGGCTGAAGTTGGAGGGGTCGGGAAAGTCGACCACGACGAAGTCGAACGTCTCCTTCGCCTCGGCGAGCCAGGTGAAGGCGTCGGCGTTCACCACGCGGACCTTGTCCGAGGCGAGGGCGTCGAGGTTGAGTTGCGTGAGGAGGGGCAACTGGGTGAACAGCCGGGTCATGGCCGGGTCCAGATCGACAAGCAGCACCTGTTCGACGCCGGGATGCTTCAGCACTTCCCGCACGGCGAGACCGTCGCCTCCGCCAAGGACCAGCACCCGCTTCGCCATCGGCAATCGGGCCAGGCCCGGGTGGACCAGTGATTCATGGTAACGGTATTCATCGCGCGAGCTGAACTGGAGGTTGCCGTTGAGGTGCAGCCGCAGGTCGCCGGCGCCCTGCGTCAGGACGATCCGTTGGTAGGGCGACGATACCGCGTGGATGATGGGATCGGTGTACGTGTTACGCTCCGACCACGAGGTAAAGCGGTCGGCGGCGAGGAATCCGCCGAACAGCAGGACGAACAGCCCGCACCCCAGAACCGAGGTCGCCCGTGCCCAAGGACCGCTGAGCCGGAGGACCCGCGCGCTGAGCAATCCGACGGCGACGTTGAGCATGCCGAAGAGGAACGACGACCGTACCAGGCCGAGATGCGGCACGAGCACCAGCGGGAACAGCAGCGAAGCCAGCAACGCGCCGATGTAGTCGAAGGTAAAGACGCGCGCGACCAAATCCTTGAATTCCAGTCGGTCCTTGAGGATGCGCAGGAGCAGCGGGATCTCCAGGCCCACCAGCGTGCCGATGAGGAAGATCAGGCCGTACAGGACAGGACGGAAGGCGTTGACCTGGGTGAACAGCACGAACAGGGCAGCCGCCGAGAATCCGCCGATCAATCCGATCAGGAACTGCACCTGCACGAACAGCCGCGACTCGCCGCGCTCCACGAATCCCGACAGCCACGAACCCACCCCCATGGCGAACAGGTAGACCCCGATGACCGTGGAGAACTGCAGCACGGAGTCACCGAGCAGGTAACTCGCCAGCGTGCCCGCGATCAGCTCGTAGATCAGCCCGCAGGTCGCGATGACGAAGACACTCGCGAGCAGGAGCAACCGGGTGGCGCGGTCGTTCATCCGGTCGGGTTACCCGTGCAGACAGGCGGCGATGATGATGCACATCCCCAGGGCGACGGCCCCGAAGAAGATGGCCACGGCGGTGTTCTTCTTCTCGACGAGTTCCTGCCACAGGTCACCCGGGGTGAGCTTGTCGACGATGTAGAAGCACGCGAGGAACGTCAGCAGTCCGACCACTGAATAGATCATGCTGCTGATGCCGAGTCCGAGGATCTTTCCGAAGTCCAGGTTCATGGGAGTATCGTTCACTTGTGCTGGAGCATGGCTCCGGACGACCGCAGGAATCGCGGCGTCATGGTGTTGAGCAGGCTGAACCCGTAGCGGCTGGCCACCGCCAGGTAGCCGCACAACAGGAGCCCATAAATCGTGTAGACCGGTGTCTTCAGTCGCATCGCCTCACCTTTCCGTCCTAAAACGGTCATTCGTCATCTTCGTCCTCCGCTGCGCCGGACGGCGAGAAATCGCTCATGGCCCACCGACGGGTCTCGAAACCAGACAAACGCATCCACCGGTAGATTGGGTACGCCATCAACGCGATGATACCCAGCCATACATTGGACCAAACCATGACGTCCCGGCGGACCCCGACGGAGAACGAGAGCTCCGGGTTGGGCGGATCCATGTTGGGTTCGATCAGCAGGCGGTACTTGCCGGGGGGGACGGCGGGGACGATCACGCTGCGATCCTGGGACCCTTCCTGCCATGGGCCGTCGTCGTTTCCCGAGTAGAAATCCACACCGACGACGATCTCCCGTTCGACCTGGCCTGTATCGACGTTGACCAGGTCTATCTCGGTTTCGAGCCAGCTGTTGTTGACCCCGGCCTGCAGTGAGAACTCCACCGCCTGCGCGTGCGATCCCTTCAACTCGAAGGGTTCGCTGACAATGGCCCCGTTGGTCCCGACCTGGGACATCGCAAAGCTGGACTGGAAGGCGGACTCGTTCGACCGCGTCGCGGCGGCCACCAACGAAATCAGGACGAACACCCCGGCAAGCACGGGCAGCAACCACTTCAGCGTCCGCCCCTTTTCGAGATGGGGGTTGGGCTGGTTCAGGTAGAGCCCGACCGGTTCCGGAGCCTCGCCCGGCAAGCGGAAGGCCGCATGGACCTCCTTCCCCGCGATGTACTCGCCGCTCGACCAGGTCACCTCGGTGAGTTCCGGATATTTCTCACTCGAAAGCACGCGCGGCGGGGCGATGTAGTCGGCGACCTCCGTGCGTTCCCCGTGGCGGACCTGCCAGTAGAACTCGCCGAGCACGTAAACGACCTCCGCACGCCCCACCGAGAAGGGCCTGTACTCCTGTCGATCGATCACGGGCATCCCGAAGAACTGGGGTGGTTCCTCGAGCAGCATTTCGATGAAGCTCCAGTGCCCCTGGTACATGACCAACCAGCGGAACCCGGCAAATGGATTGAACAGGAGGAACTCGTCCCATCCGAACCCGTAGTTATCCCTCCGTCGCAGGTAACCAATGCACTCGTACTCGACCCCATGAAGGGTGCCGCGGGTGCCGATCGGGATCACCGGCTTGAAGCCCTGTTGCCGACTGGAGGCCGTAGCCACCAGTTGCACGGCGGGATGACTGGTATCCACCAGGCTTCCACAGCCGGCGCAGTGCGCCACCATGGACAGGCCCGCCGCCCGCAGGTTCAGGGCAGCGCCGCAGGTGGGGCAGTTGAGGGCGTCGGCCTGACGCCGGGTGGTTTCAACCTCCTTCGTCGTCCAGCCAGGAAGTGACCGCAGGTCGCGGAAGGCCAGTTCATCGAATGTACAATAATGCCCGGTGAAAAGCCGGATGCCCTCGTTGGAATACTCGATGTTGGCGAAGGCACGACCGGGTCCGCCAAGATCCCCGCTGACGGCGGCCCGCCCCGGAACAGCGGTGAACGGAAGCGAACCTTCGGACCCCAGGATCTCGGTCTGCTTGGTGTCCCGGACGGCATAGCGCGTCCCGGCAATCTCGAAAGACTTCCCCACCTTCAGGGCCTCGCGTCCTTGGTGAAGCCGATAATCCACCAACGGGGGCGGTCCCCCCGGACGTGACTCCTTCTCCCGCAACTCGGCCATTCCGGGGAGATTGTCTGGTGGCTCCACCTCGAAGCTCACCATGTAGAAACCCTGTGCCTCCGCCACCCATCCCCAGAGACCGTTCCCGAAGTCCGCGCACCATTCGTTCCAGGAACCTTCGCGGTATCCCACGCGAACCCGACCGATGATCGTGAACGGCCGGCCTTCGTAGGAACCCTGGGTACCGATCTGGATCGGGGAGATGTCCGGCGGCAGTTGCGCCTGAACCCCCATCAACTCCACCTGCGCATCCCGCCGCACCACCGACGAACGGCAATGTCCGCAGACAGCGAATACCGCGATCGCCGAGGCGAACGGCACCGGCGCACCGCAGTTGGGACACTCGTGGGAGAAGGCGTACATTCTGTCTTCGGGTTCCGCTCAGTCGCAGAATGCGCGCAGGCTACGGGGGCACCTGCCCCGGAACCAACTGGAATTTGCCCTGCGCGGTCCCACCGTTCGCCCCCGGCGACGGTCGCCTCTCCCGCTGACCGACCTTTCGCGTCATCGAATCACCAAACGGTGATCCCGTTCACGGTTGCCCAAGCTTCAGGTTTCCTGTCGCTCTCTGCGTCTCTGCCCCTCTGCGCGAAACCTTTACTCCATGAAGACGGCCTAGAGCTCGGCTTCGAACTCGGCCACGGATCCAACCTTCCAGACCCGCTTCGCCAACCGGCGCAGCACAGCCTCATCCTGCACGGCGGCAAGTCGGGGATGCGCCGACTCGGACACAACCCCGAATCGATCGAGCAATGCCTCGGCAATTGTCTCGCGCAGTGCCAACCGTCGTCCCTTCTGAAGTCCTTCCTCCCGGCCTTCCTGTCGGCCCTGCTGTAGGCCCAGCAACAAACCTTCCTCTAGGCCCTCGGCCCGGACCAATCGATCGTAGGTGCTGATGTACGGCATACGTGTCTCCCGCTGTAAGCGTCCCAATTCCTCCCGGAAAACTACCTCCTCCTCCGCTGGCAACGCCAGCAGCCAGTTCATGCCCCATTCTCCGGCATTCCCCCCGGCATCCATTCTGCCCCATAGTCCGCGGACGGATCCGTCCATGCCTGCTGAGTCGTTCCGCCTGAAGTGCCTTTCCTGCGTCCTCGCCGAGGATGTCGAACTGTCCGAAGCCCTCGGCCTGCCTGAGGTCTCCGCGCTGGAGGATCCGACGCGCCCCGGGCACCCAATCCTCACGGCGAAGGCCCGGAGCCTGCTGGAGGACATGAACCTCGCCCCGGCGGTCACGCTGCATCGGCGGCAGATCATGGCTGAGGTCGAACCGGATTCCCTGCTCGTCGAATTCAAGCCGCCGCGGCGGAATGCCGAGTGGGAAACCCCGGTCCACATCACGATCCATTTCGTCCGGTGGTCCGAGGGCGGCCGGCACCAGGCGTATGTCCCTGCCCTCGGAGCGCATGTCTTCGCAGTGCGCGCCTCGCAACTCCGCCAGCACGTCGAGGAGCACATCCGATTGCTGCTCGCCAGTTCGGGGCAACCCCTGAAGTTGCATCGTCTCGAACGTTTGGCCCGGATCCAATCCCTCCGGATCGAGGAACTCACCGTTCAGGTCCAGCGCAAGTCCCCGCGTCAGGTGGTGGTCGCGGGCAGCGCGGCATCGGACAAGCCCAGCGCCCTGATCCAACTCGCCGAGGAACTCCCACCCAGCGTTGGCAGCGGCGACGAACCCACGCGCAAATCCTCCCGCACGTCCGCCTCTGCGGTCGAACAGGCCTATGAACTCGACGAGGAACTCCTGAACCTCGCCGAAGCGCTCTCCGCCCCCAACCGTCGCAGCCTCCTGCTCGTGGGAGCTCCCGGCACCGGCAAGACCGCCCTTGTGAGGGAACTGGCCCGGCGTCGCGCCGACCTCGGGTTCGCGCACACGGCCTTCTGGACGACCAGCGCGGCCCGACTCATGTCCGGACCGGTAGGATTCGGCATGTGGCAGGAGCGTTGCCAGAACTTGTGCCGCGAAGTCGCCCGCACCAAGGCCATCCTTCACCTGGGCAACCTTTCCGAGCTGACCGAAGTCGGGAAGGTGAACCGCGATGGACAAAGCGTCGGTGGCTTCCTCCGTCCGTGGCTGGCACGCGGCGAGGTCTTTGCGATTGCCGAGGTCACCCCGGAACAACTCGCCGCGATTGGCCGGACCGAGCCGAACCTGCTGACAGCGTTCCAGACCTGGCCCCTCAAGGAGCGGACACCCGAGCAGACGCGTCGGATCCTCGACGCGGTGCTGGCGGCAGCTCCGGGCAAGTCCAGCCTGCCCTCGGCCGAAACTCAGGCTGCCCTCGTCCGCCTTCACCAGGTCCATACCCGCTACGCCACCTACTCCGCCAATCCTGGGCGTCCGCTCCGATTCCTCCGCAACCTCCTGGCGGATCGATTCCCGGACAAGTCCCTCACGGAGACGGCGGTGCTCACGGCGTTCTCCCGTGAAACCGGGCTTCCCGCCGTCCTGCTCGACGACGACACCCCGCTCGATCTGGCGCAGACCCGCGAATGGTTCTCGCATCGGGTGATCGGGCAACCGGCAGCGGTGGATCGCGTCCTGGACCTCCTCGCGATGGTGAAGGCCCGCCTCGCACGGCCGAGGAAGCCGCTCGCTTCGTTCCTCTTCATTGGCCCCACCGGCACCGGCAAGACCGAGATGGCAAAGGCCACCGCCGAATTCCTCTTCGGCGATCCGGCGCGCATGGTGCGGTTCGACCTCAACGAATTCAGCGATCCCCTCGCGGTCCAACGCCTGATTGGTGGGGCCGCCGCGGGCGGCAACGAGGGCCTCCTCACCGCCCGTGTCCGTGAGCAGCCGTTCAGCGTCATCCTGCTCGACGAGTTCGAGAAGGCCGACCCCTCTTTCTTCGACCTGCTTCTCCAGATCCTGGGTGACGGACGACTGACCGACGCCGCCGGCCGCGTTGCCGACTTCTGCAACAGCGTCGTCATCATGACCTCGAATCTCGGTGCCCAGGGATTCCACACCGGCCCGGTCGGATTCCGCACCACCGACTCGCGCCGATCCGAGGCCGGTGCCCATTTCGCCGACGCCGTCCGCCGCTTCCTCCGACCGGAGATCTTCAACCGGATGGACGCCATCGTGCCGTTCCTGCCGCTCGAACCCGACGTCGTCCTGCGGATCGCCCACCGCCACCTGGACGAGATCCGCAAACGCGACGGACTCCGGTACCGCCCGATCGATCTCGTCATCGAGCCCGAGGTCGCCCGCGAACTCGCGGCCGAAGGTTACGACGTCCGATACGGCGCGCGACCGTTGCGACGTTCCATCGCACGGAAACTACTCGTCCCGCTGGCGGAAGCCTTGAATGGCTATGCGAAGGACATCCCACTCCGCGCCGAGATCCGGTGGCAGGAAGGGCGGCCAGTCATTGAAGTCCGTTCAGTCCTGCCCGCGCCCCGGAACCGCAAGGCGTCCTCCGGAGCCTCACCCGCAGCTCCGGCTTCCGAAGCCCAGCTTGCCGCAGAAGTCACCGCTTTCCGTCGTCTCGTCGGGCGCATGGGATCCAGCACGGCGTCGGCGCGGGTCGATGATGAAATCTCACTGCTCGAAGCCGCAGAGCGCCGCGCGGGAACCCGGAAGGAAATCCCGGCTGAGAACCGGGCGCGACTCGAACGGCTCCGAAGCGCCAGTGCCAGCGCCACAACACTCGACGCACGCAGCCGCGAACTGGAAGCCGACGTCCTGCTACCGCTTTTCGAGCGTCGCCCCATCGACCTCCCGGTCCTCCAGACACGCCTGGGCCAGCTCACCGCCGACCGGCGCGAAGTGATGCACGACCTGTTCCGGGCCCACCTGCCGGCTCCGGACCACATCATGCTGGGATTCTTTGCCGAACCGCGCGAACTCCTGGCAACGGTTGCCGGTGCCTTCCACCGGCTCGCCTCGAAGGTGGGATCGGTGCGGACCCTGCAATTCATCAACGCCAAAGGTGTGGGGAAGCGCGGTAGCCCCGTGCTTGAGCGGCAACCGTCCGACACGCCGAACGTCTGGCCGAACCCGCTGCCCGCATCGGTCTGGGGAGTTGCCTTCGAAGTCCACGGCGACCTCTCCTTCCCGCGCTTCGCAGGTGAGGAAGGGCTCCATGTCTTCCGCCAGGGACGTTCGGATCAGGTGGTCTGGGTCCAGACCACCCAGAAGGACCTGGACCAGATCCGCATTCCCGAACGCTTGGAACAGGCCGGCCGGATCCGGACGCTCGGCGGGGACATCCGCCGCACCCACCTCACGGCTCAGGAGGTGATCCGCGATGCACAACTCGGCGAACGTCCCTGCTCCGAGAACGGCTGGGAGTCGGCCCTTGGAAACCTGATCGAGGAACGGCTCACGCGGATCATCGAGGCAGCCACCGGCGGAGGGAACCCATGACCTTCAACGTCCCGGTCTTCGTCGAGGAGAAATCCAGCGACGACACGCGCTCCCCGTCATTCACCGTCCAACCCCTGTTCGCACAGGGCCCCACCCAGCGCGCCGACAAGCTCAGCCGCGCCTTGGCCCGGCTGACCAACGATCTCCAGACGCTGCTGCACGAACTTGGACGCGAACCGCGGCACGAGGCCCTTTCCGTCTGGACGTTCCAGCCGCCCCTGAAGGACGCCACCCTCGAACTGCGCCTCGACCTCGAATCCGGATCCCACCGCCTGCGCCTGTTCTTTGCCGGCTACCCCGCCCTGGATCGGGAGCTCTGGTTCAGTCCTTCCGTGCCCGACCTACGGTTCGAACTGGCCCCGGGACAGGACCTCGCTGCCCGCGCGACCGAGGTACTGACACGCCACTTCCGCCAGGCCGAACGCGAAGGCTACGTCGACCTCTCGGAGATCGCCCTCACCGGCAAGGCCCGTCTGATGGTCCTCCCCATCACCGTCCAACCGGGCGGAGAGTCCCGGAAGAAGGACAAGGATTCCCGCGCCCAACTCTTCGGCGACGAGGAGAAGGTCGACGGCGAACTTGAACTGCGCCGCATCGGGCGACCGCTCCATGCCCTGTATCCGGACGACCTGGACCGGGCCATCGGACTCGACCGTGAGGTCGATGAACTCGCGCGCCTCCTCGCGGCGTCCGACCGTCGTCCCGTCGTCCTCGTCGGCCCACGCAAGGTCGGCAAGACAACCCTCCTGCACGAACTCGCGTGGCGGATGGTCCATCGGAAGCGGGAACGCTACGGCGGTGGCCGCGAACTCTGGCTGGTCTCGCCCATGCGCCTCATCAGCGGAATGAGCCATCTTGGCGAATGGGAGAACCGCGTCACCGCCATCCTGGACCACGCCGCCCGCAAGGATCGGGTCCTCTACTTCGACGACCTGCTGGGCCTCTTCAGCGCGGGCCAGAGCAACGCCTCCGACCTCACCGTGGCCCAGGTGCTCAAGCCGGCCCTGACCCGGCGCTCCGTCCGCGTCGTGGCCGAGATCACGCCCGAGGCATGGCGCATCCTCCGCGAACGCGACCGCGCCTTCGCCGACCTGTTCCACGTCATCCCCCTCTCCGAACCGCCCGAAGCAGACACCCTGCGCGTCCTCATCGATGTGGTCCGGCGACTCGAACAGGACCAGGTCTGCCGCTTTGACCTCGAGGTGATTCCCGCCACCTACGAACTCCATCGCCGTCACGCCGGTGACGCAGCCTTCCCGGGAAAGGCCGCCTCCTTCCTGCAACGCCTCGCCCGCCGTCACGCCAGCGGACAGATTTCCCGCGAGACCGTCCTTGATGAATTCCATCGGGTCAGCGGACTCCAGATCGCCCTCCTGGACGATCGCATCGCCCTCGACCGCACCTCGCTGCTGCGGCAACTCCGCGAACGCATCACCGGCCAGGACCACGCCCTTGATGCCTTTGCCGACATGCTTGTCCCGTTCAAGGCACGACTGAACGACCCACGGCGCCCGCTCGGAACCCTGCTTCTGCTGGGCCCCACGGGCGTCGGAAAGACCGAGTCGGCAAAGGCCCTCGCACGACTCCTGTTCGGCAGCGATGAACGCCTCCTGCGATTCGACATGAACGAATTCGTCGATGGCATCAGCACCGCGCGGTTGACCGGTACACCGCAGAATCCCGATGGGCTGCTCACGGGTGCCATCCGCCGCCAGCCGTTCTCGGTGGTGCTCCTCGACGAATTCGAGAAGGCCGCACCGGAGGTTTCCGACCTGCTGCTCGCAGTCCTCGACGAAGGCAGGCTCACCGATTCGCTCGGCCGCGTCGCCGACTTCACCCAGTCCGTGATCCTGCTCACGTCCAATCTCGGATCCCGCGAAGCGCGCTCCCAGCTCGGCTTCCGCGGAGGTGCCGACTCCTCCGGCGAGGACGCGATCTACATCCGCGCCGCCGAACAGTTCTTCCGGCCGGAATTCTTCAACCGGATCGATCGCGTCATTCCCTTCCGCAGCCTCGATGCCGACCATCTGGACGGCATCGCCCGGAAGCTCATCCATCAGGTGCTTTCCCGCGATGGCCTGCGGCGAAGGCAGTGCATGCTCCACACCACGATCGCTGCTTCCGAGCGGCTCGTGCAACTCGGCAACCATCCCCAACTCGGCGCACGCGCCCTCAAGCGCGTCGTCGAACGCGAACTCACACAACCGCTCGCCGCCCGCCTCGCATCGACCACGGACACGGTGCCGATGATCGCGGTCCTCGACGCCAGTCCCTCCGGGTTTCACCTTCGCACCCGCATCGTCGAATCCGTCAAGCCGGCCACTGGATGGCCAGCGGCCGCGGAACGACTCGGAACGCACGGCGGCTCCCACTGCCCTCCCGCCCTGATCGACGCCATCCACGAAAGCCTCGACCAGATCCAGGCCCAGTTGGAGCCCGAGGCACCCGCGGGCCCCATCGAGATCGGTGCCCTGCCACGTGCCCACGCCCGCTATTTCCTCTGCCGTGAGCGTGTGGATGACATCCGGCGACGCCTCGAAAACCTCGAAGTACCCACACGCCCGCACGCTCCGCCCACCATCAACCGCCGACCGACCGCAAAGCCCATCAAGGTCGTCGCGCATTCGCAACACGCCGACCGTTCCCGCCTCTCACGCCAACGCGCTGCTGCCGCCCTCGAAGCCGACCTCGCCGACCTGGTCGAGAACACGCCACGCAACGAAGACCGTTCGCACTCTCCCCTCGTGGACGTCCTCGGCGACCTCGCCCTCCTCCATGCCATCGCCAGCGGCCCCCCGGAGTTGCAGGTCGCGCTCACCCTTTGCCAGCCCGTGGGCGAGTCCGACCCACACATCGCCTCCACCCTCTCCCGCATGCTCGCCGCACCGCTGACCAGCGTGCCCGGAGTCACCCTCGAGATCCTGCATCCGGATACGACCCACCAGCCCATCGTCTGCCTGCTCCAGGGCATCAACCTGCACCGCCTCCTCACCCCGGGCCCCAGCCTTGTCCTGCTCGACCAACCCGACGGCTCCATCCGGTTCCTCCGCTTCGACGTGGTCCTGACAAATTCCGAGACCGAGGCCCGACGCCTGCGCCATCGCATGCTCGCCAGCCGCTCGGACTTCGATCTCGACCAACTGGGTCCCCTCCGCTTCCGCGGTTCCATGGGCGTCGATCCTGCCCACCCGGAGCACCCCATGGTCACCCACCTGACAGACCTCCGCTCGGGCAGCACCCAGCGTCCGCGTGCCGGTGTCGCGTTTGCCAGCACGTCGCTTCTTCTCTCCGCGCTCCCGTTGCCGCCGGGCATCGAGCAGGCGCTCGAAACGAATCCCCTGCCATGATCACCCGACGCTACCCCGTCATCCTCTGGACCGACGCCGCCGGGCATCATGGGGGTGCCCTCGCCGGAGAGTTTGATTCCACCGCGGCCACCGCGCCCACCGAGGAAGAGGTCCTCCGCCAACTGCGCGAGGTGATCGAATGGAACATCGAGAACGAACCCTGGCTCGCGGAACCGGATCTTCTCGAGGCCACCCTCATCGAGGTCCGCGTCGATGTCCGCCCCCAGTACCAATCCGGCGATCGCATCACACCCTGCCCGGAGACCATCCCGATGATTGTCCCCTGCATCACGGGGCTTCAGGAATCGGGGCTTCCCGTCTGCGTCATCCCCAACTTCGGCCTGCAGTTTTCGTATCAGGCCGGAGGTGACGTGCGTAGCCTCGTGGCCCACTACGTCAAGGAATCCCTCCGCGGCTTGGCCCCCTCCCAACTCGCCCTGCGCCTGCCGCCAGCCAATTGCCGTCTCGGCGAGATCGTCCTCCGCCATCGCATCGGTGCCGAACGTGTCCCTGCCCCCGAAACCCGGCCCGAGCTGAAGGTGCTGTTCACCATCGCTGATCCACTGCTCCAGGACCGGTCCCGCGCGGCGGCCAGCTCCGCGGCTTACGAGCGCGATGAACTCGTGGCCCGTCTTGTCCAACTCCTCGACACCGATCGATCGAGCCTTCTCCTCGTGGGCGAACCTGGTTGCGGGAAATCCACCGTCCTGCTCGACGCCGCCCGGAAACTTGCCCGGCTCAAGAAGCCAACCAGCACGGAAAACGTCGAGGAGGGCCGCGACCTCCATCGACACCGGCTCTGGCGTGGCAGCGGCGCCCGCCTCGTGGCCGGAATGCGCTACCTCGGCGAGTGGGAGGAACGCGCCGAGGAATTCATCGCCGCACTGGCGGGCATCGCCGGGATCTTCTGCGCCGAAAATCTCCTCGAACTCGTCTCCATCGGCGGCCAGGGCCCCGGCAACAGCGTCGCCGCGTTCCTCCTGCCCTACCTCCAACGCGGCGAACTCCGCATGGTCGCTGAGATCAGCCCTGCCGAACTCGAAGCCTGCCGTCGCCTCCTCCCCGGCCTGCTGGACGTCTTTCAGGTGGTCCGCATCCCGGCCTTCACCGAACCCGAGGTCGACAAGGTCCTCCAACGCATCGCCGAGACCCAGGCCCAGTCCGCGAACCTCCACCTCCAGCCCGGCGTCGTCCGCCGCGTCCACCGGATGTTCCGTCGGTTCCAGCCGTACACCGCATTCCCCGGCCCCGCCGCCGCCTTCCTCCGTGGCCTCGTCGACGCCCGCCGCCGCGCCACCACGAAGGATCACCTCAAGGACATCACCGAAGCCCACGCCATCGAGGCGTTCGTCCGCCATACCGGCCTTCCCGAACTCTTCCTGCGCGACGACCTTCCGCTCGACCTCGAAACCGTCGCGTCCCACTTCGACGGTCAGGTCATCGGCCAGCGCCCCGCCACCCGCGCTGCTGCACAGGTCGTCGCCACCCTGAAGACCGGCCTCAACGACCCGGAGCGACCCCTCGGCGTCCTGCTCTTCTGCGGCCCCACCGGCGTCGGAAAGACCGCCCTCGCCCGCTCCCTCGTCCACTTCTGCTTCGGCGCTTCCGGTGAACGCGACCGACTCGTCCGCCTCGACATGAGTGAGTACGCCGGCTGGGGTGCCGCCCGGCGACTCCTGCTCGACTCCACCGGTCGTCCCGCCTCGTGGATCGAACAGGTCCGACGACAACCCTTCTGCGTCGTCCTCTTCGACGAAATCGAGAAGGCCGCGCCGGAGGTCTTCGACGTCCTTCTCGGCCTTCTCGACGAAGGACGTGTCACCGATCGATTCGGCCGTGTCACCTGGTTCCGCAGCGCCATCATCATCCTCACCTCCAACCTTGGCGCTGACGCCTCCCGGGGCATGGGGTTCGCTGTCGGCCCGGGAACCGATTACGCCGGCGAGGTCGCGCGCTTCTTCCGCCCCGAGTTCTTCAACCGGCTCGACGAGGTGATCGCCTTTGCGCCGCTTTCCGCAGCCGACATCGAGAACATCACGCGCAAGGAACTCACCGAACTCGCCTCCCGCGAAGGCCTCGCTGGAGCGCGTCTCCGGCTCGCGTGGTCCGAGGACCTCGTGCGCCTGATCGCCCGCACCGGATACGACCATCTGCTGGGCGCGCGACCGCTCCAGCGCACGCTGGAACAGACCGTGGCCACCCCGCTGGCGCGCTGGCGCGTCGCCAATCCCCGCCCCAGGCCCGGCACCCTGTGGCTCGCCCTCGACGACACCGGCCAGGTCACCCTCCGCCACGTCCCTGACTGATACCAAACCGTGACCTCGGCGCTCGCGTCTTCCAGTTCCGCGAAGGAAAGTGGGCCCCATGGACGGTTTCTCGTGGATACATCCCGCCCTGTTCGCCGTGGGTGCGGCCGCCGGGTTTGTGGATGCCATTGCCGGCGGCGGTGGACTGCTCACCGTCCCGGCGCTGCTGGCGGCCGGGCTGCCGCCACAAATCGCGCTGGGAACGAACAAGTTCCAGTCGTCCTGCGGGACAGCATTGGCCACGTGGAACTACGCCCGGTCCGGACTGATCGACCTCCGCCGTTGGATCCCGGGAATCGTGGCCACGTTTGGTGCGGCCGTGGGTGGAGCGTGGGTGGTTACCCTGATTGATCCCTCGCAACTCCGGCGTTTGATCCCCATCGCTCTCGGTGTCATCGCCGTCTACACCGCGCTCAAGCCGGACCTCGGCTCGACCCAACGACCGGCGCGTCTCTCCGCCGCGCCGTTCGGAATCCTCATCGGACTTCTGCTGGGATTCTACGACGGCTTCCTGGGACCGGGCACAGGGTCCTTCTGGATGGTGGCCTGTGTGCTCCTGCACGGCTTGGACCTGCGAGGTGCCACCGGCGTGACGAAGGCCATGAACCTGACGAGCAACCTGGCTTCGCTGGGGTTTTTCCTCACGGCGGGCAAGGTCGATTTCCTGATCGGCGCGCTGATGGCCGCCGGTCAGCTGATCGGAGCGTACTTCGGATCCCACCTCGCGATCCGGAACGGAGCCCGCGTCATCCGTCCCGTCTTCCTGACCGTGGTGTTCGCGTTGGCGCTCAAGCTGGCGTGGGACGCCTTCAGCCCTTGAATCCGAGAAGCTTGCGCTCCTTGATCAATTGGGCCACCTGGGGCGGAACCTTGTCCTCCCATCCGGATTCACCGCTCTGGAGCACCTTGAGCACGTCGCGGCTGAACACGTCCAGGCTAGCCTCACTGATGTCCCGCATGCCCTGGATGAAGTGGTTTTCGACCAGGTACATGTACAGGTGCCGCAGGTGCGGCGCGACGCGCAGGTTGCCCGCCGTGATGACCGACGATGACCTCGGATCCCGGTAGGGATAGACGTAGAGCTTCAGCTCGTTTTTGAACATCCGTCCGAAGCTCTCAAGGATGCCGCCGGAAAGATCCGCATAGTACTTCTCCTCGAACAGTTCCTTCAGCGTCGGGATGCCCATCACCAGACCGATGGGACACTTGGTGAAGCGGAAGAGGTACGAAGCCAACCGATGGAACTCGCCGTAGTTCGAGATCAACACCGGATGTCCCAGCGTGCGCAGCAGGTCGACCCGGTCGAGGAAGTCCTGGTGGTTGATCTTTCCCTCGGAACTCAGGTTCTTGAGGGTCATTTCCATCAGGACGACCACATCCGCCGGATTGACGTTCGGCTCCTGGATGAATTGCGCCTGCGCATGACGGATCATGTCCACGGTCACGTTCGTGACCGGCCGGAAGGACCCGCGTTCGACCAGGACGCACTTCTTGTAGAGCAGGTCGCCCGGTTGGACGATCCGACCATCGGTGCGGAACATCGCTGCGTTGGTCAGGCCCTTTTCCACCAATTGCAGCGCCAGGATCCGGTTGTCCACGCCCACGAACGCGGGACCGCGGAACTCGATCATGTCGACCTCGATCCGCTCGATCGTAAGGTTGTCCAGAAGGTCGGCGATGATCCCTTCGGCACTCTCGAAATCGTAGAGCGCGCCATGGACCAGGTTCACACCGAGGATGCCCAGCGCCTCCTGCTGCTGGAGGTTGTCGCGGTCCCACATGATGACGTGCATCAGGATGTCGCTCGGCTCCGCGCCCGGATGGGTCTGGAACCGGATGCCCATCCATCCGTGGGTTTCCTCCCGACGGCTGTAACTGCGCGCCGCGACGGTGTCGGCAAAGGCGAAGAAACGCGTGGTGGAACCCCGCTTCTCGGCGAGTCGCTCGACCAGCAACCCGTACTCGTGGTCCAGCATGGCGGCCAACCGCTTCTGGCTGACGTAGCGATCGGTCGATCCGTAGATCGCGTCGCTGACCGTCATGTCATAGGCGGAAATCGACTTCGCGATCGTTCCGCTGGCTCCGCCGGCCCGAAAGAACCAACGGGCAACTTCCTGTCCGGCCCCGATCTCGGCGAAGACGCCGTACTTGCTGGGGTCGAGATTGATCTGTAACGCCTTCTGGTGCGTGTCGGTGGACTCGCTCATGCGGCGTTACAAGAGCACAGGTTCCCGGATTGTGGAAGATCCGGACATTCATCCTCTCCATGATGGGAAGTTTCCAGTTCCCAGTCGCCAGTTCCCAGAAACTGGCAAGCTGGGAACTCAACCTGTGCCTGATGCCCCCACGCGGCGGATCCTGGACAACGCCGGGTGAGGGCACCCGGCCTTCAAACCTGAATCTTCAAACTTCCAACTCCCCCTTTACTTCCCCAGTTCCTTCACGAGGAAGGCGCGACGGCCGGTCAACTGGCGCCGGAAGGAGTCCATGTCCGCACGGAACTGCCGCAACAGGCTTTCCTCGGTGGAACCGCGGACCTCGGCCCGATGGCGGACCTCCGGTTCCAGGCGCCGCGCGAGATCGTCGATCACCGGCCGGAACTTTTCCTCGGTGAACTCCTCGTTCACGAAGGTCTTGAGCCGGGTCAGGAAACGTGCCCGGAAATCCGGTTGGGCGAGCAAGGGTCCGCTGAACCATCCCCCCTGGCGCCACCACATGCCCGGGCCGAACCCGCCCCCGCCCCAATTGCCGCCACCGCGCGGCGGTTGATCCCCGTTCATGCCGTAGGTCAGCGGCATGGTGTACCAATCGTACTTCGCCGAGGCCCCGTCGTACTCGCCCCAGGTCTTGTCCTCGTCCCACGGGATCAGCTCCCATTTCCCGTTGGGTCCCGGCGCGTGGTAGGTGAAGTAGTTGTTGAAGTACCCATCCCAGTTCTGGATGCAGTGGTTGACCACGAAGTAGTCGATGCAGGCATCCACGGCGAACTGCTGCTGGATGAAGGCCCACGCCTCCGGACGTTGGGTGGAGGACAGCCCCCGCACCACCTGCTGGAGGTCGCCGTGGCCGGTGCTCAGGTTATTCTTCTTCTCGTGCTGGCCGACCAGTCCCTGGCCGTACCAGATCAGCTTGTACAGATTGCCCGACGGATCCCGCTCATGCCGCGACAGGAAGGCCCCGTTGGGCTGCTCCATCATCAGGTGGTACCCCGCCGACTGCCCATTCTGGATCCAGCGGACCATCTCCGAATGCGGCGTCATCACCTTCGACCGACGGAACAGTTCATAACTCAGGTGCTCCGCCAGCACGTACCGGGGGCGTTCCTCGAACAGCACGTTGGCAGTCCGCATTCCCGCCAAGGGCGCGTCCTTGTGGAAACGGAGCTTCCAACCCGCCTTGCGCGATCCAATCCGCAGGAAGTCCCGAAGCTCGGGAACCGCGTCGCCTCCAGTGCCTGTGGCAGGAACGTAGATCGCCGTGGCGTCGCCGCGCGGCTTCGGCAAACCCACCACCTTGCGACGCGCCGGCTGGTATTGTCCCAGCTGACCGGAGGGCTCAACCCGTCCTCCGTCCCAGAAATGCAATTGGCCGATGGTTCCACGATCGGGATTCTTCCAGGAGAGGTACGAGAACGCGGGCCGCACCTCGTTCGTCGAAGGCCACCGATGGACCCTGCCGGCGGTGGGGGTTGCCTCCACCCAGAACCGCACCACCCGCAGATCAGCCGCGGGTGGAATCGTCGCGGTCCAACGACCGGCGCGTCCCTCCTGGGTCGCAGTCACGCGTCGTTCCGTTCCCT
This sequence comes from Verrucomicrobiales bacterium, assembly GCA_027489875.1. GTDB lineage: Bacteria > Verrucomicrobiota > Verrucomicrobiia > Limisphaerales > UBA9464 > UBA6176. Next base: position 20,316 of record JAIXZE010000130.1, read on the forward strand.
GTCCCTCGGCTCCGACCTCAACATACTTGACCGAGACCAATTTCGCCTCGCCCCCGGCCATCGCGAAAGTCACGACATTGCTCGTGCCCCGAACCCACCGGGACCACTGGACGTCGGAGATCCGGGGAAGGACGACGGATGAAGCGGATGCGTTCGCGGCCCCGGGGGTTCCGCCGCCCACCTTCGCGGTGCCCCACACGGAGGGAGCCCAATTGCCGGGCTCATCCCCCGCATCTGCTGCCCGGACGCGTTCCAGCGTGGCACCGTACCCATCGGCAGCGAGAGGCCAGGGTTCACGGTCCCCGTACTTGACGGTATCGGAAACCTTGCCGGCAACGTCCGCGAGTTCGAGACGTTCCCCGCCCTGCTTCAAACGGCCTTGGAACTCGGCAAGAATCGGCACATTCGTCCCGTACCGGGAAGCGAAGGCAGCGCGATCGCGCACGATCACGCCAAATCCACCCGCAGGAAGCGTGGTTCCCGGACCGAACTCCAGATTCAACCCCTTGGAAAACTTCCAGCCCTTCAGGTCCACCGCGCTCGACCCGGGATTGTGCAACTCGACCCACTGCAACCGATCCTGGTCATCCGGGGGATGGTAGAAGATCTCGTTGACCACCACGGGGCCAGCGGCGTTCAGGGCGAGGTGCGCTGCGAAAAGCGTTCCCCAAAAGGTAAGAAGAACCGTGCTTTTCATTGCAGTCGTGCCGGAGCGTTGCGCCATTCGTCGCGGACCGCCCACAGGTTGACGGGGCGGACGGACATGCCGTAGCGGAGATACCGGACCGACCCATCGGCGAAGGCGAAGTTGGAACCTCCGGAGGCTTCGTTGGAGCCCACTCGATGCCGGCCCTGGTCGATCTCCTCGACGTCATTGCCGTTCTCGCCCTGGGTGAAATCCATGTGGACGTGGCGTGAACCCTGCCGCTTTTCCCCGAAGTTGATGGTGTCCGACGGAAGCGGGATGTCGTTCTCGCGCATCCCACGCGGCCACTGGTGGTCCTGGAAGAGGGCGTATTCCTCCTTGGAAAGGGTCGCCTGGAAATGGTCGTTGAACCCGTTGATCACATAACTGCGGTCATCCTTGGACGAGTCCGAAGGACACTTGAGAACCCGCACATCCTTGGCGTAGGGCATCAGCGAAACGAACCACGCAGCGGCCCGTTCCCTCCGCGGCGGGTAGTGCCCGTCGGCATCCGATGCGTACATCGAGAGAGCCAGGTTCACCTGTCGCAATCCGTTCAGGCACTTGGTCTGGTTTCCCTTTCGCCGGGCACCCGCCAATGCCGGGAACAACAGGGAGGCGAGGATGGTGATGATGGCAATCACCACCAGCAACTCCATCAACGTAAACCCGCCGGCCAACCCACGCTGGCGTCGCCGCCCCACACTCAATCCCGGAATCCTCATGCTTCGTCCTTGTCCCGACGGTTCCGGAGGAAGGAACCCACCCGAACCCCGGGTCAGTCCCCCAACCGTCGCCGCTTCAAAGGAGGACAGTCGCCACCGAGGATTGTTTCAATCCCGGTGCAAACAAGTTGTGGGGCTGTCACAGCCGCGGGTGGAGATCACGAGATCGCCGCCCCGGATGATCCCTTCGGTGCACAGTCAGGCTTACTCCCGGCTGACCACCCGGTGGAACCGCACGGGAGGCTCCACCGGACCCATGCGCGGATCTTCCTCGATCCACTCGGCGATGCCCGATTCGGGATAGGTCAGCCTGCCAAACCCGGGTCCCCAGTTCACGAGATCGGCGCTTTCCTCGACTTGATATCGTCGGCCTGGCGCGATCGGAAACCGGAACACGGCCCCGCCGTTGCCCCGTCGATACCCGCTGATCCGGAGGACGCTTGCCGCGTTGTTCGGGGCCGAACCCGTGCGCCACTCCCGGAGGTTCGAATCTCCGTCGCCGTCCGAATCCTCGGCAGCCCCCTTGTCCAGTCCTGCGAAATGGAACCGTTCCCAGTCATCCGGCAGTCCGTCGCCATCCGTATCGGTTGGATCGACCCAGGTTCCCTCGAGCTCGAGCTTGGCAGGTTCGCCCACCAGGGTTTCCCGGAGATACCACAGTGGATAGGCCCCGCCGCCGCCGAAGCCGGACTGCGCCGCCGGATGAAGCGAGGTCACCGTGAAGCGCAATCGCCCACCGGAAAGGGACGACTGGATGTAGCCGGCGATCAAGGGATCCGTGAGGTCGATGTCGAAGGTCATCGCGGTTCCCTCGGGAACGAGGTCACCCGGGGTCAATTCCGGATTCCGCCCGATCGCCCATGGTTTGAACTCGAAGATCTCCCCGGTGAAGGCCGGGTTCGTCTGCCCGACGTTATTGCTGAGGTCAACAAGGGCACCGTTCGCGTCGAACACCGCCGAAAAGGCGTTCCGGGTTCCGATGGAAATGTTCGTTCCGGTGATCGGTCCCAGGGGGCCGAAGATGCTGTTCGTTCCCGCGGCCGACTCCCGGAAGGTCTCGGCCGTGTATCCGTTGCGGAACCCGGTTCCGACCAACTCCACCGGCCGGCCAAGATCGGTGTCCGGGACATACGCGGGATGATTCGTGGCGTAGCTCCAGACGACGTCGTGCGTGGGATCGTAGTGAAAGGTGCTCTCCGAAGCGATCGTCATCGTGACGAGGGCCTTCTTCAGGAGATAGCGGGATGCGGGAAGGTTGGTGGGCACGAGCGAAGCCGTGTTCCAACCCAGCAGCAACTGACCATCGCGCGTATCAAAGCGCGGATCGAAGGATCCGAAGGTGTAGCCCATCGGACGCGTCCCGCCGTCGAAGGCGTACGGATACATCAGGCGGTCCATGGAGGGTTGGGCGGGATTGAGGACAAACTCACCGGCCAACCCCGTTCCGGCCATCCCGACGAACGCCACGATCGACACCGCAACCGATCGTCCGAAAAACGAAAAGGCAGGACCGCCCGCGGTCCTGCCATCCGAAATGTTCTCCCGATTCATATCGGGTACCCTGCACCAGTTCAGCGCCGACGCCAACCTGCGAGCAGCAAACCCACCGCGCCCGCGCCGAGGAGAGCCCAGGTTCCCGGCTCCGGAACCAGCGCCGTCTGCGTCTTGCTGAGCGTGTCGATCGTGACCGAGTCCAAGGACATCGACCCTTCCGAGGCCTTGAACTGCACCGAGAAGGCGTTCAGATCCAGGGCGGACAGGTTCCATTCCCAGGCCGAGGAAACAAACACCCCTCCGGGACCAGCGGCCATACGGTCCGTCTCCACACGGGTGGCTCCCAGGAACTGCGGGGTCCCGGCGAGGTCGTACACGATGCCCACCGAGGCGTAATCGAGCTCGAATCCGCCCGTGCGGATCTGGAGCGTCACCAGGCCAACGGCCTCAGCGCCGGTGTACTTCAGCTCGAACTCACTCTTGTTGAAAATGTTGTAGATGTTTCCGGAACCGAGGACGAAGGCGTTCGGTTCGTACTGGAAGATCCGTGCATCCGCCGTCGAACCCACCATGTCCGGCAGGTTGCCCACGGGACTGTTGGTCGCGACGGTGAACCTTTCCCAGCCGGCGACGAGACTGCTGGGCTGGCCACGGAACGAAGGCGCATAGAAACCCGTCATGTCCGCCAGGGCGGGCGATGCGACGACGGCCGCCAAAGCGGATACGAGAACCAATCGATGACTCCAATTCATGTTGGCCCAGAGTGCCATGGCTCGGTGCTCCGTCTCCCGCCGCATTGCCAATTCCTACCGCTCCGTTGTCCTGCGCCCTGCAAGAAAGGTTCACCGAAGCCCGCCTTGCCCAGTCATGCCACCATCGCCTTCGCCGCTTCCCGCATCCGCTTCTTGTCCACCTTCCCGACGCTGGTCTTCGGAATCGCGGAGACGAGGACCACCTCGGTCAGGATCGCGCGTTTGTGGATCACGCCCGTCTCGATCACCGCGTGCAGATGCCGCACCAGTTCACGGGACGTGACGGATTCCAAGCCCTCGCGCAGGACCACCTCAGCGCGCGGATGTTCGTCCCACTTCGCATCCGGAACCCCAATCACCGCCACCTCGCGCACCGCCGGATGGCGCGCCAACGCCGCCTCGATCTCCAGCGATGAGATCCATTCGCCGCCGATCTTGATGACGTCCTTCAAGCGGTCGGTGATCCGCAGGTAACCGTCGGAATCCAGCAGTGCGCCATCGCCCGTGTGCAACCACCCGCCGCGCCACAACCGGTCGGAGGAGGCATCGTCGCCGAGGTATCCGTGCGTCAACCAGGGTGATCGCAACACCAACTCCCCAACGGTCCCCGGTGGTACCGCCTGCCCGGCACCGTCGACGATCTTCACCTGCACCATCGGCAACGGGAAACCGGTCCGGGTCAGCAAACCCAGCCGATCGTCCTCCGACCCTGACGCCAACTCAGGCTTGATGTGGGCGATCGCCACGATTGGACAGGTCTCGGACATCCCGTATCCGCCCACGATCCGGATGCCACGCGACTGCGCTTCGCGTGCCACCGCCGGGAGCAGGGCCGCGCCGCCGATCACGAGTTTCAACCGCCGCCAGTTGACCGTTCCGGACTGCGGATGATGAAGCAGCATCTGCAGCAACGTCGGCACGCAATGCGAGAAGGTCACCTGATGGGTCTCCAACAGGTGGAGCAGCATCTGGGGCTCGTACTTTCCGGGGTAGACCTGTTTCGCGCCCAGCATGGTGGCGAGGAACGGCAATCCCCACGCGTGCACGTGGAACATGGGCGTCAACGGCAGGTAGACATCGTCCGCGCGGAAGCTCACCGGATCCTCATGCACGGCCAGTGTCAGTCCCGCTGTCATCGTGTGCAGCACGATCTGGCGATGACTGAAGCTCACGCCCTTCGGCTCACCTGTGGTCCCCGTCGTATAGAACAGGGTCGCCATGGTATCCTCGGGAAGATCGGGCCATTCGCTGACGGGCGTCGCCTTGGCGAGTTCCTCCTCGTATTCGCCCGCGCAGGGCAACCCTTCGGGCGCATTCCATGGACCGTCGGCCAACACGACCACGTGGCGCACGCCACTGAGGTGAGGCTTCATCGCGGCGAGCAACGGCAGGAAATCGACGTGCACGAACAGCACCGTGTCCTGCGCATGCTGGATCGTGTAGCCCGCCTGCTCGGGCGTGAGCCGGACGTTCACCGTGTGGAGCGCCGCACCGGACATCGGCACCGCAAAGAACAACTCCAGATACCGGTGACTGTCCCAATCCATCACACCCACCCGATCCCCGGGCCCGACACCCAACGCCTTCAGCCATCCGCCCAACCGATCCACCCGAGCGAGCCATTCCGCGTAGGTCAGCTCCAGGCGGTCGCGGTAGGTGATCGTCCCACGGGGTGCCCACGTGCGCACGCGGTGCAGCAGTTCGCGGATCAGCAACGCACTGCCAGGACGCATCTCGGGACCGCTGTTCGCAGGGGACATGCGGTTCCTTTACCCGAGTTCCCGCCCCGAAGTCCACGCCACGAAACCGATGAGGCCTCCGACGTTGGGTGGATGGCTTTCGCTCTGTTCAGCCTGGAAACGGCAGTTGGATCAGCCACGGGTTTCAGAGATCGTGGAATCCGTCATCAAGACAACTGCTGCTCTCGGAGGAACCCTTTCGTGTCCCTGGACCAAAAAGCGGTCAGGCGAAATGCCGACTCCAACGTTAAAGCTGCGCCTCGAATTCCGCTATGGACCGAGCCGTCCAGACCCGTTTCACCAACTGACGCAGCACCGCCTCATCCTCGACGGCTTCGAGTCGAGAACGGACGGACTCAAACGTCACCCCAAATCGTTCAAGCAACGCTTCCGCGATCGTCTCCCGCAAGACCGTGACCCGACCTTCCTGTCGACCTTCCTGTCGACCTTCCTGTAGGCCTTTCTGTAGGCCCAACGATAAACCTTCCTCCAAGCCTTCGGCCCGGACCAATCGATCGTAGGTACTGATGTACGGCATACGTGTCTCCTGCTGTAAGCGTCCCAATTCCTCCCGAAAAACTACCTCCTCCTCGGCCGGCAACGCCAGCAGCCAGTTCATGAGCCGCAACACCTCCGCCACTTCTTCCACTTTGGCTCCCGACTCCAACAGCGACCGCACCAACCCAAGCTTCCCCTTCCGCCGCTTCCTGGCTCCGCCGGTACCTGCCGTCTGCTGTGCCACCCGGTGCGCCGCGATCACACGCGCCACCGGATTCCCAGCAGCCAGCCAAGGCTCAAGGTCCAACTCCGATAACTTGCAGACCGGAAACTCAAACCGGATCCGGCATCCCAACACCTCCGCTTCGAAGCACGCCGGCCTCCATCGCGCTTTTTCATCCGCCAGCACCGCCAGGCTCACCAACGGACGGTGGAACCGATTCCGGATCCGACAGTGGTAATCGAACATCCGCTCCTCGAATTCCGCCTCCCGCTGGGTCTGCACCTCCGCGTGGATCAGCAACCAGTCCTCAGCCCCGTCAACAAGTGTCACCTCCACGAGCTTGTCGACCCGCAAGGTCCCGGCTTCCGCCGCCCGGACGATCTCCTGCAACTCGGTGTCCAGGAATCGCACGGGTTTCGACCAGTCAACCGCCCGGTGGATCGCCGGAAACGCCAGTTCCAGGAACTGCGGCAGGAAACGCTCCAGCGTCTCCTTCCAGGCTCCGTCGTAGTCGGTCGATTCATTCAACCCTTCTGTCTACGCCGGAATCCACCCAAAGGTTACTGCCCCCTCCGCGGGTCCAACTGCTTTTTCCAGCTTCAAACAAGGAACCCCAACGGGGCCCCACCGGCCGAGGCGTCGAAGAAGCGTGAGAGGTTCGGCAGGATCACGGACAGATCCGTCCGGTTCACACCCATCCATAACGCCATCTCCGCGAAATACGCGTCCACCGACGTCGTCGGAATCAGCCGTCCGCGCCCGACGTCCAGCGGGTTGTCGGCGAACAGTTCCGGATACTGTCCGTAAATCCGGCGTCCCTTCACCGGTCCACCCACAACGAAAGCGTTGCCGCCCCAGGCGTGGTCCGAGCCGCGCCCATTCGACGTCAGTGACCGGCCGAAGTCCGAGGCCGAGAACAACACGACACCATCGGCGACGCCGAGCATTTCCATGGCCTGCTGGAAGGCGGCCACGGCCTCGCTCACTTCACGGAGCATCTCCTGCTGGTTGGCGATCACCTCGTCGTGGTGGTCCCATCCGCCGGATTCGACAAAGAACGTCTGGCGACAAACACCGAGGCGGTCGCGGGCAGCGATGGTCCGGGCGACCATCCGCAATTGCGCCGCGAGCCGCGAATCCGGCCATTGGATTCCCGCCGGAAGTTCGGGTGCGGTCGCCGTCCGGAAGAGTTCGGCTGATTCCACCGCGTTGCGGCGTGTCGTCGCGAAGGTCTGTTGCAGCAGGTTCCGATACTGCAAGGCGAGCTGCGAATCGACGGCGGCGCTGTTCGCACGCACGTCCTCGCGCGTCACCTGATCGAAGGGCGTGCCCACCGGAACGTAGTTGCGCAACCCTTCCACACCGTCGGGCGTGATCGCGTACTCCGCACCGGTGCGGCCTGCCTGCCAGACGTTGCTGCCGGCCACCGAGATGTTCATCGACAGTCGCCGGTTGGCGTTCAACGAGTGCAGCACGTCCGCCATCCGTCCTGCCCAACCGGTGCCGCCCCGCGACTGCGGAAGGCTGGTCTGCCACTGCTCGACCTGGTCGCTGTGCGAATAGAGCCCCGCCGGGACCGCCACGCTTCCGTTCTCGACCTGTTCCTTGAGCGCGCCCGGCTGCAGCAGCGTCCCTACGTTCGCGATGAACGCCGCCTTCCCGGAATTGAACAGCGATGCCAACCCGGGCATCGACGGATGCAGCCCCAGCTCCCGGCCCGGGGATACGGCCGGGTTCAGCGCCAGCAGGGATTCCCGGGGCAGCGCCAGATCCCGACGCACCAGAGCGTACTCGGCGTGTTCGGCCGTGCCCCGCGGCGGAAGCATGTTGAAGGAATCGTTCCCACCCGTGAGCAGCAGGCACACCAGCGCGCGGTACCCACCCGGCGCATCCGCCGCCAGCGCCGATGTCGTGGCCAGGTTCACCAGCGTCGAAAGCGCCGGCAAGGCCGTGATGCCCGCGCAGCTCGCCTGCCCCAGAAACCGACGGCGGTTCATCCCGGTCGGCACTTTGGAAGTGTTCATGAAAATCAGGGTTATCGAATCACGGAGAAATCCGGGGAGTTCACAATCAGGACAATCCCGAGGCGGACACGTTCGCGATGCCATTCCCACGTCGGGAACCGCAACCGTTCCATCCCTTCGCGGAGGATCTGGAACTGCTCGGGTCTCAGCGTCCCGCCCGTCAATTGCAGGTCCAATCGGCGCAGCAGCGCGTCCGGATCCAGTGGTTCCCGGTTTGGAGCGGGATCGTCGAGCCCTTCCGGCCCTGCCACGAGCGCCACCTCTTGCGACAGCCGCAAACGCGTTGCCCGCGTGGGATCGCCGGTGCCCCAACGGTTCAGGTCGCTTTGCGTCGGGCTGGCCAATTGGCTGAAGTAATTCGCCGCGCTGATCAGGGAAGAGGCGTTCACGATCTGCATCTCTGGCGACGCCAATCCCGCCTCCGCCAACACCCCCGGCGGGGTATACGTCGGGAGGAAGAAGTTGAACACGCTCGGCGACTTGTACGCCTCCTGGACGTGGTCCATGTAGAAGTTCGACAACGGGTGCAGCCCGGAGGTCGATGCCGCATCAAAGGCCCGCGCCACGTTCAACACGCGCAACAACGGCTCCCGCAGTCGCCCGGCCCGCGGATCATTCATCCGCGCGCCGTCCCGCGCCTCCGGATCCAGCAGGATCGCCCGCACCACCGCCTTCAGATCCCCGCGCACGCCGGCACCGTTGTCCGCGAAAGCCGCCGAGACCCGCGCCACATAGCCAGTGCCCGGATTCGACGTTACCAACCGCTGGATCAGCAACCGGCCGATGAACGGCCCGACATTCGGATGCGCCGCCAGATGATCCACCGCCGCCGTCACGTCCGCTTCGCCCGCGCTGCCATCCGGGGTCTCCGTGCGCGCGGGCAGTTGCAGTCCCAGAAACGTCTTCGCCCCGAGATCGTGCCAGGCGTCGAACATCTTCATCGGAGCCGAAAAGTTCCGTGGGAACTGGCTGAACTGCGGGTTCCCCGCCATCCCGTAACCCGTGAAGACCCGCGCCAACTCCGTGATCGTCCGGTTGTCGTACGTCGGGATCGGCGCGCCGGACGCATCCAGACGGCGGGTGCCGTCCGTGTTCAATTCCCACAGCCCGATACTGAACAACTGCATGATCTCGCGGGCGAAGTTTTCGTCCGGATGGATACCCGCGACCGGATCGAGTTTCCGGTTCAACAGGTGCGAAAGATAGAACCCCATCACCGGATGCCGCGCCACCTCCTGGAGGAGATCCCGGTAATTCCCGAACGCATGCCGCACGAGGACGTCGTGGTAGTCCGTCATGCCCACCGGTTCCGTCGACAGCACCTCCGGCCGATCGCTCACGACGAAAACTTGCGACAGCGCGAATGCCACCCTTTGTCGCAGGATGTCCGGCTGGAAATTCGCGGGTCCCTGCGGAAGCCGTTGCGGCAACCCCAGCATCCGATGCCACCATGCGCCCGACTTCACGTCGGCGTAGAACTCGGTGACGTTGTTTGTGTCCTGCAGCCATTCCGCGATGGGCCGGTGGAAGCCCGGCTCACGGCCGAACTGATCCTGCAACCAGCCTTCAAACCCGAGTTGCATCACCGCCTCGACGTTCTCCGGGATCTCGTCCGCATCCAGCGGATCATCCGCGCTGGGGCCGAAGCCCGCCTGTAACAGGAACCGCGCCGCCGCCTTGACCGAAGGCCCCGCGCCCTGCGGCTCGTTCCGCAACACCAACTGCGCCGTCGACTTGGACCCCACCGTGTATCCGGCCCCAGCCGACACGGTCAGCGACACCGTCTCGTCGGGCTCCCCATCGTCCGCATCGGCCTGTGGGCGGATCTCCACCCAGACTTCCCGCACACCCGCAGGGATCTGCACGGTGCCAACGGAATCGGCGGTGAAATCAATTCCCGGCGTGGCCGTCCCGCCGAACGCGAAGGACACCGTCAGCGGTTGGATCCCGCCCTTGCGCCGCACCGCAAAAACACCCGGATCAGGCCAACGCTCCGAAACCTCCGCATCCACCACACCGACCGTGATCTCGTTCGAAGCCACGAGCATTGCCTGAACGCGGGCGAGGTCGGTGGCGTCCTGCCATGCGGTGTGGGCCGTCCGGGGATCAAACCCGACCAAGCGTTCCTCCCAGTCAGAGAGCCCATCGCCGTCGGTGTCGGGATCCGAAATCCGAAGCCGGTAGAACCGGGCTTCAGCCTCGGTGCTGCCGGCGGGCACCGACAACCGGACGCCATCACCCACTTCGGTGGTCATGGCAGTCCAGTCGCCGACGCCGAGGAAACTCCGTTGTTCCAACCGGTATTCCTTCCCCGCCACGCCCAGCCATTCCAACCGGACGGACCCGTCCGCCATCCGCACGGCTTCCAATTGCGGCCATGACGACGCCGACAGTGGATCCGTGCCTGCCGCGCTTTCGCCGGCATTCGTCACGCCGTCGCTGTCCGCGTCCGCCGATGCCGCAAGATTCCGCGCTCCGAACACGACTTCCCACACATCGCTCTGGCTGTTCCCGTTCGTGTCGAGCGCCCACGCCGTGCCCCCGCCGGCCGCGATCATCGATGCCACGAAACCCAGCACACACCGGCAAACATTGCATCGGACCAGACTCATGCCCCCTCACTACACCCCGCACTCCCGTTCTGGGAACCGCCAACCGCGTCGATGCGCCGAAAGGAGAAGGCAATCACCGCCCCACTGGAGTCGCGGTGCCCGGTCTTTACTCCCATTGACACGGTCCCGCGTGCGCCGGAGCCTTCGACGCTGTCTCAACGGTGGCACTCCATGAACACGTCCTACACAAGCCCGGGATCCAGCCGGCGTCGGTCTTCCGGATTCACGCTGATCGAACTGCTCGTGGTCATCGCCATCATCGGCATCCTGGCCAGCATGCTCCTGCCCTCGCTGGCCGGGGCGAAATCCCGCGCCCAGGAGACCGTCTGCATCAACAATCTCCGACAGACCGGGCTCGGGATCGCCATGTACATCCCCGACCACGATCACCGGTATCCGGCCGCCTTTCTCGGGGACCGTGATCCCGTCACCGGGACTTCGCTTGGATTGAAGGATGTCCGGCCCACGCTTGGCGGACGCACCGCGGGAAGCCAGTTCGCCCAGGCGCAATCGCGTCCGCTCTTCCGTTACGTTCCGAACGCCAACTCCTTCAAATGCCCGATGGACAAGGGCGGCGTCGTCGACTGCCTGACACCGGATGGACCGGCCAGCCTGTGGCTCGCAGCCGGATGTTCCTACCGGTACAACGCCGGCGGCCTGACCAAGCTCGCCTCCCCCGGCACCCTGCGTCCCGAAACCGATCCCCTCGAAGGCATCGGAGGCAAGGCGGAGTCGTGGATTCCCGATCCGTCGGTGTACATCACCGTGCACGAACCTCCGGCCCGGCCGTGGGGCTGCGCCGGCCAGCAACCCGTGTGGGTGCAATGGCATCGGGCCAAGGGCCGGTCGTCCTTTCCGGACCCCGCATTGGGCACCGGAGCCTTTGCGGCCGCGACCCTGTTCGGCGACGGCCACGCCGCCGTCCTCAATTTCAACCGGTCGCTCACCCAGGATCCCCTGCACCCTTACGAACCCACCAAGGACTGGACCTGGTACCGATCCGAGTAACCGGACTTCGACCCATGCCTGAACGCAACCCGGCCCCTTCCCGAATGGAATGCTCCGGAGCATTCTCCCGAAACGAACGATGAGCCGCACCGCAGAACTCCAGTTGTCCCTCGACGACCTGCACAAGGTCTACCCTGCGCTGGCCCGCGCGCTGGCGGAGGCCGGTGAACCCAACCCGCGCATCGCCGAACTCCTGTCCCAACACGTCCGCATCCAGTGCGTGGGATGCCGTCAACCAGTGACCGGCGATGAACTCGCTGAACTGGCCCTCACCCACGATCACCCGGATACACCGGCAACGTCCCCGACGCTCCAACGACTCCGCCTGGGCTATTGCGCCCGTCCGGACTGCAACTCCCGGTTTTATCAGGCCATTGCCACCTCCGGGATGGTCGCCTGGCCGACCGTGTTTGAACGGACCCGGCACTTCATCCAGCACCCGCCTTCCCCCGTCGCGGAACCGCCACCGGCTCCACCGGACGCCAAATCCCAACCGGGTCAGGGACCCGCAGCCGGCGCGGCCAAACCAACCGACACGGAAGAGCCGGAGCCCCCCAAGGCCATCCCGTTCCGGGAACAGTGGCGCCGCCTCAAGTTCGCCGCCCTGGGCGTCGTCGCGCTGCTGGGCCTGCTCTTCTGGTGGTTCAACTCGGGAGCCCGCATCCCCGGACTGAGCCCCAAGCCACGCCAGTTCGAGGTCATCGCCGGTCCCGAGGCCGGCGCACCCACCGCCATCGGTACCGGCAAGCCCACCACCAATGCCCCGCGCAGCTTCCGCGTGGTCCAGTAACCAACTGACAAGACCACGCCGAGCCCCCATCCTCCGACACATGCTCCGCCGGTTCTCCAGCCTCGTCGCCCTCTGCCTGGGTGCGTACCTCACGTGCGCCCAAGGCGGACCCGACGACCAATTCATCGTCGCCTACAACCTCATCCAGCAGGCCGAGCAAAGCCGCGATGCGCGCGTCGCGTCCCACCTTTTCGAGCAGGCCCATTCGCAACTCCTCAAGATCCAACGCTCCTACCCCAGCTGGAACGAGCGCGTCATCAACTACCGCCTCCGATTCTGTTCCGAGAAACTGGCGAACCTTCGGGAAGCCGCCGCCAAGTCTCCGGTGCCGCAACCCAGCACCAACAATCCGGCCGGAACCGTAGCCCCCGTGATCCCGGCACCCGAAGCGCCCTCGGGTGAAGTGCTGACCCAGTTCAACGAACTCAACGACCGCATCCGTCGCCTCGCCACCGAGAAGCAGACGCTGGAAGCCAAGCTCCGCGAAGCCCTCTCGGCCCAACCCGCCCCCATCGATCCGCGGGAACTCCAGGCCGCTGTCGAAAAGATTTCCGCCCTCCAATCCACCAACAAGACCCTTCTCACCAAACTGGAGACGCAGGAGGCCGACCGCCGCAATCTCGTCGACAAGGTCGTCGCCGAGGAAGCCAACCGGGCCCTCGCCGAGACCCGACGCCAGCTGGACGAACAGAAGGCTGCCGCCGCGCGCCTCCAGAAGGAACGCACCGAGGTCGAGTTGAAGCTCCAGAACATCCAGGAGGACATCCTCAAGCCCTTGCGCTTTGAAAACCAGACGCTCAAGACCCAGGTCGTCGACCTGAGGTCCGATGTCGACCGAGGCCGTCAGGTCGCCGATCTCTCCGCCCGCCTCACCAAGGTCCAGGTTGATCTCGATGACCTCCGGAAGCGCAACGAATCGCTCGTCACGGAGAAGTCCGCCCTTGAAAAGCAGGTCGAGGATCTCAAGGCCCGCCAGAGCGAGGAAGGCATCGTCCGCATCGCGAAGCTCGAGACCGAACTCGCCGTGGCCCGTGCCGATGCCCAGCGCTCATCGCTCGTCGCTGAGGATCTTGTGCTGGCCCTGTCCAAGGAGAAGGAAGCCCGCACCGAGCTGGAGTCCGAGAACAAGACCCTCGAGCAACGCGTTTCCCAGCTCGCCGCGCGTTCGGCCGCAGATGCCGAGGCCCTCAAGACGTTGCAGACGGCCCTCGCTGCGGAACGCGCCGATCGCACCGAGGCCGAGGCCCAACTCAAGGCCGCCGAGGTCCGACTGAAGTCGCTGGCCACCCCCACGGATCCGACCGCGCCCGTGCCCGCCGATGCCGAGGCCTTGGTTGCTGCCGCGCGCACCGAGGTGGCGCGCCTTCAGGACTCCCTGCGGCAATCCAGCCAGCGCGAAGCCGAACTCCAGACCGCCCTGTCCCAGGAATCCACGTTCCGCGCCCGTCTCCAGCAGGAGAAGTCCGAGCTCGAACGTCGTCTCGCCGAGGCCACCACCGCGCTGAAGAACCGTCCGACGGCTCCGCCCGATCCGACGGCGACACGCGCCCTGGAAAACCGCCTCGTGAAGCTCGAGCGCGAACGCGACGAACTCCAGAAGAAGCTCGCCAAGCTCAGCGATCAGGCCCGAACCCGCCTGGTCTCCACCCGTTCCGGCCCCGCCACCACCCCGCGCGATCGCGCCGTCGAGTTCCGCCTGGTGAGGCCGTAGGGGAGTTGCCAGATGCCAGCTCCCAGTCGCCAGACTTGGGCCAGCCTCGTGACCTCGTCTGCTACCCCATCGACGTAGCAGACGACGTCAGGAGGCTGGGGAAGGGGGAGTTTCATGTTTGAAGGCCGGGTGCCCCCACCCGGCGGGGGGGGCCGATCCCGAAGGTTTGTACGCCGGAGGCGTTGCAGCCGATAGCCCCGGGTCGTGCGAAGCACGCACCCGGGGAATGGCGTGTCGATTGTGAATCCGCACCCCGGAGGGGTGCGAAGATCCGGCAGTCTGCAACCC
>JAIXZE010000240.1 GCA_027489875.1 Verrucomicrobiales bacterium
CGCAAGGCCGGTCTCCGGCTCGACACCAAGGAAGGCCTCTACGGCGGCACCAAGGAAGAGGGCCCGGTGCTCACCCCCGGCAATCCGGCCAAATCCGCGCTCTGGAGCCGGATCATCACCGCGGACGCCGACGACCTGATGCCACCGCCCGAGAGCCATCGCGTGGTCACCGCCGATCAGAAGGCCACTCTGAAGCGTTGGATCGAGGAAGGTGCCCCGTGGCAGCCCCACTGGGCCTTCGTCCGACCCGAACGTGCGCCCCTCCCGGCCGTCCAGAACGCCTCCTGGGTGCGCAATCCCATCGATCGGTTCGTCCTGGCGAAACTCGAGTCCATGGGACTCAAGCCCGCCCCCGAAGCTGACCGCCGCACCCTGGCGCGTCGCGTCGCCCTCGATCTCACCGGGCTTCCGCCCTCACCGGCCGAAGTCGAGGCCTTCGTGAAGGACAAGTCACCCAAGGCTTACGAGAAATTCGTCGACCGCCTTCTCGATTCCTCCGCCTGGGGCGAACACCGCGGCCGTTACTGGCTGGATGCGGCCCGTTATGCCGACACCCACGGCCTCCATTTCGACAATTACCGCGAGATGTGGCCTTACCGCGACTGGGTCATCCGCGCCTTCAACCGCAACCAGCGCTTCGATCAATTCACCGTCGAACAGCTCGCCGGCGATCTCCTCCCCGGTGCCACCGAGGACCAGTTGGTCGCGTCCGGATTCCACCGGTGCAACATGACCACCAACGAGGGTGGCACCATCGAGGAGGAAAACCTCGCCAACTACGCCCGCGATCGCGTCGAGACCACCTCGTGGGTCTGGCTCGGCCTCACCGCCAATTGCGCCAGTTGCCACGACCACAAGTTCGATCCCGTTTCGACCAAGGATTTCTATTCCATGGCCGCCTACTTCCGGAACACCACCCAGGGCGGCTTCGATGGCAACGTCAAGGACTCCAACCCCAGCGTCATTGTCCCGCAGTCCGAGACCGACCGCGCCCGCTGGAAGCAGATCCCTGACGACCTCGCCGGCGTGAAGAAACGCCTCGAAAACCGCCGGCGGGATGCCCGTCCCGAGTTCGAACGTTGGCTGGCTTCGGCCACGGCCGACGCCACTCCCACGGGTCCCTCCGACACTGGCCTTCTCGTCCACGCCGTACTGAACGACGGCGCGGGCGATGAACTGAAGATCCAACGCGGACCGCAATCCACCGTCCGCACCGCCAAGGCCGGCGAATGGAAGACCGGAGGTCGCCTCGGACCCGCCCTCGTCCTCACCCCGGAAACCACGCCCAACCTCGGCGACATTGGCGACTTCGAACGCGACCAGCCCTTCAGCTATGGCGCCTGGGTGCGCGTGCCCTCCGGCGGCACCTACCAATCCGTCCTCGCCCGCATGGACCAGTCCCGCGAGTACCAGGGCTGGGACCTCTTCACCCACGACCGCAATTACGCCGTCCACCTCGTGAACCAATGGCCGGCGAACGCCCTCAAGGTCGTCACCACCGAAAACCCGCTGAAACCCGGCGAGTGGCAGCACGTCTTCGTCACCTACGACGGTTCCGGCAAGCCCGGCGGCGTGAAGATCTTCATCAACGGCAAGGCCGCCCGCACCCGCGGTGAAACCGACACGCTCACCGCCTCCATCCGCACCCAGGTGCCCCTGCGCGTCGGCCAGCGCAGCAAGGACCAGCTCCTGGCTGATGGTCAGGTTCAGGACGTCCGGGTCTACGGTCGCCTCCTGCAGCCCGATGAGGTCCGCAGCCTCGCCGAGGATGCCCCCACCCGCCTGCTCCTCGCCTTGCCGGCCAGCCAGCGCACGCCGGCGCAGGTCGATGCCCTCTACGAATTCTATCTCAGCCAGAAGGACCCCGGCTTCTTCCTCACCCGCGACGAACTCGCGAAGATCGAGGCCGAACGCGACGCCATCCGTTCCCGCAGCCCCGTCACCCACGTCCAGCGCGAGAAGATGGATTCCATCCCCACCGCGAAGGTCCTGTTCCGCGGCCAATACGACAAACCCAAGGACACCGTCGTCGCCGGACCCTTCGCTGTCCTCAATCCCCTGCCGCCCGGATCGCCCACCAACCGCCTCGGGCTCGCCCGATGGATCGTGGCCCCCGAGAACCCCCTGACCGCCCGCGTCACCGTGAACCGGTTCTGGCAGGAGGTCTTCGGCGCTGGAATCGTCCGCACCACCGAAGATTTCGGCGTCGTGGGCGATACCCCCGCCAATCAGGAACTCCTCGATTGGCTCGCCGTCGAATTCCAGAACGGCGGCTGGGACGTGAAGCAGCTCTTCCGCCTCATGGTCACGTCCGCCGCCTACCGGCAGTCGGGCCAGACCACGCCGGAGAAGGTCGAGAAGGACCCGGCCAACCGGTACCTTAGCCGTGGGCCGCGCTTCCGCATGGACGCCGAAATGGTGCGCGATTACGCCCTCGCGGTTTCCGGCCTCGCCAACCGCAAGATCGGCGGCCCCAGCGTCAAGCCCTACCAGCCCGACGGCGTCTGGGAAGCCGTGGCCATGCCCGAGAGCAACACCAAGAGGTACGAACGCGATCGGGGCGAATCCCTGTACCGCCGCAGCCTGTACACCTTCTGGAAACGCGCCGCGCCGCCGGCGATGATGGACGTCTTCAACGCGCCCAGCCGCGAGACGTGCAGTGTCCGGCGTGAGCGCACCAACACGCCCCTCCAGGCGCTCGCCACCCTGAACGACATCCAGTTCATGGAGGCCGCCCGTGTCCTGGCCCAGGAGGTCCTCCGATTGCACCGCGGCGACGACACCCGGCTCGTCGAACAGATGGCCCTGCGCGTCCTGCTCCGTCCGCTCAAGCCCGCCGAAACCCCGGTGGTGGTCGCCACCCTCCAGGATCTCCGGAAGCACTACGCCGCCCATCCCGACGAGGCGAAGGAACTCCTCGCCTACGGCGAAGCCAAGGCAGATCCCGGCCTGCCAGCCACCGACCTCGCCGCGGCCACCCTGGTCGCCAACCAACTCCTCAACCTCGACGAAGCCCTCAACAAGTAATCCCGCCATGAGCCTGTTTGACGAATTCTCCCGCAACCAGACCCGGCGCCAATTCTTCGCCCGGGGCCGCAACGTCATGGGCACCGCCGCCCTTGCCCAACTCATGGGCGGCATGGGCGGTCTTCTCGCCAATTCCGCCGCTTCGTCCGCCATCGGGGGCCGCGCCGACCTCCCCCACTTCGCCGCCAAGGCCAAGCACATCATCTATCTCCACATGGTCGGCGGTCCCTCCCAGATGGACCTCTTCGACTACAAGCCCGGGATGGCCGACTGGTACGACAAGGACCTCCCCGACTCCATCCGGCAGGGTCAGCGCCTCACCACGATGACCTCCGGTCAGGCGCGGTTCCCGATCGCGCCTTCCAAGTACAAGTTCGCCCAGCACGGCAAGTCCGGCATGTGGGTCAGCGAACTCCTGCCCTTCACCTCGAAATGCGTCGATGACATGGCTTTCATCCGGTCCATGCACACCGAGGCGATCAACCACGAGCCCGCCATCTCCGCCATGCAGACCGGCAACATGGTCACCGGGCGTCCCTGCCTTGGTTCCTGGATGAGTTATGGCCTCGGATCCCTCAACCAGAACCTGCCCACGTTCTGCGTCCTCGTTGCCGAGCCCTCCAACAAGGAACAGCTCCAGGCCATCTCCGCGCGCCTCTGGTCCTCCGGGTACCTCTCCGGCGAACACGCCGGCGTTTCCTTCCGGTCTTCCGGCGATCCCATCCTCTTCATCAACAATCCACCCGGCGTGGCCACCGGCACCCGACGCCGCCAGCTCGACGGCCTCCGCAAGCTCAACGAGATGGCCTACGCCGAGGTCGGCGATCCCGAGACCCACACCCGCATCCAGCAGTTCGAGATGGCCTTCCGGATGCAGGCTTCCGTGCCTGAACTCACCCAGGTGACCAACGAACCGGAATCCACCTACAAGCTCTACGGCGACGAGGCCCGCAAACCCGGATCCTTCGCCTACTCCGCGCTCCTCGCGCGCCGCCTCGTCCAGCGCGGCGTCCGGTTCGTCCAGATCTACCACAACAACTGGGATCACCATTCCAACGTCGGCGGCCGCATGCCCTCCCAATGCCGCGACGTCGACCAACCCACCTACGGTCTCATCCAGGATCTCAAGCGCCACGGCCTCTTCGAGGACACGCTCATCATCTGGGGCGGCGAGTTCGGTCGCACCATCTACAGCCAGGGCGGACTCTCGAAGGAAAACTACGGACGCGATCACCACCCGCGCTGCTTCACCATGTGGATGGCCGGCGGCGGTGCCCGCGGCGGCACCATCTACGGCCAGACCGACGACTTCTCCTACAACATCGTCGAGAACCCCGTCCACATTCACGACTTCCACGCCACCGTGATGCACCTCCTCGGCATCCAGCACGACCGATTCACCGTCCGCGTCCAGGGCCTCGACGCCCGCCTCACCGGCGTCGAGGAATGCCGCGTCATCAAGGACCTCATCACCTGAGGGGGAGTTGCCAGTCGCCAGATTCCAGTTCCCAGATCCTGGGGAAGGCGATGAGGACAAGGTTCTGGAAAACTGGCTTCTGGAGACTGGGAACTGTCCATTGAAGGCCGGGTGCCCTCACCCGGCGGATCACAAGGGTGTTCCCAGTTCCCAGTCTCCAGATCGGAACGGGAAGGCGACGTCCTCGTCGCCGTTCCAGAACCATTCTCAGGGCAATGACGACATCGCCATTACGTCCTGATTTGAAGTTGTCACCGCAGGTTTCTGACACCTGAAGCCGGCGGTGGTGCCTTCGGGGACGCATCCTCCCGGACATGCATCCCGTGCCCGCCCTCGCCGCAACGCGGCGCACGGCGAAAGCCAATACGGGGTGGAGCGGAGCGGAACCCTGGGTCACCCCACCCCCATGGCACCTCGCCCCAACGGGGCGAACGGTGACCACACGAACGTTGTGCCCTGTGCCCTCTCAGGGCACAGCCCTCACCCGAAAGACAAAGCCAACGCCAGAGCCATTGAATCCGGTAGCCACGGGTTGGCGCGCCCGCGCCTACCCGGGGACCGCATGGGAATGAAGCCCGCACCCCGGTGAACGTGCGAAGATTCGTGGCTTTTGCACCCCCCCCGGTTCATTCCCGGCGGGGTCCCGGCCCCGCCTTCCGTCCGGCAATCGACGTTGCGCACCCGAAGAAGTGGCTCCGCATCTCGGGCTCCAATCCCGCTGCCTCGAAGTGAGGGACAACCCCCGCGCACGAACCGAAGGCCTCCGTGTACCGGCCCAGCATCCGGTAGCACTCGATGTCACCCAGACACAGCTTCCCAACCACCGGGATGACCTTCGCCAGATAGAATCGATACAGCGGACCAGCCCACCACCCGGCCGCGCTGGAGACCTCGATGAACGAGAACCTTCCCCCCGGCTTGAGGATCCGGGCCACCTCCCGGGCCAGCAACGCGAGGCTCTCCGGGCTCAGCGTCTTCAGGCCATACGCGCAAACAACCACGTCGACGCTCTGGTCCGGAATCGAACTGGCCATGGCATTCTCGCAACGCACCTCCACCCGTCCGCCGAACCTTGTCTGGTGCCGCCGCTGCCGCCCGATCATCACCTCCGAGAAGTCGATCGATACCACCGATCGCGCCCGCCGCAGGATCAGACCCCAGCATTCACCTCCGCCGGCCATCAGGTCGCACACCAAGTCCCCATGACGCACTTCCGCCAGGTCGACACACGTGCTGCGCCACCATCGGCAGAAGCCAAATGAGGAAACATGGTTCACCAGATCATACGTCGTCCCCATCCGATCAAACAGGTTTCGGACATACGCATCGTCGTAGGGGACCGGGTCGTGCATCGGCACCCGATGAAGCGCGAAGGCTCGCACCCCATGAAGGCTTCTGGGGCGAATCGCGACCCGGTTTCGTCACAACGTAGCCGCCGAGCTGACGAGGCGGCGCGATGGAGAGTCCAATCCCAGATGCCCTTCAAGCCGGGTTGCTGCGGGACCGCATCGGCCAGTAGAGGACCGCAAAGAGGAGGGCCACAAACCCAGGAAAGACCATCATCCAGAGGATCAGGTCAGCGACGGCACCCGGCAAACCAAGGGTGTAGAATGCATGACGCGCCCTCCAGATCCCGCCCGTGAACAGGGCAGTGCCAATGATCAGGACGACCCACGCCGGACGCGAACTCGAACTCCAGAATCGCTGGAACCCCCTATGGCGGAACAACAGCCCGATCGCGGAGTTCATCGCGAGCACCAACCCGCTGGCCTGGGCCGCCCAGAAAAAGACCAGAAACGAGAGCGGACCGTTTTGAGCGGGTTCCCAGGATCGCCTGAAAAGTTCCAGCAGGAAGCCAAGCCAGAACGCAACCTGATGGCGAGGCCAGGCCCGGACCTCGAAGAGATCCGAGATCCACAACCACCGACGCAAGCGTCCCACCATTCCCCTCCACAGATTCATGCATCCCACTCCTCGGGGATCCACCCATCGAACCCCCGCAGAAAAGATCCTCGGACCGATCCTGGCAAGCACCGCGACGCCAACGCCGGAGGCGTTGAAGCGGATAGCCCTGGGTTGGCCCGACAGCGCCTACCCGGGAATCGCGTAGGAAAGGAACCGCACCCCGGAGGGCGTGGGAAGATTCGGGGCTGCTGTGCCGCCCCTGGAATCTTGCGTCCCCCCGGGGCTGGATCTTCCAAACGCGCGCAACCCACGTCTGACGCCGTGGGCTATCATCTGCCGGTGCTCCGCACCTCGGGCCCGGCCGCTTCAGGCCCGGAGGGCCG
>JAIXZE010000435.1 GCA_027489875.1 Verrucomicrobiales bacterium
CGCAGGGCGATGAAGCACCCACGCCACTCCCCTCAGTTGCATCCGGACATCGCATATGCGACGTCCGGATGCAAAACGACCCCGAAAGCGCGCCAAAATCCGGGTCGTTTGCAAATCCACGTCGCATATGCGACGTGAGTTTGCAAAACGGAAAGTCCCCAACAGCCATCCACGAGCACCCGTCCCCACCCGTCCGTGGCACGGCCCTTCGCAGGGCGATGAAGCACCCACGCCGCTCCCCTCAGTTGCATCCGGACGTCGCATATGCGACGTCCGGATGCAAAACGACCTCGAAAGCGCTCCAAAATCCGGGGCGTTTGCAAATCCACGTCGCATATGCGACGTGAGTTTGCAAAAACGGAAGGTCCGCAACAGCCACCCACGAGCACCCGTCCGTACCCGTCCCTGGCGCGGCAATTGACGGGAGGCGATAAAGCGCCCACGACTCCACCCAACAACAGGCTTGTGGGGGACCTTCGGGCATTCCCATACCGTCTCAGCCGTCTCCAGAGCGCAGGATGACTCGCGCTGAGACGCTGAGACGCGAAGAAAAAGAGCCTTACCGTCACAGTCATCGAGTCACCGAGCGGTGAGCCCTCCACGGGTGCACGAACTCACGATGTCCTGTCTCTCTCAGCCTTATCCATGCAGCAAAATGCTCGCGCTGAGACGCAGAGAACGACGGGATATCTGAACCTTGGACAACCGTGGACGGGATCACCGTTTGGTGACTCGATGACGATGATTGAACGACTCGCTTCCTCTGCGTCTCCACGTCTCTGCGCGAGTCATTCTTCGACATCCAAACGCATGGGGACGGGTCAGCGGCTCTGCCCCTTTGCGCGAGATCGTTACTGCATGGATCGACTCAAACCTTCTTCCCGGCCGCCCGCAATTCCCCGGCGTGCGCTTCCCACAGGATCCGGAGCCCTTCCAGAGTCAGGTTGGGTTGCACCGCGGTGATCTCCGGGAGGCCCTTCGCCATGAGGGCGGCGTAGCCGCCGGTGGCAATGACAGGAAGCGACCGCGCCTTCAGTTCCCGCTTCAGTTCCCGGATCAGTTCACGCACCAGCCCGCGATACCCCACGACGGCCCCCACCAACATCGCCTCCTCCGTGTTCCGACCGATCACGGCCCGCGGCTCGCGGATGCGGATCCGCGGGAGCAATGCGGTCTTCTCGTGGAGGTAATCGGTCATCGACGCCAACCCCGGAGCAATGATGCCACCGACATAGGCCCCGGCTTTCGAGACCACGTCGAAGGTGACCGCCGTGCCAAAGTCCACCACCACCGACGGCGCGCCGAAATGCAGTCGCGCTGCAATCGCATTCGCCAACCGATCCTGTCCGATCGTTGATGGACGGGGATAATCCAGCCCCACGCCACGCAGCGATTCCGGCGTCAATTGGATCGTCAATCCCGTGGTCAAGGACGCCACCAACTGCCGGGCAGGTTCGGTCGCGGCCGGGACGACGGATGCCAATGCCGCCCCAGCCAGCGATGCCCGGGATCGTCCCACGAAACGCGCCAATTCCTCCGCGGCATCACCAGACCGCACTGCCGCCGTCGAGAAGTCCCGCACGCGGACAACACCCTTGCTGTTCGCCAGGCCCACGTGGGTGTGGGTGTTGCCGATGTCCAGCAGCAGGATCATGGAAGCTTCTCCTGGGTCACGTCCCCTCCGATCACGCGCTCCACGGTTCCGTAATCGGTCCGGACCAAAAGCGCCCCCTCGTCATCCAGCGCTTCGGCCCGCCCGGTGATCCGGCGGTCGCCAATGGTGATCGCCACACGACGGCCCAGTGTCGAACACCGCCGCATCCAATCGTCCCCGATCTCGTGGAAGTCCCCTTCCCCGAGCCGTTGGTACAGATGATCCAATTCGCGCAGCACCGCGGTCGCAAGACCGGCCCGATCCATGGGGCGTTGGGCCTCGTGACTGAGGGACGTGGCGACCTCGCGGACCTCGGGAGGCATGGATGCGGGATCGAGGTTCACGTCGATGCCGATGCCCAGCGTGGCATGACGGATCCGGTCCAGTTCCGCGCCCAACTCCAGCAGGATGCCGGCAACCTTCCGGTGGCCAAACATGATGTCGTTCGGCCACTTGATCTCGGGCTTCAATCCGGTCTCACGTTCGATGGCCCGCACGACGGCGACCGCCGAGAGCACGGTCAACTGGGTTGCTGAACTGGGGCGCAGCTTCGGACGGAGCAGGACCGAGAACCACAAGCCGGACCCCGACGGCGAAAACCACTGGCGTCCCATCCGCCCGCGCCCCTTGGTCTGCGTTTCCGCGAAGACGACGCTGCCCTCCGCCACGCCATCTCGGGCCAGCTTCTCGACGATGTCGTTGGTCGACGTGGTTTCGGTGAAGACCCGGATGTCGCGACCCAAAACGCGATTACGCGGCAACCGCGCCATGAGGTCGTCGCCATGGAGGGCGTCGGGTGTGCCGCGCAGGATGTACCCGAGGTGTGGGCTGGCCTCGATGTCGTAGCCGTGGCGACGCAGTTCCTCGATGCGGTTCCAGACGGCCGCACGGCTTACGCCGAGGTCCTTGGCGAGCGCCGCTCCAGAAACACCACCCTCGCCCGCTTCGCGGAGGGCCCGAAGTATCCGAGTGTCCGGGCTCACGCGAAGTCCAGTCCCAGGTCCACCGCTCGTGCGGAATGTGTGAGGGCGCCTACCGAGATGAAATCAACGCCCGTATCGGCGATGGCGCGCACCGTATCGAGGCGTACGCCGCCGGAAGCCTCCGTCTGGCATCGCCCAGCGACCAAAGCCACGGCCTCGCGGAGCTCGGCCAGACTCATGTTGTCGAGGAGGACGACATCCGCCCCGGACTCTGCACCCCAACCCACCTGCTCCAGGGTGTCGGCCTCGACCTCGATCTTCAGGTTCGGGTAAAGGGCGCGGGCGCGTTCCACCGCAGCGGCAACGGGATTCGGCGAAGCGCCGGCCAGCGCAGCGAGGTGGTTGTCCTTGATCAGGACCTGATCCCAAAGCCCCTGCCGATGGTTCGTTCCGCCGCCGCAAGCCACCGCGTACTTCTCCAGATCACGCCACAAGGGGGTCGTCTTGCGCGTATCGAGGATCCTGGTCCTGGTGCCCTCCACCCGGTCCACATATTGCCGCGTCAACGTGGCCACCCCGGACATCCGCTGGACCAGATTCAATGCCACCCGTTCTGCCGATAGGATCGCACGCGCAGGTCCCTTCACCGTCATCGCGGTCTGCCCTGGAACCATCCGGGTGCCATCCTGCGTCGTGAACTCGATCTGGACGTTCGGACTGAGCAATCGGAAGGCCTCTGCGGCAACCTCGATTCCGGCCAACACCAGCGGCTCCCGACAATTCATTTGCGCGGTCGCCTCAGCGTCCGGTGGGATGCAAGCCAACGTCGTGACATCGCCGGTACCGACGTCCTCCCGCAGCGCCGCCCCCACCACTTCCCGGATTCGTACCGGGTCCAGTTTCAACATGGCGTCACGATTGCCTGCGCTCCCCCTCATTTCAAGCAACCAGCCCGAGAGGAGTTGCCAGCATCCAGTTGCCAGTTCCCTGCCCTTGCTGTCACAGGTCTCGTGCCGGGCGTTCCCACACCCAAACGATCCCATGCTCCGGATCCGATGCATCCGCGGTTCGCGTGAAACCAAGGCGGGTCAGGATGCGCGTCGATGCCGATTCGACCGGCAGGGTCTTCGCCATCGCCACGCCCCCATGGTGTACTTCACTCCACTTCTCGACCAGGCGCGACGCCATCGCCTTTCCGCACCCCTGGGATTCAAACGGGGGAAACGTGAAGTAGGCCACCTCCCACCGATCCTGGGAATCCGCCCGCGCCGCGTACGCGCAGGTCCCGACAATCTCATCCCCCCTCACGGCCCAGAACCCATGCCATCCTCCGCCCGGCCCCTCAAAATCCGGGGCCCGCGTCATCGAGAGCACGGACCCGATCCAGGCTCCGGCTTCCCCTGCCATCAGCCCGGTCTGTTCCTCGAACACCGCGGGCCCCGACGCCCACCAACCCGACATTGGAGGGGACAGCGGGACCAGTCGAACGCGAGAGGCTTCAACAGTTCCTGGATGGATTCGAGCGTCAGTCCCGGTTTCGTTGGTCGACATCGCAATGGGGGATAAGGGAAACGGTGCTGGCGGATCCGGAGGTCTTTCGAAGTTCACCGCGATGCGACAGCGCTCCCTTCGATACTCAGGTCCGCCCAGTAGCCGAACTCCCATTCCCAGTTGTTGGCGGCGTTCTCGAGGTGCACGTCCACCTCGCGGCCGGCGAATCGCGAAAGATCCACACGCACCGATCGCCAGCGGTCCCCGTCGTGTGTGACCGTTTCACGATGGACCACCGTGCCATCGATGCGCACCCGAAGTTCCCAGTCCCCCTTCTCGTGGGCAGCCACTGCGAGCCGGAGTTGCGGGTTCCCCGTGGCCAACCGGACCCGACGCTTCATGGAAGCCGGTTTCGAATCCGAGAACGGGTGCGTCATCAGGACATTCCGGCGGCCGCCGAACTCGGGCAACCGTGCCGGGCTCCCCTCGAAGTCGGGGACGTCCAGGTGCCACTCCGGCGCCCACAAAGCCACGCTCTCGCCATCGGATCCACGCTGCAGCGCGGCGGAGTCACCCGCGCCGCCGATCAGTTCCCGACGGCGTTGATCGTTCAGCGGTTTTCCATCCTGCGGGGGTGCGAGGATGTACCAGATGAGGTTCCTGAAATCCGTGTCCGGAATCTGCTCCAGCCCTTCCGGCATCACCGAATTCTCCGACGTCGTCATGCCTTGCACGTCGCTCTTGGAAAGCACCTCTTCCACCGGACCCGCCATCAACAACCGAACCCGGGAGGCGCTGTTCTCGACCACACGACCCGCGAGCGTCCGGCCGTCCTTGGTTTCCACGATCACGTTCTCGTAGCCCTGCCCGATGATCTCATTCGGGTGAATCACATTGTGCAGCAGCGCATCCAGCGAACTGCGGCCCACGCCGGTCAGGTCGGGCCCCACCTCCGCGCCTTCCCCATGCAGCTTGTGGCAGATGAGGCAGGACTTCTGAGCCTGCGCCCGACCGGCCACGAGATCCACGGGTCCCTCGATCACGACGCGGCGTTTCTCGGCGATCAGCTTCAGCTTCTCGGTGCTCGTCGCGTTGACCTTGCCGAACAACTGCTGGGCCTTCACGCGCTCGGCCTGCTCCTTGGCCGTCACCAACGTCCGGATCACGGTCGGTGGAAGGTCCCCGCGCTTCACCTCGCCCTTCTCGACCGCGGAGAACAACTGCCACCGCCACTGCCAGCGTGTCGTGCACAACTCCGCCACCGACCGCTGCACGGCGGGCGTCATCGTTCCCCACCCCGCCAGCAGCAGTTGCCCGGTTTCCTCGACCCCGGCTTCACCCAACGCCCGGACGGCCTCCAACCGGACGGAATCCGAAGCCTCGCTGCGTGCCACCTTCAGCAAGGCCCGGCGCAGATCATCACTGCGGCTTTGGCGTGCCGACTTGATCGCCGCAATCCGTTCGGCATCGGAAACCGAAGGATCCTGGAAGCGCGCCAGCGATGCGCTCAAAGCCGCCGTGTCGCCCCAGAGCGAACCCAATTGCCGTGCCTTTCCGGCCACTTCCGCATTCGCGTGCGAAATCAGTTTCGAAACGAGCGCCTGCGCATCCTTCGACGGAAGCTGGGCTTTCCCGCGCTGGCCTTCGATCAATCCCTCCAACACCGGCAACAGAAGTTCCGAATCCGCAGGCAGCATCCCGACCATGCGAACCGACTTCTCCAGAACATCCGCATCCCGCGCATCACAGAACCGTCGCATGACCTTCTGGAGCAATTGGCCGGACAACGGCATGAACTGCGGCCCCTTTTCCGCGAACCAACCCAGCGCCAACTCGGGCTGGTACATCGCCAGCGGCTCCACCGCCATCCACAGCAGGAACGGCAGGTCGCGGTCCTCGGTGTCCCGGGCCTTCGACAGCAACGCTTCGAGAATTCCCGCCAACGACTCCGCGGTTTCACCCAACGCGTGGCGGGGCGGTGTGTTGACCGTCAACGCTCCACTCGTGAATTGGCGCAACGCTGTCACCACTGCGACCTGCACCCGGACGTCGTCATCGCCGGCGAGCAGCTTCAAGCGGTCGACCGTCCCGCTCGTTGCCTGATTGAGTTCACCCGTCAACCGCGCTGCCCAAGCGCGGACCGAGGCCAGGTCCGCCTCCGCCGCCGCGTCCAGGATCGCGTCATCGATCAACCCCGTGCTGAACAACGACCACAAGGCCGCCAACCGCGCATCTTCCCCCGGGCCCGACTTCATCATCGAGACCATCGCTGCCTTCGACGCGGCCACATCCTTCCGTCCGCCCAGCACCCTTTGCGCCATGCGCCGTTGCCAGACGTTCGGGTGCTTCAACGCCGTCACCAACTCCGACGTCGACGCCTTGCCGTAGTCCAGTCCGGCAGGCCGCGGTGCCAGCGGCTTGCCCGGCTGGTCACCCACGTGCACGACACGCCAGATGCGCCCCCGCTCCCGATCCACGCCTGCGGGATCCGCGTTGGCGTTCTGATAACAGGGATATCGGTCGTACCAATCCATGATCCACACCGCGCCGTCGGGCCCGACCTGCGTCGACACCGGCATGAACCAACCGTCATTGGCGCGCACGAAGTCCTGCACGAAGCCCGCCTTGAACGTGCTTCCCGCGGGGGTCAACCGATCCTGATGGATGGCGTTGTCGTGGATGTTTCCCTGCAACGCCATGCCCCGGTACTCGGCTGGATATTGGTCGCCTTGGTAAACACAGATGCCGGCGTAGGCCGCCATGTGATGCCGGTGATCGACGATGCTCGGCAACAGGCCGTAGCCGTAGGGATGCGGTGGCTGTCCGGCCTGCCGCGAATAAAGTCCGCCCGGCGCAAGATGGAAGAGATGGTCAATGACACACGCACTCACGAAGGCATTCCCCTGCGCGTCGAAATCCACACCCCACGGATTCGAGGTCCCCTCGGCGTAGATCTCCATCTTTCGCGACTCGGGTCGGTACCGCGCCACGCCCGCCGTGAGCACCACGGGCTCCCCCGGTTGGTCCGGGTTCACCGCGCGCGTGACGGTGAAGACGCCGTGGGTCATGTACATCCGCCCATCCGGACCCCAGGTGAATCCGTTCAACAACTCGTGCCGGTCCTCCAATCCGAACCCCGTCTGGACGATGGTCTTCTTGTCCGCGACATCGTCCCCGTTGGTGTCTTCCACCCAGTAGAGATGCGGGGCCTGCCCGACGAAGACCCCACCGTTCCCGACCAGCACGCCCGTCGCGAGGCTCATTCCATCGAGAAAGACCTTCACCGAATCGACCCGGCCATCGCCGTCCACGTCCTCCAGGATCTTGACGCGATCCCGCCCCGGTTCGCCTGGCTTGGCACCCAGCGGGTACTCGTACAACTCGACCACCCACAGCCGGCCCCGCTCGTCCCACGTCATCGCCACCGGGTTCACCACTTCCGGTTCGGATGCGAACAGCCGCATCTCGAATCCTTTGGGCAACGTGAACTTCTTCTGGGCGTCCGCAGGTGAAAGCGCCGGCGTGGTGGCAGGCACATGCTGGCCGGTGAGCTGCCTTCCGGAGGGAAGATTCGTGTACACCGGGAACCCGAACTTCGGATGGGTTGGCACGGCACCCAGCATCGTCATGCCCGCCGTCATCGCCGAGATCCTCAGGACCCACGCCGCCGTACGCATCGTTCTCATTGGAATGACCCGAGCCTGCCAACCTCCCCCGCCCGGTCAATCCTGCGAACCAGTGACCCCTTGCTGGAATCCGAAACTCCCAGCTGAAGGCCGGGTGCCCCCACCCGGCGACTTCAAGCTCCGCCGCGTGAGGGCACGCGACCTGCAGCCCCCATTCCGCAACATTCCGGGTTTGGCTTCCCGACCACAGGCACTACGGTCCACGCCGTCCGTTCCAAAGCATGAGCACGATGGCCAGCGCACCCGTTCCCGCGAGCACGACGTCCAACCTCCCTCCGGGAGTCACCTTCCACCGTCTCGAAAACGGTCTCGAAATCATCCTGCGCGAAGACCGCTCCGCGCCCGTCGTCAGCGCCCAGGCGTGGTGCCGCGCCGGATCCATCGACGAAGGCCAATGGCTCGGTGCCGGGCTCTCGCACGTCCTCGAGCACATGCTCTTCAAGGGCACCACCACCCGCGGTGCCGGACGCATCGATCAGGAGGTCCAATCCGCCGGCGGGTACATGAACGCCTACACCTCCTTCGATCGCACCGTCTACTGGATCAACGTCCCCAACACCGGTGCCCGCATCGCCATCGACATCCTCTGCGACATCTTCCAGCACGCCTCCCTTCCCGCCGACGAACTGACCAAGGAACTCGACGTCATCCGGCGTGAGATGGACATGGGCAACGACGACCCCGGCCGTCGTTCCTCCCGCCGTCTGTTCGAGTGTGCCTACACCCGCAGCCCCTACCGGTTCCCGGTCATTGGATTGCCCGACCTCTTCAATCGCGTCACCCGCGATCACCTCACCGCCTACTACGCCGAGAAGTACGCGCCCAACAACTGCTTCATCGTCGTCGTCGGAGACATCCGACCGGCCGAGGTCCTGGACCAGATCCGCACGGCCTTCGCGAATGCCAAGGCCCGTCCCGTACCCGCCTCCGTCCTCCTTCAGGAACCCCGGCAAACCTCGCCTCGCGAGGTCATGGACGAGTCCACCGTGGAACTCGGCCATTACCACATGGCGTGGCACACCCCCGACCTGCGGCATCCGGACACCGCCGCCCTCGATGTCCTGGCCACGCTCCTGGGATCAGGGCGCAGCAGCCGATTGTACCAGGCGGTGCGCGAGCGAGCGGCGCTCGTGCATTCCGTGAGTGCGTGGATCTACGCGCCCGGCCTGGCCGGATTGTTCGGCGTGAGCGGTGTTTGCGATGGAGACAAGTTCTCCGCCGCCCGGGACGAGATCCTCGCCGAGATCGAGCGGATGAAGGTGGAATCCGTGTCCGGTGCCGAACTGGCCAAGGCCGTCAAACAATTCACGGCCGGCACCCTCGCCACCCGCAAGACCATGGAGGGCCAGGCGCAGGATCTTGGCGGCAACTGGATGGCCGCCCATGACCTCCAGTTCAGCGAACGTTACCTGGCCAACGTCCGCCGACTCACCCCCGATGACCTCCGCCGCGTCGCCAACGAGTACCTGACCGAGTCCAACCGGACCACTTACGCCCTGCTCCCCACCGGCACCGCTCCCCGTGCCGAGATCACGGTGGATTCGGGTGCCGATCATCCGGTCCGGAAGTTCGACCTTCCCAATGGCCTGCGCCTGCTGGTGAAGGAAGACCACCGCCTTCCGTTCGTCGACTTCCGCATGGCCTTCTCGGGCGGCTTGCTCGCTGAAACCCCAGCCACGAGCGGCCTGACCTCCATGGTCTCCCGACTGCTCCTCAAGGGCACCCGACGTCGATCCGCCATCGAACTCGCCACCGAGATCGAAAGCCTCGGTGGATCCCTCGAACCGTACGGCGGCAACCATAGTTTCGGTGCCAGCGCCGAGGTTCTCAGCGGCGACTTCGCCCAAGGTCTCGACCTCCTCGCCGACGTCATCCTCCATCCCGCCTGGCCGGCCGACGCCATCGAACGCGAGCGCGAAGTCCAACTCGCCAGCCTTCGCGGCCAGCGCGACCAACTGCTCCAATGCGCCTTCAAGGGACTCCGCCGCGGTCTCTTCGGCGACAACGGCTACGGTCTCGATTCACTGGGCAGCGAATCCAATGTCCGCCGTTTCGCGGTTCACGACATCGACTCCTTCTACCGTCACCTGGCCGTTCCCAACAACGCCGTCCTCTCCATCTTCGGCGACATCCACGCCGATGCTGTCCGAGCCGAAGTCGAACACGCCTTCCGAGATTGGCAACCCGGGGCCGTCTTCGGCCACCAGTCCACACAACCCGTCCACCACACCGCCCGCATCGAGGAAGCGCGCGAGAAGGAACAGGCCGTCATCGCCCTCGGGTTCACCGGATCCACCTTCGACGCCGCCGATCGTCCCGCCCTCGAACTGCTCCAGGAAGCCTGCTCGGACATGGGCTCCCGGCTCTTCATGCGGATCCGCGACGAACTCGGCCTCGCCTATTACGTCGGTGCCTCGAACTTCCTCGGTCGCACCCCCGGTTACTTCGCCTTCTATTGCGGCACAGCTCCGGACGAGGTCGATAGGGTCGAACAGGAACTCCGCGCCCAGGCGGATGCCCTCCGGACCGAGGGCCTGACCGACGAGGAACTCACCCGCGCCAAGGCAAAGCTCGTCGGTCAGAAAAAGATCGCGCGCCAGGACCTCGGTCACCTCGCGCTTTCCGCCGCCCTGGATGAACTGTACGGCTTGGGCTACGCCCACGGCGACAAGGACGACGAACGCTACGAAGCGGTCACAGCCGAGGACATCCGCGCCGCCGCACAACGCTACCTCAAACCCGAGTCCGCCGTGGTCTCCATCATCCGCGGGCGATCCTCCGCCAAGTCCTGATCGGACGGATCGGACGGATCCGTCCGATCAGTCCGATCAGTCAGATCAGTCAGATCCCCCCGTCACTGCGGCCACGGGATCCCGGGAATATTCCGCACGATCCCATAGGCCACGGCCAAACCACCCACCACGCCCAGCACCCACGGCCTCGCCATGGGGTTGGGGAGTTTCACGCTGAACATCCCGGCAACCCACGCGAGGGTCGTCCACGCGACCAGCGGTGCGATGCAAACCCACAGCGGATTCAGCACCCAGGCGAGACCGAACTCGCCGCGCAGCATGGCATGGGTTGCCCGGAGAACCCCGCACCCGGGGCACTTCAGTCCGGTCATCGAGTAAGTCCAGCACCGCGGGTAGAAGACCTGACCCGCGGGTTGGTATCGCCAAAGGACAACGGCGATTCCCGTCAGACCCGCCAGCACCACCCAACGCAACCAGAGATTCACCCCGGCAGGAGATGCTGGGGCAATCACGGGCGGCGGTGCTGGCGACCCCACGGCGCTCATCGAAGCCCTGCCATTACTGGAATTCTGACTGAATCTCGGGCTTGTTTATGAGGACCAACGCCCAGATGCCGAGAGGAATTCCCAACCCGCAGCAACAGGTCGTGCAGCAGCTGATTATCGCGAGGACCGATGACGCCACCACAAGTCCTCGGGACTTCAACTTCAGGAACTTGATTCCCCCGAGAAGAATCACTCCAGACATCACCAGGCTCAGAAGGATCAGGCTCCATTGAGCGGCAGGCGACATACCCATTTGCGCCTTGACGATGGAACGGAAGAATTCGGGAGTATTTGGAGGCAGTTCGGGGGTGCCTTGGCCCTGAGGCCAGATGAGGTTTGAAACGACGCTCCACAGTGAGATGAGCAGCGAGCAGGCTCCGTAGACGATCATGCAGATCGCCGCGGGCTTGGTCTGAACCAAAGCCGATTCCCGCGTCGGGACGAAACCCGATCCGCCTGGCGTACTCGCCCCTGCCGACGATCCAACGGGAACCGACTGGAGAAACGGCACCGCCAGATCACCGGAAAACTCAGACAACTGCCCCAGGTTCTGCCAGACCTCCTCGCCATCCCGACAGATCTGGGACTCGCCATTCAACCGACGTTCACGGATCCACTGCCGCACCGTCTCGGCATCAATGGGTCCGTACACGTTCTGATCCGCACCTCTGACTCGATACATGCAGCCTCCGAAATTCGTTAAGGGTTCACCGCCAAATCATCCATGGAACTCCCGCTCATGCCTTTGACTCCCCAGCCTCGGCATCCCGATACCGGTACGCCATCGCCACGAACACGAAGACGACCGCCACCGCGAAGGTCATCAGCGCATAGGTGAGGAACCGACCGGCCGTCACCGACTCCGAGGCCGTCTGCCCTTCCGCGGCCTTCGAGCCGAACTTGGTGATCATCGCCACCAGGAAGTTGCCCGCCGCCACGGTCAGGAGCCAGAAGCTCACGATCGTGCTCTTCATGCTCTTCGCGGCCTGGGTGTAGGCGAACTCCAATCCTGTCGTCGACACCAGCACCTCCGCCGTCGTCAGGATCGTGTACGGAATGGCCTGCCACAGCACGCTCAGCTTCTCCCCGGCACTGACCCGCTGTTGGATCCACGCCACCACCACATAAGAAAGCCCGGCCACGAACATGCCAACCCCGATACGCCGCAGCGGAGTCACCTTCGTGATCCGCCCAAACGCCGGGTACAAGACCAAGGTGACCAGCGGAACCAGCAGCATCACCAGCAGCGGGTTCAACGACTGCATTTCCTCGCCACCGATGCTGTACTTCCATCCGAAGAAAGGGACGACGAAGTCGATCGCGGTCATCTCTTTTGCCTGCAGCACCCACGTAGAGGAGTGCTGGTCGAACATCGCCCAGAACGGCGGGATCAAGGCGAACACCGACAGCACCGGGGCCACCGAGGCCGCCGCCTTGACTTCACCCGGTGAAAAGCGCGCCCCCGCCAGAGCCCCCTCCCAGAAGCCACGACCCGGCTGACGGTTCCGCAGGGCCTCGAACAGCACCGGGAAGAATCCGGCCGACCGCGTCTCCCGCGCTGGCGCCACCTTCCGGTATTGGCTGCTGCCGAGGTAGAAGATCAGCGTGGCTATCCCCATCAGGATGCCGGGAATGCCGAAGGCCCACGAATACCCCCAGTTCTTGGCCACCCACGGAATCGTCAGGAACGAGAAGAAGGACCCGAAGTTGATCGAGAAATAGAACGCCGCATACGCACGTTCATAGAGCTTGGAACTGGCGTCCACGAACTGGTCGCCCATGAAGGCCGACACACAGGGCTTGATGCCGCCCGCGCCGAAGGCGATCAGGGTCAACCCGGCCCCAAGCATCCACATCCGTCCCTCCGCGGCCGCGCGGTTGCTGACCTCCCACGCATTCTTCGCCGTCTCGGTCAACTCCACCAACGGCGCCGGTGCCGCAACCATCGGGTAAAGCACATCGGCCAAGGCCAGAACCCCATGCCCGAGACAGTACAGCAGCGAGATCCACAGGATGGTCTTGTAGCGCCCCCAGATCTTGTCGGAGATCCACGCCCCCAGCAGCGGCGTGAAATAGTTCAGCATGATGAACAGGTGGATCCACTCGGTCGCCTTGTCCGCCGACTGACCCAACCCTCCCTTCATCATCTCGCCGGTGATGTACCCGGCGAGGATCCCCTTCATGCCGTAGAAACTGAATCGCTCACAGGCCTCGTTGCCGATGATGAATGCGACCTGCGGCGGGAACTTCCCCTCCGCCCCTTTTCCTGGATTCGCTACCGGGTTGACTGCCACCCCGCGATCAAAACCCCAAGCACCCAAGAACGGCAAAGGGTTTCATCCGCAGATGCGGATGAAACCCTTTTCTCCGAAACCCTCACCGCTCCCGGAAACCAGCTCAGGCTCGGGGTGGCGACGTCCACGTCGCCTTGCCCCGGACCTTTACCCGGTCACCGGCAAGCACCCAACCGTCAACGCAGGAAGGCTTCGTGCAACCCGCCGTCCACGGTGATCACCTGGCCCGTGGTCTTGCTGAGCCGGTTTGTCACCAACAGGAAGTACGCCTCGGCCTGGTCCGCCGGGGTGATCGGAGCCTTGGTCAGCGTCCGATCCGCATAGAATTGCGCCAGCTTCTTCACCAGCGATTCCGTCGCCTCGTCCTCGGTGTACGGAATATTGTACTTGGCCAGCGACCCGATCACGCGGTCACGCGGGAACATCGCACTGCCCTGCACCACCGTCGCGGGAGCAACGCCGTTCACCCGGACGAGCGGTGACAACTCGATCGCCAGTTCACGCACCAGGTGGTTCGCGGCGGCCTTCGACGTGTCGTAGGCCACGGATCCCTTCTTGGCCACCACTGCGTTCGCACTGGTCGTCAGCACCAGGTTGCCGCGCAATCCCTGCTGCTTCCACGTCTTCGCCGCCTCGTCGCCGACAAGATAGCTGCCGGTGACGTTGATGCGGAAGGTGAGGTCCCAACGATCGTCGGGGATGTGGCCGCTCGTGTCGCTCGGGACAAAGATGCCCGCGGTCACGCAGATCGAATCAAACCCACCGTACGCCAACGCCACCTTGTCCAGCATCGCCCGGATGCTCGCGCGGTTCGTGATGTCCGCCGCCAACCCGATCGCCGGTCCGCAGCCCGAGAGCCCCGTTCCAGCCACACCGATGCCGAGCCCCAGCTTGTCCGTGATTTCCTTCGCCGTGGCTTCCGCCGCTGCCGCATTCAGGTCGACGCACACGATGTGTGCTCCCTCCCGCGACAACCTCAACGCCGTCTCCCGACCAATGCCGGAACCCGCACCAATCACCACGATGACTTGCCGTGCCAGTTCCTTTTCAGGCGGCATCCGGCGCAGTTTCGCCTCTTCGAGCAACCAGTACTCGATGTCGAAAGCCTCCTGCTGGGGCAACGCAATGTACCGGTCGATCGCCTCCGCCCCGCGCATCACCTCGACGGCGCAGTTGTAGAATTCGGCGGTCACGCGGGACTCCGACTTGTCCTTGCCCCACGCCACCATGCCGATCGACGGGATGAGGACCACGGTCGGGTTCGGATCGCGCATCGCCGGCGAGTCCGGCCGTCGGCAGCGTTCGTAGTAGGTGGCGTAATCCTTCCGGTACTGCTCGATTCCCGCCTTGAGCGACTTCTGCAACGAAGCCACGAAACCGTCGATCGCCGCATCCGAGAAATCCTTCAACTCGGAGTCCAGCGACACGTACAGCGGCTTGATCTTGGTGCGGAGGAAATGGTCCGGGCACGAGGTGCCCAACTCCGCGAGACGCGGGGCGTCCTTGGAATTCACGAAGCGCAGGATCTTCGCGTCGTCCTGCACGGTGGCGATGAACCGCTTCTGCTGGCTGACCTGACCGCGCAACCACGGCAGCAGCCGGGCGAGGACCTTCTGCCGCACTTCCTCGGGCAGGCTCTCGACCGCGGCACCGCCGAACGCGGTGGCGTCCCCGCCCTTCCGCGCATACGCGGCCTCGATGTACTCGGACGCCGTCTCGATATACCAGAGCGTGCGCTGGTAGCAGACGGCGTCGTCGTCATCCCACGAGATGAACCCGTGCTGGCCCATCATGATGGCGTTTTTGGACGGATCCTTCCGGCAGATCTCCTGCATCGCCAGACCCAGTTCGAATCCGGGCCGCATCCACGGCACGTAGGCCATGGCTCCATCAAAGACTTCCTTCGTCAGTTCCTCGCAACGGGCGCTCGCGGCAATCGCGATCACGGCGTTCGGGTGCATGTGGTCGACATGCTTGCCGGGGATGAACGAATGCAACGGGGTGTCAATCGAGGTCGCGCGCGGATTCAGGTTGAACGTCGCGTGCGTGTACATCCCCACCATCTCGTCCTCGGCGGGCGACTTGAGCCCCTTGTCGGCGCGCGCCGCATAAGTCCGCTGCAAACCGACAACCTTCGATTGGTACAACGAGGAGAAGTTCTCGCGCGTGCTCGTCCGAAGATCCCCGCCGGAGCCCTTCACCCACAGCACCTCGACGGACTCGCCGGTCAAGGGATCCTTCTCCATGAGCTTCGAGGAGGTGTTTCCGCCACCGGTGTTCGTCACCCGTTGGTCGGAACCCAACTGGTTCGAGCGGTAGATCAGTCGTGCGACCGGATCCAGCTTTGCTGCCACCTCGTCCTGCCAGCCGAAGAGAACGTGTTTGAAACTCATGATGCCCATGTTCGATCCAATGTTTCCTGAAAAAGTGGGAAGGCCGCGGGCAGCGTCCAGAAGACTGTGCGCCGCCGCGGGAGCCCTTACTTCGCCACCCCCCCTCCATGCCCGCAACCGCAAAGTCATCCACCCTGCCTCCTGCCTCGTGCCCTCGTCAGCTACCCTCCCAATCGTAGACGACGTCAGGAGGCTGGCTTCAACCACCGCCGGATCGGGATGGGACGCATCCTGACACTGCCCCCGCATGGAACGGGGTGGCGACGTCCTCGTCGCCGTCCTCAAAGCCCCTCTCCCAATGGCGATGAGGACATCGCCGCCCCGCTCACAGACGGGGAGGCGACGTCCCCGTCGCCGTCCTCAAAGCCACTCCCCCAAGGCGATGAGGACATCGCCGCCCCGTTCACAAACGGGGAGGCGACGTCCCTGTCGCCGTCCTCAAAGCCCCTCCCCAAAGGCGATGAGGACATCGCCGCCCCGTTCCCAGTCTCAAACGGGGGCAGTGTCAAGATGTGCGCGTGCGGGCTTCAAACTTGGGACTTCCTCCCCAGCCTCCTGACGTTGGCTACCTGTGAGGTTGACTCAGCGCGTGAGGTGGAGCAGGGCACCGGAACCGCCGGGGTCGGTGGGGGCAGGGGCTTCCATTCCATGGAGCGCGGTGCGGTTGAAACCGATGGCCAGGCCCGGGTCGAGCCGCTGGAAGGTTGGGAGCCCGCCACCGAAGGGATCGGTCGGGAGGGCGGGCAGGTATCGTGGGATCAGGTC
>JAIXZE010000305.1 GCA_027489875.1 Verrucomicrobiales bacterium
CACAGCAGCATGCACGCAACCGGGACGAACAGCCCTGTGATCGCCATCCTGCGTATTGTTGGAGCGGAAGGGTTCATCCGGTTTCTAGGAGTGAACGCTATTCAATGTTGAGGATCGCAGTCTAGAACTCACTGGCCGTGAACTTTGTTGTTTGTGGCGGAATGGGCTGGAGCGCATCCAGACCCTGCCCCCGCATGGAACGGGGTGGCGACGTCCTCGTCGCCGTTCCGAAGCCATTCTCAAGGCGATGAGGACATCGCCGCCCCGCATGCTTTCCAACGGGGGGCAGTGTCAGGATGCGCCCGTCCCGTTCCGGGTGGGGACAAAGCCCTTGACCCTGTTGGGTGTGAGGGATTGACTGACACCATGCTCACGCGAACCTCGTTCTCCTGGCCCTTTGGACCTCGTTGGGTGGGTAGAGTTGGAGTGGCTGCGACGCGTGGCTGGGCTGGAATCACGGTGATTTCCTCACGGGTCTGACCATGTCGCTTTCCTCCAGAGTTGCTGCGGCGGGAAGGGCGGTCCTGAATCGGGTTCGGGCACCGCGGGTGTTCCGGTTGGAGGAGATCCGGTTCCTCAACGGGATCGACATTTGGTATGCCCGGATACCGGATCCGGCGCAGGCCAACGTGGCGTGGCTGGAACCGCGTCCGGCGGGTGCTGCTTTCCGACATCATCTCACGCCTGCCGAGGTCCGGCCGCTTGCCGGAAATGATCCGGCCACCGGTCGTCCGTATGCGCATTGGGCAACGGGGCCGCATGCGAATGCGCCGGTCAGCTGGCCGGTGGCCTTCGTGCGGGGTCCGAACGTGCCGGTGGCGGGTCCGAGGCAGATCCGGTTCCGGATCCGGGGAATCACCCCGGCGAACTACAATGGGCGGCGGGAGATCAAGGCGGACAGCGCTGGAGGGCTCCAGACGGACTCGGTGGTGGTGCAGTTCAATAACGGGGTGGCGACGGGGACGCTGACGCTGACGACGGTCCCGGGAACGGTGCAGCGGTTGTCGCGGGAGGTGCTGCGGTGGCAGATGAAGCGGTTGGGCGAGGGATGGCAGCCGTTCGCGCAGTCGGAGCATACCTTCTTCTTCGTGCTGGAGGCCCCCCTCCCGCCGCTGGGGCCGGAGCAGAATTACTTCGAGATGTTCGACTGGTCGTGTCGCTGGGCGCAGGGCCAGGGAGCAGCGGCCGCAGTGCTCCAACAGGTCTGGCAGCGCTTCACGACGGTGGGGCAACCGCACGACACGGGTCTGATCTATTGGCGGGATTTCCAGAACGGTACCGCTCCAGCCCAGGATATGGCGGCGGGCATCCGCTCCGTCGATGCCGCCGGAATGCAGCAGTACGCGGTGAGTTGCAAAGTGTTTGACCGGATGTTCTGCAATACGCTTTCGCTGCATGGAATCCGGACGGCGGAAATGATGCTTCAGGCCCATCCCATGATCCCGGATGGGACTGCGCTGAGGGCGGAGGCGGCTCTGGATCCGGCGTTTGCGACCGCGTTGAACAATGCCAGGGGCCCGAACCCCGGTTGGCCGGCGCACTTCTACCACATCGTGACCCACGCATCGCCGGCGTCGATCACGCGCATTCCGGCGGACTACAAGTTCACGATCGGAGCGATGGAGTATTACAAGCCAGACGGGTGGAGGATCGCGGCGCCTGCGGGGCATGGGAACATCGGCCCAAACACGTGGGGGAATCATTGGATCGCGGACGTTTTCATCGGGGGTGCGTGGGTCCTCTACGATCCCTCCTACGGAGTGACGCAGCCGTGGCAGGATGCGATTGCGGCGGCCACATTGGTTCCACCGGCGGCCTATGAGGCGGGCGGGGTGACCTTCTCGGTGGTGTCGCGGATGACGGGCAACTCGCTGGTGGTGCCTACCGCCAATCCCCAGGAACCGCGGCTGAATGCCATCCGGCTCTTCAACAACTGACCTCTCTTTTTGCCCATGCCTGAATCCCCGTTGGTCCCACTGAAGTTGAAGGTTGCGGGCGGCGATGCGCCTTTGCAGCCGGTGGTGCCATTGTTGGTGGCCGCTGACATCCTGCGCCTGGATGGCGACCTGTACTGGGCGATCCTCGACATCGACCCGGAGCGGCAGGCGGAGCGTCCCCGGGAGCGTCGACTGCGGTTGTGGCGGATCTCGGCGGATGGCACGACGGCGACACCGTTGAAGGAGCGGGCCTGTTCCTTGGAGGCGGGGCGCGAGGCTTCGCTGTGTGTCGTTGGAAAGGACCTCTTCGCGCTGGTGGCGGTGAACAGTGGCGTGCCGGCGAAGCTGCTGCACTGGCGGTTGACGGGC
Organism: Verrucomicrobiales bacterium; assembly: GCA_027489875.1. Classification (GTDB taxonomy): domain Bacteria; phylum Verrucomicrobiota; class Verrucomicrobiia; order Limisphaerales; family UBA9464; genus UBA6176. Next base: position 2,307 of record JAIXZE010000305.1, read on the forward strand.
TCTCCGGAGGATGCGTGGCAGGGACTGGAGTCCGCACCGGTGGCCTCGGAGGTTGGGTTGCCTCCCGAGGTCGGATGGACTGTGAAGATTCCCCCGCAGGACACATGGAGCACGGCGGGACTGCCGCCGGCGGCGTGGGTCTTCAATCCCCGCCTGCGATTCGTCGCTGGCAAGTTGGTGGCCGCGCTGGAGACGGCAGACGGTCACTCCAGCCTCCTTGAGTTGGATC
>JAIXZE010000236.1 GCA_027489875.1 Verrucomicrobiales bacterium
AGCCGATAGCCCCGGGTCGTGCGAAGCACGCACCCGGGGACAACGCGCATCATGACGCACACGCACCCCGGCAGGGGTGCGAAGGCTCCCGGTCCTTCAACCCCTCCGGGGTTGTTCATCCTTTCCCACGCGTGACCCGGGGTCGCTTCGCACCCCGGGCTAGCTGCTCCCACGCCTCCGGCGTGACGGACAGCACCAACTCCGCTGTTGATCGGTCGGACCACCCGCAGAACAGTCGGCCAAGACGCTGCCCCAAGCCGACTGGAGTTCGTCTCCGGTCCTCCGGGGTTACCCCGGGGAGTTGGATCATCCGGCATTCCATCGCAGGAGCGACACTGCACCCAAGGTGCAGGCTTGCTCCCGCCAGACAGGACACGTTGGGGCAGCGTCTACCTGCCTGATGCCGATCACGACGGAACTGCGAGCTCTGGCCCGCCTGCTCCTCCGGGGAGAATGGGATCGGGAATCCATGCAGCAGCGGGTCCAGAGCCAACTGGGCAAATGCCCTCGCGCGTTCACCTCGGCCATCACGAAAGTCCTCAGGCAGCATCCGCCCGGCAGTCGACCCACACTGGAGGCGGTGACGGCGATCCTGTCGGTGGATGCCCCATTGCGGAAGGCACTCGCTCGCCAACGCCCAGGCCTCTACGAGCGACTTCATTCCGAGTCCGTTCCTGAATCCCGATGGCGTTGGCCGGTGCACCGCCTGGAGTCGGCGGGCGAAGTGGCCGATTGGCTGGAACTGGAACCCAACGAACTGCTCTGGCTCGCCGACCCGGGTGGATGGTTGCGCCGGGGAGGGTCACAGGCGCTTCGACACTACCGTTGGCAATGGATTCCGAAGCGGACGGGCGGACACCGGCTGCTGGAAGCTCCGAAAGCGCGCCTGGCTGGAATCCAACGGCGGATCCTGGACGGGATCCTGAAATCGATTCCCGTCCACGAGTCCGCCCATGGATTCGTCGTCGGACGGAACACGCTTTCCCACGTCGAGCCACACACCGGGAAAGCCACCGTGCTTCGCCTGGACCTCGCAGACTTCTTTCCCTCGATCTCCCGGGCCCGGGTGGACGCCACCTTCCGCCACGCCGGTTATCCCGTCGCCGTGGCCCGACTGCTGGCGTGCCTGTGCACGACATCCACGCCCTCCCGCATTCTCGCGGGATGCCCAGCCGGAGCCTCCAACCGAATCCGGGAATTGTATCGAATCCCGCATCTGCCGCAGGGAAGCCCGGCTTCCCCTGCGCTCGCAAACCTCGCGGCTTTCCGCCTCGATTGCCGGTTGCGTGGATACGCCGAGGCCGCCGGAGTGGTTTACACCCGCTACGCCGACGACCTGTTGATCAGCGGTGGACCGGAGTTGCGTCGGGCTGCCGACGCGCTGCTCACCCGGATCGGCGCGATCGTGATCGAGGAAGGATTCGAGGTGAACTGGCGCAAGGTCCGGGTCCAGACGAAGTCCGTCTCCCAGCGCGCCGTGGGATTGGTGCTCAACGAAAAGCCGGCGATCCCCAGGGAACAGTACGACCAGTTGAAGGCGATCCTGCACAACATTGGCCGGCACGGCAGCGCATCGCAGAACCGGGACGGCCACGCGGACTTCGAAGCCCATTTGCTCGGCCGGATCGCCCATATCGCGCACATCCAACCCGCCCGCGGAGCGCGCCTGAAAGCCCTGCTCGAGGGGATCCCCTCCGAGCGATGGGAAGGCGGGCCGGCGGCCGTCAGAAGTTCGTCGGGGGCTTCGTCACCACCTGTACCAGGGTCATGAACCTGGACCCGTTCGACGCGATGAACTGGACTAAGGAGGAGGAGGCCGCCCGTTGACTCCCCCTTTGAAGGCCGCGTGCCCCCACGCGGCGAAGGAAGGGCAATGGGGTCGCGTCCATAAATTTTACATTTCAGGCAGACGGCTTCGTCCGCCCCCGCAACGTCAGCACCGCCGGCAGGAACGTCAGACCCGCGGTCATGCACGTCGCCGTCCCCACCGCCATGATCCATCCGAGGCTCTGGATGCCCTGATGCTCACCGATGATCAGGCTTCCGAAACCGGCGATCGTCGTCAGGCCCGAGACCAGCACGGCCTTGCCGGTGCTCTTCGCCAGGATGCTGGGATTCGGCTCTTCGGCGAAGCGGTTGAGGATGTGGATGCCGTTGGTCACACCAATGCCGATGACCAGCGGCAGCGTCATGATGTTGGCCGGATTGAACGGAATTCCAGTCCACCCCATGAACCCCACCATCCACAGGGTCCCGATGGCGACCGGCAACAGGGACAGGAGGACCTGACCGAACGATCGGAAGTGGAAGAAGACCAGGATCACGATGGCACCCAGCGCCCACCACGCGGCCTCGACGTACGAATTCTTGAGGAGCGAGGTGTACTCATAGAGCTGCACCGGAGTCCCGGTCACCTTCGGATCCACGCTCCGCAACTCGCGCACGAAGGTCGCCTGTTCCTCCCGGCTCCACACGTCATGCTTCGGGTAGACCTGGACGAGATGCTTGCCCGTCTTTCCCACGAAGCGATTCCGCAACTGCGCCGGCAAGTCCTCGATCCGCAACGGTCCCGAGTCGTCCTGGTCGCGGATCGCCATCAACGTCTCCTGCACATCGCCCAGGAAGGCCCGCTGGAACTGACCCAGCTTCGCCGCGTTCGCCTCCCGATCCCCACGGAACATCGCCACCCGCATCTCCCGAGCGGCAGCCCCGATCGACCGCAGACGTCCCGCCAGTTCCGGATCGTTCCGCTTCATCAATTCATCGCCGGCGAGGCCCATGTACCCCGCGAACGCCCACAACCGCTGGCTCAACTCGGTGAGGTCGACCGGACCCGGGTCCAGCGGCGCGAACTTGAGCCCGGCCAGATTCGAACGGGCCGCGCGGACCAGCTCGACCTTGGCGCGCGAATCCTCGGACAGGTACTTCGCCATGGAATCGGTCGAGGACACGCTGGGCAGCGCCTGCACCTTCGCCTCCAACTCCGCTGCGTGTTCCAGTGAATCCGCTACCAACGCGCCAAACAGCACGGACTTTTCCGACGACGCGATCAGCTTGTGCTCGAAGACGACGGCCGGCAGCCCGGCGCTCTGCATGTTGAGGAGGTTGTAGTCGAACCGCACCGATGGCAGGCGGACCGCGGCAAGCACGCACAACGCTGCCACCACGCCAATCACCGTCCACGGCCGGTCGAGCCAGAGGCGCTCCAACCGCGCGCGCGCATCGAGGACCTCCCCACCCGCCGTCGCCGCTTCGGAAGACACCCGTGCGGCCGCGGCCTGTTGCCGTACGCCCTCGACCTTGTCGATCCGGTTCTGCCGTCCACGCAGCAACAGCACGGGCAGCACCGTGATCATCGGAACCAGGCACAGCAGCAATCCGCCGCCCGAGATCACCCCCATCTCCTGGATGCCCCGGAAGTCGGTCAGCGACATCGCCAGGAACGCACCCGCCGTGGTGAAGCAGCCCGTGAAGATGCCCTGCCCCGTGTAGACGACCGCCTTGAACATGGCTTCGTGATCGCCCAGCCCATGCCGCAACTCCTCCTCGTACCGCGTGACCAGGTGCACGCCGAAATCGATCGCCAACCCGATCAGCATCGGCGCGAACGTGATCGTCAGGATGTTCAGGTGCCCCACCACCAGCGTGGTGTAGCCCATCGTGTATCCCAGCCCCATCACCAGGCACAGCATCGCCTTCATCGGCCGCCCCGTCTGCCGGTACCCCACCACGAAGATGCCCGCGCAGATGACCAGCGACAGCAGCGTCGCCTTCGTCGAGTCCTTCTCCGACTGGTTCATCTCGTCCAGCGCGAGGACGCTCTCGCCCGTCACACCGAGGTTCACGCCCGGGACCTCGGCACTCACGGCCGCCACCAGTTCGCGCGTCCGACGGATCGCCGCGCGGTTGGCCGCCCCCTGCCGCGACACCCGGGTCTCCTCGATCCGTTTCGTACTCGCATCGGCGGGCTTCCCGCGCAGGCTTTCCCACAGGGTCGGCTGCACGTCCGACGCCGTCACCCGGACCAGCGGCGGCTTCACCGAAAGCAGGTAAACGCGCCCGCGGCCCAGGGTGATGTACTTCGCCCGCTCCGCTTCGGCGCCACCGCCGAACAACGCCTCCACGCCGGGCGAGGGGGGATTGCCCGGACGCGACAACGATTCCGCCGCCATCCGCAGGAGCCGCTCCATCGCCGGCAAGGCCTTCACGAACGACTCCGTCTTTTCCGAACGTTCCCGACCGCTCTGGCGGATCAGCGTGTTCACCTGTCGGAACAGCGACGCCATGTTCGTCGACCCCATGAACTGGTCCATGAACGGCCGGTAGTCGCCGAGCGCTTTCGAGAACTCGACCAGGTTGGTCTCCGGAAAGAACAGCAGCGCCTTCTTCCCCATCAACCGCAGGTCGCCCTTGTAGAAGATGTCCCCGAAAACATTCGTCGGGTTCGCCGCCACCGACTCCGCCTCCAGGCGCGCACCCAGTCGTTCAACCACCTGACGGTTCTTCTCGGTGTCGTCGCTCTCGACCACGACGACGATGTCGTCCTGGCTCGGAAACTCCCGCTGCATCGCGAGGAAGTTCCGGTGGGACGGCTTGTCCTCGCCCACCAGCGAGTTCCGGTCCATGTCGAACTCCAACCGGAACACGGTGAACGCGACGCAGGCGAAGAACAGTGCGACCTGTGGCCACAGGAACCACCCCGGACGCCGCACGAGGGCACCCGCCAGCCACGACAATAGCCGGATCGCCAAGGACGGCTTCGCTCCGGAACTCATCGCGCCACGCTCCCCTTCATCGCGTCCCACCCGTTACCGGCCGTCGGCGCGAGCGTCCCGACGGCTGGATCGCCGACAGCTCCGCCCACACGCATGTTTGTTCCGCACCGCATGAATTCACCAACCCTGCCACCACATCCGCCGGATGTCAGGAGTTGGAAGTTCCAAGTTTCAAGAAGACTTCAACTCAGCCATCAGATCGCGGAGGCCAATCGCTTCCATTCCCTTTGACAGCGGGTGCCTTCCGCTGCCGGCATGCACGATCCAACCCCTTTCCGCCTCGAGGTCACGAAAGGCCTCGTGAAATCCCCGCGAGGGCACCGCACCCGGACTGCGCTTGATCTCCACCACCCAACGCCGCCCGCCCGGGAGTTCCAACACGAGATCCACTTCCGCACCACCGGAGGTCCGATAGTGGCCGGGTACCGTCCGCAAGGGAGCAACGGCCAGCAGGCTCTCGACCACAAAACCTTCCCAGCTCCCGCCCACCACCGGATGGCCCAGCAACGCTTCCCGATCCCCGATCCCCAGCAGCGCGTGCAGTAACCCGCTGTCGCGGATGTATACCTTCGGCGACTTCACCAACCGCTTGCCAACGTCGACATGGTAGGACGCCAATCGACGCACGAGGAGCAGGTCCACCAACAGGTCGGTATAGCGACTCACGGTCTGGCCGCTGATCTCCAGTCCCGCACCCAGTTTCGCTGCGTTGTGCACCCCGCCTTGTCCATGGGCCAGCATCGTCCAGAAGCGGCGCAGCGTCTCGGCGGGAATGCGGGGTCCAAACTGGGGAACATCCCGCTCCAGATAAGTGCGGATCAGGTCCTGACGCCACTCCATGCTGTCCGCTCCGCTCCGCGCCAGGAAGCTGTCGGGAAATCCACCCCGCACCCACAGCCGCTCATCCTCGCCCGGATCCACCTCGCCAGGATGGACCGGTCCCATGTCCAGGTAACTGATCCGACCCGCCAAGCTTTCGCCGCTTTGGCGGAGGAGTTCCGTCGAAGCCGAACCAAGGATCAGGAAGCGTCCGGTCCGGTGCCCACGCCGACGACCTTCGTCAATGACCCCGCGCAGGATCGGAAAGAGGTCTGGCGTCCGATGAACCTCGTCCAGGATCACCAATCGATCCTCCACCTGCGAGAGGTACGCCGATGGATCGATCAGCTTTGCCCGATCCGAAACCTTCTGGAGGTCGAGGTAGATGGCGTTGGATTGCCGGGCGATTTCGAGCGCAAGTGTCGTCTTGCCCACCTGCCGTGGCCCCAGCAGGGCAACAGCGGCCTGACGCCCGAGAGCGGCACGGACAGCGGGTACGATGGCTCGCTCGATCATCCGTGCAAATCTTCCACGTCATGGAAGATTTGCAAGGTTGATTCAGGTAGCAGACGACGTCAGGAGGCTGTGGATGAAGAGTACCCAGTTCCCAGAAGCCAGTTCCCCCTGGCACCTCCCCCTGAAGGCCGGGTGCCCCCACCCGGCACCACCATCATCCGCCGCGTGAGATCACGTGCTCTCTGGAAACTGGCAACCACCCTTGAAACTTGAATCTTCAAAACTCCAACTTCCCCTGTCTGGCGTCTGGGATCTGGCGTCTGGGTTCTCCCCTCTTCAAACTTCCCCCATGAAGCGCTCCTCCCTCCTCCTCGGCATTGCCCTGCTCGCCGCCTTCGCCGCGCGCTTCTCCCTCGCCGCCGCCAGCACCTCCCAACGCCCCAACATCCTGGTCATCCTCAGCGATGACATCGGCTTCTCCGACATCGGTTGCTACGGCGGCGAGATCCACACCCCGAACCTCGACGCCCTCGCCCGCGGCGGGCTTCGCTTCACCCAGTTCTACAACACCGCCCGCTGTTGCCCCACCCGGGCCTCGCTCCTCACCGGTCTCCACCCGCACCAAACCGGCGTCGGACACATGATGGAAGACCGCGGCCACGCTGGTTACCGCGGTCGCCTCAACCGCCAGTGCGTCACCCTCGCCGAAGCCCTGAAGCCCGCCGGCTACCGCAATTACGCCGTCGGCAAATGGCACGTCACCCCCGGCCATGGAGCCAAGGTCCTGACCGAGACCAACAATTGGCCGCTCCAGCGCGGATTCGACCGCTTTTACGGAACCATCCACGGAGCCGGCAGCTACTTCGACCCCAGCTCGCTCGTTCGCGACAACCACCTCATCACCGTCGCCAACGACCCCGACTACAAGCCCGCCACCTTCTATTACACCGACGCCATCGCCGAGCACGCCGTCCGCTTCCTCCGCGACCATGCCCGCGACCGCAAGGACGAGCCCTTCCTCCTCTACACAGCGTTCACCGCCGCGCACTGGCCCTTGCACGCGAAGGATTCCGACATCACCAAGTACAAGGGCCGATACGACGCCGGATACGAACCGATCCGGGCTGCACGCCGTGCGAAGCTGCGTGCACTCGGCCTCCTCGACGACCGCTGGGCCGCGGTCCCTCCCGCCGAATCGTGGGACAAGGTTTCCGACAAGGCCTTCGAAAGCCGTTGCATGGAGGTCTACGCCGCCCAGATCGACTCCATGGACCAGGGCATCGGTCGGATCGTTGCGGAACTGAAGGCCCACGGTCAGTTCGACAACACGCTCATCCTGTATCTACAGGACAACGGTGCCTGCGCCGAAGGCAACGGCCGGGGCAACAAGCCCACCGCCCGCGCCGACCAACCCTCCCTCCCACCCATGGCCACCGACGAACAACAGTTCGGCAGCCAACCGAAGCAGACCCGCGACGGATACCCCGTCCGCCAGGGCATCGGCGTCCTGCCGGGCGGACCCGACACCTACATCGCCTATGGCCGCGGTTGGGCGAATGTCAGTTCCACCCCCTTCCGCGAGTACAAGCACTGGACCCACGAAGGCGGCATCGCCACGCCGCTCATCGCCCACTGGCCCGCCGGGATCGCGACGGCGCGCCAGGGCCGACTCGAATCGCAACCCGGTCAACTCACCGACATCATGGCCACCTGTGTGGACCTGGCCGGAGCCACCTACCCCAGCCAGTCCGCCGGTGAATCCATCCAACCCATGGAAGGCACCAGCCTGCGACCCGCCTTCCGCGGCGAACCCCTCCAGCGCACCCGCCCCCTCGTCTGGGAACACGAGGGCAACCGCGCCATCCGCGATGGCCGATGGAAGCTCGTCGCGAAGGAAGACAAGCCCTGGGAACTCTACGATCTCGACTCCGACGGCTCCGAATCCCACGACCTCGCCGCCCAACACCCCGACCGCGTCCAGCGCATGGCCGCCGACTGGGACGCCTGGGCCACGCGCGCCCACGTGCATCCCCTCAGCGCCTGGCGGGGGAAATAGGGCAGTTCCCCGGATCCATGACCCACGCCGGGTGAGGGCAACCGGCCTTCCATGGGAGTTGCCAGATCCCAGTCTCCAGTTCCCAGAACGGAAAACAATGGGGTCGCGTCCATACATTTGACAATTACCTCCCATTTCTTCCCTGCCATCGGCCCACCGTCATCCCGTCATCCTGTCGCCGGACCGCGAAGGCGGTGCCGATGGCGAAGCAGGCGAGGCTCAGCAGGAGCGTCAGGATCCCCGCCGAAATCGTGCGGGCCGTCCAGACGCCGGGTGGAACAAGGCCGTTCAACGCCGCGATGCCGGCCAGCACCCACGGGAACTCGATGCCAACCCACCGTCGCACCACGATCAAACCCACCAGAGCCAGCCCACCAAAGGCACACGGCATCCAGGCTGTTGCGACGGCGGGGTCCCACGCCCACGCGAGACTGTCGATCGCCCATACCAATCCGAGGGCTCCCTGCCCAACCCGCAGCTCGAACCCGGACAACCCCACCCACCGCAGGCTGTGGGCCAATGCCAGAATGGCACCGAACTGGATCCCGAGATGCGGTTGTTGCCACGTCGTCCACCACGACACCGCCAGCCCCACTCCAATGCCACCGAAGATCCCGGCGACCGGTGTCCGCACCCGCACGAGGAGGACGATCAGGGCCACACCCACGGCCACGGCGAGCGCGATCAGGTACGGCCGGGGTTGGAGCAGCATCGACACCCACTCGGGCCGCAGCACCAGCAGGAGTCGCACGCCCGACACCGCCGTAGCAGCCCAGGCGACGAAGCGCAGCAGCCGGCTTTCAGCGCGAAGGGCAAACAACCCAAAGAGGATCAGGTTGGCCGCAGCCAAACCTCCCACGACCTCGGGCAATCCCGAGAACAACCAACCCGCCATCGCCGTCGCTCCCAGCAATCCAGCCCGCAACCCGAGGTTCGCACCCTCCAGAAAATCCTGGTGACGCCATTGGACGGTCCAGAGCGATGCGATCGCGACGGGCAACAGCAGCACATTCGGCGTGGGCGTCTTGTCGACCCAGGCGATGCTCCACGCGTGGACGGCGGTTCCGGCGAGCCACAATCCGTGGATCAACATCGGCAACCACCGCACCTCTGCAGCCGTCACGGAATCCCGACGGTCCCCGGCCGATGGTGGCGGAAACAGGTTGGGCAACAGCGCCAGCATGGGCAGCACGGCCAGCCACAGGATCCGGTTGCCCATGTGCCAGTCGGTGTCGACCCGTGTCTTGTAGACGAGCGGCAGGCCGACGTTGATCGCGAGGATCAACGCACCAGCGATCCGCGCCCGATCCGGCAAGTTCAGGCCCGGATACCCGCGTCGGATCGACCATGCGCGGCCCATCACGGCCAGGCCACCCGCGGACGCCAGGCTGACGGCGAGGGTCTGGTCGAGGAGCACGGCCTGGCTGATCCCGAGGAACGGTGCCAACAGCAACCCGTTCTCCAGCACGACCAACAAGGCGGAATCATACCAGATACGGCGACGGGCCAGCCAAAGTGCCGTGCCGACCAGCAGGAATCCGTAGGCCTGCAACACCCCGAACTGGAACAGCACCTCGCGCGTCTCGGTCGTCAGGAAACGCGGATCCTGCGTCAGCCGGCTCAGGCCGAACAACAGCAGCGCTGCGCTCGCCAGGTAGAATGGGTTGCACACCAGCAATCGCTTCAGCCACTTCACGGTCGCATCGGCTGGCTGTTCCTGAGCCGCGACGGCCTCGGGCATCTGGGGCGGAACCGGGATGACATCGGAGTTCATGGGGTGGGAATGGTTCGGATTGGTTCTTCGATCGGGACGCCTCCTCCGGGAGGATCCGTCATGCTGGGATTGCAGTCGTTGGACGCCGCCAACCCGCGAGGCTCACGAAGCAAATGCGGGGCCAAGGCTGACGCCGCTCCCACGCCCCCGACGTGACGCCATCCAGGGTGGATGGGAGCCGA
>JAIXZE010000378.1 GCA_027489875.1 Verrucomicrobiales bacterium
GGGAAGGCCGTCAGGGAGACAGCCGGATCTTGACGTTGGTCAGGGCCTTTCCGGCCCGATCGGTCAACCGCATGGCACCCTGCCAACTGTTCTGTAGGTTGATGACCTTGAACACGAGAACGTTGATCCCCGGCTTGAGCGTGATCTTGCCCTTGTCTGCATCGAGCGTGAGCGGTCTCGCCTCGCTGAAGGCGTAGATGTCCACGCCGTTGAAGTAGATCCGGCCCTGATCATTGCTGCCCACGGCAATGATCACGTCCGGGATCTCCCGGTCGCACTCGACGTAGGTCACCATGAACCCCGCCGACTGGTCGTTCTGGGACTTCAGGACGGCGTTGAAATCGAGGTGATTGGTGGGAGCCGTGACGGCCTTCCACGTGAGCTGGCGACCGTTCACGGTCACCGCGTCGCCAGTCTTGGGTTTGAGCTTTGCCTCCTCCGGGACCTGCGAACGCATCAGGAGTTCGCCGGCGTCGGCCCCTTCGGGCAGCGGGATCGGCGCGAGGACGAGCCAGTCGCGGATATAACCCTCGGGGTCGAGGGTCGTGGTGTCGGCGCCACGGAGCGGTGTCATGGCCAGCACACAGAGGGACGCCAGGCCGAGGATATAGGATCTTGTCTTCATGATCATTCGTAGTCTTCGACCTTCCGTACTGGAACCGTGATGCCGTCCTTCGGAGGCGTCTTCAGCGTGGCAAGATAGGTCAGGATGTCCTCCAGTTCCTGCTCCTTCAGCAGCGCGCCCAATGGCGGCATGGGCGAAATCGGCAGGTTCTCAAATCCCTTGGCCATCTTCGCGTTCGGGTCCATGAGACTTTCGAGGATGTAGGCCCGGTCGCCACGGACGGCGATGCCGTCCAGGATGGGACCGATGTCGCCGCCCTTGCCCCCGACCCGGTGGCAGGCTGCACAGGCCGCGGTGGGACTGTTGTAGAACAGATCCTCCCCGCGCTTCGGATCACCCGCGGTGACCTTGACCTCGTTTTCGCCGATGCCGGACACCTTGTGGATGCGTCCCAGCAAGGTGACCGAATCGCTGAGGAACGGGTCCTCGTTGTTGATGGCAGTGCGCGGCAACTGGCCCACGACCGTCTGGATCGCTGGGATCGTGGGAAACTCCAGCAACTTCACGAACGCGGCCTGGCGCGTGATGAGGTCCGGATCCTGGATCACCGGACTGCTGAAGAAGAGCAACCGCCCCGCCTCGGTCGCCGGCAGGGCGCGGATGGCGTTGCGGCGAAGGGCGGCATCCTTGGAGAGGAGCGCCGATTGGTGAGTGTCCTTGTCGAGGGCGTCGAGGCCCGCGAGGGACCACAGGGCATGGATCGCGCCCTTCCCGCCGTTGCCGGAGCGAACGCGTTTCTTCAATGCAGGTACCGCATCGGACCGCTTGCCCTCCACGATCAACCGCTGGGCCGTGAGGCTCCAGAACTGGTTGCCGCTCTCCAGCGCAGCGATGATCTCAGGCGTCTTGGCCTGGGCCAACGATTGGACCGCGCTCCTCGGACCATCCTTCCACACAACCCGGTAGATCCGGCCGTGGGTCTGGTCGCGCAGATCATTTTCCGTCTTGTACGCACCGCCGAGGCCGGTCGTGGCCTGAACGCCCGCGGACTGGACGCTCGGGGTTGGGTTGTGCTGGATGATGAAGCTGTAGAAGTCGATGACCCACACAGCTCCGTCGGGACCGACTTCAGCAAAGATCGGCGACATCCACTCGTCCGTACTCGCGAGGAGGTTGCCCGCGTCGGTCGCCTTGTAACCGCCGCCGTCGGGTTGGATGTCCACGATGCCGATCAACTTGGCCGTGGGCTCCGTCACGAGGGCCTTGCCCTGCAGGCGCGGTGGCAAGGCATCGCTGACCATGAACCCATGGCCCGCCGCGGCGGTATAGCCGCCGAAGTTGTCCACCATGCGGACGTTCGGTGTGTTCGGATGCATCCGCATGCCCGGTGCCAATGATTTGGCGGAAGGCAACCGCCGCACATTCGCTGCGGGCCGTTCGGGCTCGTTGTTGCCGTCGAGGCGATAGCCCGGCCGGAATCCGTTCCCGCCACCGCCGCCGCCGGGACCGCGACGTCCGCCAAAACCTGGTTGCGTGGGGTTCAGGATGTGGGCTGGCAGGTAGCCGTAGAACGTCGGGTGTCCATTGGCGGTCGACCCGAAGACATCGCCAGCGGCGTTGAGACCGAAGCCCCAGGTGTTGTTGTTGAACTGGTGGAGGAATTCGAGGACGGAGCCGTCGGCCTTGAAGCGGAAGACGCCCTGACCAAACTGCATCTCCTTGCCGCCGACTTTTCCACGGAAGTTCGAGTACCCGACCGACCCGTAGAGCCAATTGTCGAAGCCGCGACTGAGGTAGCTTTGCATGGCGTGGGAATCGCCCACGCCCCATCCGGGCAGGATGACCTCGCGCACGTCGGCCTTGCCGTCGCCGTCGGTGTCCTTGAGGAACAGCATGTGACGCGCCTCGGAAACTAGGACGCCACCGTTCACGAACACCAAGGAGGTGGCGAGGTTCAGGCGGTCGGCGAAGATGGTGAACTTGTCGGCCCGGCCGTCGCCGTCGGTGTCCTCGCAGACCTTGATGTTGTCGTGCCCCGGTTCGCCTTCGGGGGTCAGGCCGTGCGGATAATCACGGGCTTCCACAACCCACGCGCGCCCGCGCTCATCCCAGGCGAGGTAGATGGGCTTCACGACGTCGGGCTCGGAGGCGAACAGCTGGAGTTCGAAATCCGCCGGCACCTGGATGTACCGCATGCTGTCCGATGGGGAGAGCGGGGCCTGGTACTTCACGGGTTCGGCGCGGCGCTCATAATTTGGCACCTCGCCGGACAGGCGTTGGAGTGGGGGACGCGCCTTCAGGGACGCTTCCCAGGCCGCCTTGGCCTGCGGGCTGACACCGCCCAGCACAGCCTCACGGAGGACGGCGTCCGTGGGACGCTGGCCGTTGGTGTACTTGATCCAACCGCCGCCCCGGGATTTGAACGCTTCCTCCAATTTCTGGCTGGCCGCTCCGCCATCCGCCAACACCTGCACGACGGCGTCAAAGTGCTTGAGCGATGTCTCGGTCACCTGGGTGACGTCGGAGCGGTGGTCGAAGTAGATGGCCTCGGGTGCCAGGGTCTGGCCTGGCAGGTAGACGTAGTTGGTACGACCGCCGGGGGCGCGCGGGGATGCGGCCGAGTCGCCGGTGCCCAGGTACAACACGCGCAACGGACGATCCGTGGCGGGCGCCGCCGCGAGTTGCAAGGCCGTGATTCCGCCCGCGAGGAGCGGCAGGACCGTTTTCAGAGGCTGGGTGATCATTTGCTGCTGGAGGTGAAGATGCGTTGGGAGAAATGAAACAAGGCCTTCTTCCAGTGCTGGAAGTCGTGGGCGTGTTCGTCCACGTGCCACACATGCGGGACGTTCTTTTCCTTGAGATGGGCATGAACGCCCTGGCTGATGCGGATGAGCCCGTCCTTGTTGCCGCACGAGACGTACAGAAGCTTCAACTGCGACTTCGCCTTGTCCGGATCGGGCACGAGTTCCGCCGCCGGTTTCGTGTTCGGCGCGGAAGAGAAGCCGCCGACCCACGCGAAGGTGTCGAGGTTACCCAACCCGAAGTTCAGCGACTGGCCGCCGCCCATGGAGAGCCCGGCCAGGGCGCGGTGCTCGCGGTCGGTCTTCACGGAGTACTTCGCCTGGATGAATGGAATCAGGCTGCCAAGCAAATCCTTGTCGAAGACCCCGAACGCGGGTGCCGTGGCCATGGGGTTGGAGCCCGCACGGTCATCGGCCTGTGCCCGACCATTGGGCATGACGATGATCATCGGCTCGGCCTTCTTGTCGGCGATGAGATTGTCGAGGATGACGTTGGGCTGACCACCGCGACGCCATTCCTCCTCGTCCCCGCCAATGCCGTGCAGCAGGTAGAGCACGGGATACTTCCGATCCGCCGAGTAACCGGGCGGCGTGTAGACGAGGGCCTTGCGCTTGGTCCCGACGGATTTCGAATCGTACTCGACCATCTCCAGGTTGCCGTGGGCGATTCCCTCGCGGGGTTGATCAAAGGCAACGGGTGCATCCGGGAAGGCGGCCTTGTCATCGGGCCCCAGTTCAATGGGTCCACCGAAGCCCCCGCGGCGGGGACGCGGGGCCGATGCGGCCGGGGCAGCGGCGGCGGCCGGAGTTTCTCCGAGGCGAGCTGCGACAAACTCCTGGCTTCCGGGGTCCCCGACCTTGCGGGTGAGATCGGCGGCATGGAGCGCCGCCGCAAGGCTGACCATCGACAGGGTTGTGAGGAGGATGGGTTTCATGTGCACGGGAATGAAGGGATGGATGGGATGAAGTCGTCGTGATGCGATGGCGGAATCTCAGTCCTTGAACAGCAAAGGAGCGAACTCACGGAGGCTGCGTCGCCAGGTCTGCCATTCGTGGGCCGTCTCCGGGGAAACATAGAAGTGGCTGTTGATGCCGGCGGCCTTGAGCGCATCTGCATCGGCCTTGGGGTTGCCGCCACGGTTGTTGCCCAGTTCCTTGCTGCCGTAGCTGACGAAGACCAGCTTGTTCTTCGCCTTGAACGCCGCCATGTCGGTGATGTTCGTAACCCCGATGCTGCCGCCGCTGAACACCCCGATGTGGGAGAACGTATCGAGGTTCCGCAGGGTGATCATGCGCGTCTCCATGCCTCCCATCGAAAGACCGGCCATGGCACGATGCGGCTGGTCGGCCAACGTGCGGAAGTTGGCGTCCACGAATGGAATCAGCTCCTTCACAAGCACCGTCTCGAAGGGGCCGATGTCAAAATTCCGCATGCCACCCATCCGGGTCTCGTTCGTCATGCCATAGATCATCACGATGATGATCGGGCGGGCTTTGTTCTCCGCGATCAGGTTGTCCATGATCTCGCGGGCCCGTCCCTGCACGCCCCATCCGTATTCGTTCTCTCCCCAACCGTGCTGGAGATACAGCACCGGATACCGCTTGTCCGGATTCTGGTCATAGCCGGGCGGCGTGTAGACGAAAGCCCGTCGCATGGTGGCCGTGCTCGGCGAATGGAAATACAGCTCGCGCAATTGGCCCTGCGGCACGTTCTTCAGGGTGTATGTGGCCTCGTCCTTCGCCGGGATCTCGACGGCGCTGCCCCAGCGCTGGGCACCAAAGAACATCCGACTGTTCGGATCGGGCACCTCCGCACCGTCAATGGAGAGGGTGTAGTAGTGGAAGCCCTCGTCCAACGGACGCGTATGGCCATACCACGCTCCGTCCTCGCCTTTGGTAAAAGCGCTGCTGTCGCGAAAGCTGACGCCCACAACCCGGGCATTCGTCGCCGCGATGCGGAACTTCACCCGGCCCTCGGAATTGACCTTGGGATAGTCCTTGCCCGGCTGGTTCGACGACGCGGGCTTCCAGTCATCCACCGGGGCGTTGGTCTGGGCGAATCCGAGATGTCCGGCAAGCGCCGTCAGCAAAAGGGCGAGTAACAGTCTGACTTTCATGAGCGAGGAGTAAATTGGGTGACCAAAGAAAGCGGGTTTGGTTTCAATGGAGTGTCGGCAACGAGGGATCGGTCTGGGGTTTGCGATCTGAAACAGGGTCCGGAACTCCCCATCACTGAGCGCCTGGTCGAACACTCGGCTGAAGTTACGGAGGAGGAACAGGTCGTCGACCTCCCTGCCCCGCTCACCGCGCCTCCACCACCCGATACACTCTTCGGGTCCGGTTGGGTGATTCCTCGTCGAACCAGAGGGTTGAAGAGGTCACTTCGCCGGGAGAGTGCTGCCAGGCCTCCGCGCCAGAAGCGCCAACCCCAACATCGTCAACGCTCCATTGAGCAGGAGCAGTTCCGTCCCGAATTTGTACCCACCCAGCCACGCCGCCGAGTGCTGGGACAACTCCCAGCAGATCACCGGTGACGCCACGCAGACGATCGGCACCCAAGGGCCGCCCACCCGGACGCGGGTGGCAAGGCCCAGGGCGAACAACCCCAGCAAGGGCCCGTAGGTGAAGGAGGCCAGTTTGAAGACCAGATCAATCACCGCCATGGTTCCGGCCGCCTTGAACCCAACGATCACCCAAAGGAGCAGCATGGAGAACCCGAAGTGGACCCAACGCCGGCGTCGGTCCTTGTCCGCCGTGCTCAGGTCATTGCGGTGTTCGAGCCCGAGGAAATCGAAACAGAAGGAGGTGGTCAGGGTGGTGAGCACCGAGTCCGCGCTATTGAAGGTCGCGGCGGTCAAACCAAGGACGAAGACAACTGCCGCCGCGGTCCCCAGATGCTGCAACGCCAACGTCGGGAACAATTGATCGGTGGCCGTCGGAATCGCCACGCCCCGTTCCTTGGCATAGGCGAACAGCAGGACGCCCAGCGACAGGAAGAACAGGTTCACCGGCACCTGCACCAGCGCGAAGGAATACAGGTTCTTCTTCGCAGTGCCCGGGGTCGGACAGGA
>JAIXZE010000115.1 GCA_027489875.1 Verrucomicrobiales bacterium
CCCGGGGATGGACCTGCATGCCCACCGGGCCGCGGCCCGGCTGCCGGCCATGAGCGCACCGGATCCGATTCCCGATTCCCTCCTGCTGTCGCGCATCCGCGACGGCGATGCGACCGCGTTCGCTGAGTTTTACGATCGCCACGCTCCGCTGCTGTTCGGCATCGCCTTGAAGATCCTCCAGGTTCCGAGCGAGGCCGAGGAAGTCCTTCAGGATGCCTGCGTCACCCTGTGGGAACGCGCCCCCCTCACCCAGGCCGGCACCGAACTCGCCCTCGGATGGGCCGTGACCATCGTCCGCAACCGCGCCATCGACCGCCTTCGATCCCGACGCCGCCACGCCGAATGGCTGGACAACGCCATCACCGAAGGCCAGAGCGAGGAGCAGCGGTCCCCCGATGCCGCGGAATCCCTGTCCGAACGCGAGACCGCCGTCGCCATCCGTCAGGCGCTCGCCCGACTTCCAGCCGATCAACGACTCGCCCTCGAACTCGCTTTCTTTCGCGGCCTGACACAACAGGAGATCGCGGATCACCTGCGGCAACCCCTCGGCACCATCAAGGCCCGCATCCGGCGGGGAATGATGACCCTCCGCGACCAACTCGAAGGACCCCAATGAACTGCACCCAGATCCAGGAACTCGCCGCCGCCTACGCGCTCGGCGCTCTGGACCCCGCCGAGGCGTCCCGCCTGGAATCCATGGCCGCGGCCGATCGGGATCTCCGCGCCGAGTTGGATACGTTCCTCCACGTCGCCCGCCGCCTCGCGCAGGCCGTCACTCCCGTGGCTCCGCCCCCGGCAATCCGTGCCGCCGTGCTTGCCCGCATCGCACGGACCCCACAGCAACGCCCCGCCGCGCAGCCTCCTGCCGTTCCCCCGGTAGTTCCTCCCGGCTTCAAATTCCTCCGCCCCGCGGCCGGCCGCTGGACCGAAGGCCCGGTCCCCGGCGTGCGCGTGCAGATGCTCAGCACCGACTGGCGCCGCAACCAGACCATGCTCTACATCGAACTCGATCCCGGAGCCCGCTACCCGGACCACCGCCATAGCGGGCCGGAACAGATGTTCATCGTCTCCGGCGATCTCCGCAGCGGCGGCCTGCTGCTGCAAGCCGGCGATTTCGTCGAGGGCCAGGAAGGTTCCGAGCATTGCGATGTCGTTTCGCCCAGCGGTTGCCAGGCCTTGCTCATCACGTCGGCAACCTCCGCCCTCGCCGAGTTCACCCTCGGCAAGCTCAAGGAAGTCGGCGGCAAACTGGCCGGTCTCCGCCTCCCCGAGGGCAAGGGCTGAAGGGGCGCATCCTGACACTGCCCCCGCACGAAACGGGGCAGCGACGTCCTCGTCGCCCACTCCCCAAGCCGCCCTACCGCATGGCCTCCTCGCGGAGTGCGGCGAGCGTCGCGAACAGGTCGGACTCCGAGTAGGGCTTCCGGAGGAAGCGGATCCGCGGAGATGAGGGTGAAGGCACCTCATCGGCGACGCCGGACACGAACAACACCGGGGGACAGGCCGGATGATGCCGGATGACGTTGTAGGCATCCGTACCGCTCAGCTTCGGCATCTCCATGTCGAACAAGAGGAGGTCAATTCCCGACGCGGCATGCGCGTTGAACCGGTCCACGGCCTCGGCGCCATCCGTGGCCACGATCACCTCGAAACCGCGTCGCCGGAGCAGCCGTTCGATGGTCCGACGCACCACCGGATCATCCTCGGCAACGAGGATCACCGTCCCATCAAGGTCGACCGACTCCGGCGCCGCGGCCGAGGGAGCCGTACGGACGAGATCGCCTGGGGCGGAGGCCAATCGGACCTGGAACGTGGTACCCGTGCCAACGCGACTCTGGACGTCGATGCGTCCGCCGTGCCGCGTGACGATGGCATGGACCAGGGCCAGTCCGAGCCCGGTGCCTCGGCCGGGAGGTTTCGTGGTAAAGAACGGCTCGAAGATGCGCGCCTGGGTTTCCGGGGTCATTCCACTGCCTGTATCGGAAACCTCCAGGAGCAAGGCGGGCTGATCCGGCCGGGCCGGGGTTTCCGGTGGAACAACATGCGGCAGATGGTCGGCCAGGGTGCGGATCAGGACGGTACCCGACGCACCGACGGCGTCGACGGCGTTGACCACCAGGTTGAGGATGACCTGTTCGAGTTGGGCGGGATCGCCCACGACGGCGGGAGCCTCGGGATCGGCATCGATCACCAGTCGCGCCTGCCCCTGCATGAGGGATCTCAAGACCGGCGACATGGTCTCGAGGAGTGCGGGAAGTTCGAGGACAACGGACGAAGCGGGAGCGCGCTGGCCGTACACCACGATCTGCCGTGTCAGGAGACTTCCACGGTCAATGGCCGAGCGTGCCGTGCGAAGACTGTCACTGCGGTCCTCCGCCCGTGAGTCATTCTCGAGAAGGTCGAGCGACACGCTGATGATCTGGAGCAGGTTGTTGAAGTCATGGGCGATGCCACCCACCAACCGCCCCAGGGAATCCAGGTGGCGCGACTCCCTCAGACTTTCCGTGAGGTCCCGCTCGCGGCGTTCCGCCTCACGCAGCTTGCCGTTCTGGATCTCCAGTTCGGCCCGGAGGATCTGGAGTTCACTGGCGAGGTGTTGGGCGGGTGGCGAAGAGGTTTCCGGCCGTTCGGGGGATTCGGATTTGGGCGTCATGCAGGGATAGGGTTCATGAACCGGAGATGGCTGGTCACCAACCATCTTGGCCACACTGCGAACCACTGTTTGTCAGGTCAAATTGTTTCCCGTTTTTGGCCTTCCTCCAAAGAGAGGGGCTTGTCACAAGCCTTGAAACCTTGGCAACCGGTCACCAAACGGTGACTGGCCGTAGTTGCGTAACTGAGGTTCATTCTCCGCGCCCTCAGCGGCTGCCCATGAACTGAGGACCCGTTCGTTGAGTCCGAGCCAAGGAGCTGTAGGCCGGGTGCCCTCACCCGGCGCATGCATCGCAGAATATAGACGCGCCCCCGTTGCCCTACTTGCGCTCCAGTTGGTCCGCCAAATCCGGTTTGACCGGTCTTCCAAGGTTCCAAACAAGTAATATTATTATCAGGGCAGACAAAGGAATGATCATAAACATTTGCGCCGCCAGAAGTCCCCGAAACGCCTCAGCTTCCCTCGGAGTAGCCATTTGCTCGAATCGCTTCACCATCACGGGATATGCCCTGAAGTAATGCGTGACCGAGGATAGAATCATTGCTGATGCAGTGATGGTGCAGAACCAACGAATGACCCTCAGCTCTATGCGACCAATCGGCTTGATCTTTTCAGTGCTGGGTCGCTCGCAATCCGCGCCTGAGCCCTCAGAAGAATCTTTCATGGGTTTCACCTACCACGAGATGGCAGTATAGGAAGTTCCTGCAAACCTCTACACCAGCCATGGCAGCCACACTGCAAGCCCCTGTTTGCCTGGTCAATTTGTTTACCGTTTTTGGCCTTCATTGGGTTCATCCCGACATGCCCCCACGGACCGGGGTAGCGACGTCCTCGTCGCCTGCGAGGTGGATCCCATGCCGCAGCCATGAAGCTGGATGACGGAGAGTGGGTCGCGCAGAGGCACCGAGAAGCAGGGCCGTCCAACCACCATCCTCAGTCACCCAGCGGTGAACCCCTTCACGGGTGCCCAAACTCCCGCTTTCCTGTCTTCCTCAGCGTCTCTGCCCCTCTGCGCGAGATTTGCACTCGATGGAGAGGGCCCGAGGCGACGAGGACGTCGCCACCCCGGTCGAGACCGCGCTTCACGCATTGCGCACGCGTTGGGCGGATTCATCGAGTCGCTTCGGCGACACGGGCTGGGCCGTTCCGAGTTCCTGCGCAAACAGCGAGACCTTGTATTCCTCCACCATCCATCGGAACTCGCTCAGCAACTGGCGGCCTTCGTCGGTCGCCGGCGGCTTCGCCTGCAATTGACGGAGGGCTTCCGCGTACGGTGCCAGCAGCCGGATGCGTTCCTGTTCCTTCGCCGGATTCAACGAAGCCCGTTCCGCCCGGATCAGCAGCGCCTTCAGATAACGAGGCAGGTGCCCCAGCACGGCCGGGCTGTAGCGCTCCGGGAACCGCGGCGGGACCAAGGCCGCCAACTCGGCATGCAACCCCGTGGGCGCGGCGGCGGGCGCTGCCGGGAGCTTCGGCTTGACCCCAAGCTGGCTCAGGTCGGTCAGCACCTTGGCCTTCGCCGCGGCAGCGGGCACGGCACTCGGGGCGGTGCCCAGCTTCTGGGCCACCTGACGTCGCATCTCCAGGATGCCGCCGATGCGGTCCACCAAAGGAGGCACGACTCCCCGCAACCTTTCGCGGGTCTCGTCCACCGCCTTCTGGAATGCCGCGGCGGTCAATGGCGAGAACGCAGCCGCCGGAAGCACCACAGCCCGCAGATGGGCGTACGTCGATGACACCAGGTCATCCAGGTCGCCCAAGGCGGCGTAGAGGAGCGCGTGTTTCGCGAGCGACCGCAGATCACGGTGCGCCCACGCGAGATCCTTCTGCAGCACCTGTTCGATCAGCCGCCGGATTCCTTCAAGGGAGGCTTTCCGCGCCGCTCCCTCCGCGCGGAAGAGCCGGACCGAAACACCGGCCTCCTCAACGGCCAACCCCGGCCAACCCAACACGGGAAGCCCCCCCACTTCTTCCACCAGCACCGACGCCGGGAGGTCCCCGAAGGACCATCCGGTGAGTCCGAACCGTTCCCATTGCCGCGCCGCGCGGGCCCACGCCCCGGATTCCTCGACCTGTTTCGTGGCCGCCTTGGGCAATTGCCCGCGAATCGATCCGAAGTCGCGCCCACTGCCCACCACCTTGCCGTCGTTCGAGACCACTTCCACGCGCGGGCGCAGGTGCGCCGGCACTGCCGAGTCGGCCCACGAATCAGGTTGGACCGCGACCCCGTACTTCTTCCGCAGGAACGCCGCGAGATCGTAGAGCAGGCTCGGCCCCGACGGCTTCAACTCGCGCACGATCTCCTCGACCTTGGGCGGAAACGGCATCAGGTCGCGTCGATACGCCTTGGGCAACGCCCGCAGCAGTTCCATCACAAGATCCGTGCGCAAACCAGGCACCGACCACTCGACTTCGGACGGAGCGAGACTGCGGGCCACGTCGAGATTCAGGCGCACCGTGACGCCGTCATGATCCTCGCCGGGAGCGTACGCGTAACGCAGTTCCGTCGCCTGCCCGCCCAAGGGCACCGCGTCCGGGAAGGCGTTGGCATCGTAGGCGAGGTCCATGCTGCCAATCAAGTCCTCGTCCCGGACGCAGAGGAATTGCGGATCCGACTGGCCGCGCACCAACCGGTCCAACTCGTCCATCGAGGAGACGTTGCGGATGCGTTCGGCGTAGAAATCGAACAGCGCCTGGTCCGCGTCGCGCAGCACGTTCCGCCGCACACGCGTCTGCCAGTTCTCGATCTTCTCGCGCACGGTGCGGTTGTGGACGACGAACGGGTAGCGCGCCGGCCGCCGCGCCACCACCTGCGTTGCCGCCCGGATCTGGCGTCGCAGGCGCGTGTCGTCATTGCCGCGTTCGTCCTCCTCGTCGCCCGGCGGATCCATCGTTTCCTCCACCAAGGCGGAACGGATGAAGATCGCGGTGGCCTCGTCGGGATTGATGTTGGCGTAGGCGACCCGCCGTGATCGGACCTCCAGGCCCTGGAAGGTCACCTTCTCCTCCACCAGCACGCGGCCGGCGGACGCGCTCCAATGCGGATGCAGATGCGTGATCTTGCAGAGGTGGGGAGCCAACTGGACGATCCACTCGGGGTCGATCCCCGCCACCGTGCGGGCGAACAGCTGCGAGGTCTCCACGATCTCACCTGCGACGATCCATTCCGGCTGCTTGACCACGACGGGCTTGCCGCCGGGCGTGTTCGCCGGGGGTTCTTCCTCCGACTTTCCACGCCCCTTCCGCCCACCCGAATTGCGATCGCCGCGATCGTACATCGCCGAGCCGGGAAACACCGTGAGCATGCGGTTGCCCGAGGCCTTGTAGACGTTGCGTTCCTCGCGCTGCGAGACGTGACCCAACAATCCCGAGAGGATCGAACGATGCACGGCCTCGTACTCGGCGTTGCTCTCGTTGAGGTGGACCGCCTCGACGCCGTCGAGGGCATCGTACAACTGGGCGTGGAGGTCCTGCCACTCGCGCATGCGGATGTAGGAGAGGAAGTGGTTCCGGCAAAACCGGCGACGCTGGTTCTGGGTGCGTTCCTTCTCCCACTGGTCGTGCACGGCGTCCCACAGGCGCAGCAACGACAGGAAATCCGAGCGCGGATCCACATGGCGTCGATGGGCGGCATCGGCCGCGTCGCGCTGGTCCAACGGACGTTCCCGCGGATCCTGGATGCTGAGCCCGGAGGCGATGATCAGGAGTTCGCGCGTGGCGTGTTCGCTCTGCGATTGGAGCAGCATCCGACCGAGCGTGGGATCGATGGGCAGGCGCGCGAGGTCGCGTCCCATGGCCGTGAGTTCACGCTGTTCATCGATCGCGCCAAGCTCCTGCAACAGGGCGTATCCCCCGGAGATCGACGCCGGACTGGGCGGATTGACGAAGGGAAACGATTCGATCTCGCCCAGGCGGAACGCCTTCATCCGCAGGATCACCTCGGCGAGGTTCGCCCGTTGAATTTCCGGCTGCGTGAAGGGCGGCCGCGATTGGAAGTCCTCCTCCGAATACAGCCGGATGCAAACGCCATCCTGCACGCGGCCGGCACGGCCCTTCCGCTGGTTCGCGCTGCTTTGCGACACGGGCTCCACCGGAAGCCGCCGGGTGCGCGTCCGCGGATTGTATCGACTCATCCGCGCCAACCCCGAGTCGATCACGTACCGGATGCCCGGGATGGTCAGGGAGGTTTCCGCGATGTTGGTCGCGATGACGACCTTGCGGTGGGAGCCCGTGGAGAACACGCGCTGCTGGTCGCTCGAACTGAGCCGGCCGTAGAGCGGAATGATCTCCGCATCCCGCCCAATGCGCCCCTCGAGTTGATCGCTGGTCTCGCGGATGTCCCGCTCGCCCGGCATGAAGATCAGGATGTCGCCAAACGAAGACTCATACAGGAGGCGTTCCGCCTCCTGCACCGCCGCATCCACGAACGAGATCTCACCACGTTCCTCCGACGCGGCATCGATGGGGCGATAGTGCACCTCCACCGGGAACATCCGTCCCGAGACCTCGATGATGGGGGCGTTGTTGAAGGCTTTCGAGAAGGTCTGCGTGTCGATCGTCGCCGACGTGATCAGGAGCTTGAGGTCCGGGCGTTCCTTCAGCAGTCCCTTCAGGTAGCCCAGCAGGAAGTCGATGTTCAGGCTCCGCTCGTGCGCTTCGTCGAGGATGATGGCGTTGTACTCCGTGAGCAACGGATCGCCCTGGATCTCCGCCAGCAGCATGCCGTCCGTCATCAGCTTGATGTACGTGTCATCGCCGGAGCGGTCATCGAACCGGATCTTGCATCCGACCTCACGTCCCCAGCCCACCTGCAATTCCTCGGCGATGCGCTGCGAGATCGAGGTCGCCGCCACGCGACGTGGCTGGGTGCAACCGATCTTCGCCTCGATCCCCAACCCGGCCTCCAGGCACATCTTGGGAATCTGGGTCGTCTTGCCGGACCCGGTCTCTCCCGCCACCACCACGACCTGATGCGCGCGGATGGCCGCGACGATGTCGTCCTTGCGGGCCGTGATGGGAAGATCGGGCGGATAGGTGGGCAGCGGGGCATGCGCCGCCCGGAGGGAACGCATCTCGGCTGACTTGCGGGCCTCTGCCAGCAAACGGTCCAGCAACGCGTCATGCGCCGCGGGGTGATGATGATCCCGGACCAATCGGACCATGCGTGACCCCAACCGCACCCAGTCCCACAACAGGCACTGGGGCAGCAGCGATTTCAGTTCTTCTACCCGGGCATCGTTCATCCGCGAGCCGCGGACAGTGCCAGATCCC
>JAIXZE010000170.1 GCA_027489875.1 Verrucomicrobiales bacterium
CTTCCGGCCGACGACGAAGGCGTTGAACAGGCCGTACTTCAGCGGCGTGAGATTGAGCAGCCAACCGAGGGCGGCGGGGACGTAGCGGTCGGTGCACTCCACCCTTTCGATGCGGCAGCCGGAACGTTCGAGGAAGAAGGCGATGTCGAGGGCGTTGGTGCAGACGATGGCGTCGTCGTCGGGGGTGAACGGTTCCTTGATGATGGGCGTCATCCGTTCGAAGCGCACGTCGGCGGGGCTTGAGTTCATGCGGCTTCGGCGGTCGAGGAGCGCGTGCAGGTTGCGCCACTTGTTGCCGATGCCGCGCATGCGCGGGTGGTAGTCGCGGAAGCCGAGGAACCGGAGGAAATTGGGGCTGCTCAGGACGACACGCCCGCCGGGTTTGCAGACGCGGACGGCTTCGCGGATGAAGTCCTCGGGATCCTCGACGTGCTCGACGACATTGAGTGCACCGACGGTGTCGAAGTGGTTGTCCGGATACGGGAGATGCCCGCCGTCGTACAGGAGGCAGCGGTTGGTGAAGACGCGGGTGCGATCGATGTTGGGTGCGGCGACATCGACGCCGTGGGCTTCGAAGCCTTCGCGCGTCAGGGTGGCCACGACCTGACCGACCCCGCAGCCGATGTCGAGGAGGCGTCCGCCGGGTGTGGTGGGGCGGAGGGTGTCGGTGAACTTCGCGTAGAAGGCGGCATCCCAGCCCGCGAGGATGTCGGCGTAGGCATCGTCGTTCCGGACGTGGTCGAGGTGGCTGGGGGAGCGGGGGTTCATCCTTGGAGGAACGGTTGGTGCGGGTGTGGCGCGAATGGGGATGGCCGATTACGCCGACTTCGCAGGGGAAGTGGGAACGATGGGCGGCGCGACGACGGCGAGGGTGAGGAGGAGCAGTGCGCCAACGGCGATGGCGGAAAGGGTGATCGTGAGGGTGCCGTGGGGTGGATCGTAACGGAACACCACGGTGTGTTCGCCGGCGGGAAGGGGAACGCCGCGCATGATGTAATTCGCGCGCAGCACGGCGGTGTCCTTGCCGTCCACGGTGGCGCGCCAATGCTCGTGCCAGCGGTCGTTCAGGAGGAGCACGCCCGCCTGGGAAGATTTCGTCTTCAGGGTGATCTGGCGGGGCTTGAACTCGGTGATCGTGACCTCGCCGCGAGTGGTGGACGCACCCGCCGTGATGCCGGTGGCCTCACTGGAGAGGAGCACTTCGGTGGTCGGGTTGAACTCAGGGGCAAGCACCCGTTCGATGGCCTTGGCGTCGTTGGTTTCGACCGACCATCGGGAGACGAGCAGGGCCCTTGGCAGCGCACCGGTGAATTCGAAGACCGCATAGGGACCGTCGGGGCTCGTGGCGGCCGTGTGGCTGTCGGGTTGGTTCATCCGCTCCTCGGACACGCCGGCCTTGGGCTGGAGCCGGAAGGTCAGGGCGGGCTTGAAGGTGGTTCCGGCCGGGGCAAAGGAGTCGTTCAACTGGGCTCCGATGGCGGCGGCACCGATGACGTGGCGGACCGACGTCAGTTGCCAGAGCCGTCCGGTGCGGCGTGGATCGAGGCGTCCGTCGGGGAGGGCGAAGGCTGCGAGGAATCCTGCGTCGAGGAGGGGTTTGCGCGGCATCTGGATGATGTCGAGCGTCGGGATGCGGTAGTACTGGAAGTGGTGTTCGAGCCAGAGGTTGTGGACGGCGGGCAGGTAGCCGTCCTTGGGTGCAGTCAGCATGCTGCGCGACTCCGGGTGCAGACGGGCGGTGACCCGGGAGTGGTCGGCGGTGCCTGTGCGGAGGAGGTCGACGACGGGGTTGGTCTGGTAGAGCCAATCCTTGTCGAGGTAGGTGACCCACGGGATGTTGGCGCGGTAAAGGTCGGCGGCGAGGAGCAGGCCCAGTGCCCACCAGGCGTGGGAGGGGTTCCGGAAGGCGCGGGCGGAGACGGCCACGATCAGCCCGGCGCTGGCGACCAGGACGCCGAGGGCGATCCAGACTTCACGGATGCTGAATTGGATAATCTCCTTCGCGGCCTGCGCCGGGAATCCGGTCGCAGTCAGGTGCCCGGTGACGCTGGCTGATGAGCCTGCGTAAAGAATCGCGGCCACGGCCGCGGTGCCTGTGAGCCCCAGGGTCAGGCGCTTCCAGAACAGGTCGTGCCCGGTGGCCTTCGACCACCAGCGCTGGATGGCCCCGATGAATCCCACTCCCGAAAGGAGGTCCTTGGCGGACTCCTTCAGGTAGGCCCGTCCGATGCCCTCCAATCCGTGCGCGAACAGCACGACCACGCAGGCGACGAGGACGTGGATGTACTTCATCGGAATCCGGATCGTCGAAAGGAACGGTAGGGCGAACACGAGTCGGAACAGCGGGAAGAAGCGACCGAAGGAAATCAGGAGCGCGAGCACGCCTGCGATGGCCCAGAACCAGATGCGGCGGCGTTCCGCCTCGGTGTACGGGGAATCGGGGCCGCCGCGCAGGGATCGGGCCACGGCCCAGCCGGCCACGAGCAGGACGAGGAGGCCCATGTAGGTTCCGGACGCGGAAGAGCGCATGTCGCCAAATCCCACGCCGCCCCAATAGGCGGATTCGTCCGGGGCGACGGTCAGGTAACCGAAGAGGCCAGGGATCGCGAGGCGGAGGGTTTCGATCTTGGGGTAGCTGAGGGCGGTGACGTAATCCCAGCGCTGGGCGGTGGAGGCGGCGGAGGCGTCCATGCCCTGGATGTCCTTCACGGCATAGCCGGTGATGCTGCGGATGGCCTGGGCACCGATCCAGGCGGCAGCGATGGCGACCAAGGCGAGGCGGGCCGCGCCCAGGGCGAGGGAGGCCGGCTTGCGGTCGGAGTTCATCCAGGTTTCCCAGGCGACCGATGCGCCGACGAACAGGCTGAAGATCGCGCCCACGTCCGCGCCTTCGGAAAGGTTCATGCCGACGGCGAAACCGGCGAGGAGGATGCGCACCCACTGGTGCCAGCCCGGCGCGCCGGGTTGCAGCGCACCGAGCGCGAGCAGGACGAATCCGAGCGTGTAGGCCTGAGGCGTCAGGCCCCAGCAGGCGTAGGAGAAGGGATCGGCGCTGAGCGAGGCGGCGATGCCGGCAAGCACGCCCACGGCGGGGGCGAACCCGGAACGGCGGCAATAGAACCAGGCGGACAGCCCGAGGAAGAGCAGGCCCAGGGGGGCGTGCCACTTGGCGTAGGCCTCCGGGGAACCCAGTCCGAAGAAGGCGGCCTGGGTGGGCACGGGCAGCGCCTCGATCTCCTGACGGCCGAGCCAGTTCAGGTTACGCCAGTGGCCGGTGAATGCCTCGTGAGCGGTGTCGGCCTGCGCGTTGAGGAGGCCGAAAGGCGTGTCATTTGCCCGGAGGACCTTCGGGGCGCTGAAGCCCTCGCGGAACAGGAGAAGCAGGGGAAGCGCAATGAGGCCGAGCGCGACGAGGAACGGCTTCAGGCTGGCGAGCATCCGGTTCATTTTGTGGGGAGTTGGAAGTGTTCAGATTCAAGTTTCAAGAGAAGTCTCCGGGTGC
>JAIXZE010000047.1 GCA_027489875.1 Verrucomicrobiales bacterium
CCAGGGCTTTCCGGCGCGCTCGACCACCTGTCGCGGTTCATTTTCAGCGGCTGCCTGAATCTTCACGTGCCCCTGCAAGAAATGGCTCCCGGCAGCGGAAGTCACCTCATGAAGAGATCCATGCAATGGCTGGTGTGGGCCGGCCTGGGGTGGCTTGGACTGGCCTCGGTCCAGGCGCAGTTGCCCAACGTTGATCACAAGATCCATTTCGACGACTTCGGTGTCGGTGAAGCCGTGGAACGGCTCGATCCCGCCGGCGTCTCCATTCCCGGGGGTGCGGTCGTTGAATCCGGATTCCCCACGGCCAGCCCCGCGCAGTTCCTCGCCCGGAAGCCTTTCGCCAACCACCCGCCGGGTTCGGATCCGGATCCGCTGGTCCTGCGCTTCGACCAACCCCAGTCGCTCGTCGGATTCGTTGTCGGCGACAACGGCGGCAAGTCCCGTCGGGTCACCGTCCAGGCCTTCGACGGCAAGGACGCCACCAAGCCGATCGTCTCCTTCCAGGTCACGCTTCCGGCGCAGGTCGGGGTCACGACTCCGGTGCGGCTTTGCCGCGTGCTCGAACAGGACATCCACCGCATCGAAGTCACCTCGCCGGACGGTGCCGTCGAAGCCAT
This sequence comes from Verrucomicrobiales bacterium, assembly GCA_027489875.1. Taxonomy (GTDB): domain Bacteria; phylum Verrucomicrobiota; class Verrucomicrobiia; order Limisphaerales; family UBA9464; genus UBA6176. The sequence goes on from JAIXZE010000047.1 coordinate 618, forward strand.
CGACGAGCTGGAAATCCGCCGGTACCCCACCGCCACCCGGACGCAGGTGACCTTTGAGGACCGCCCGATCGGGACGGTCGTGGGGACCCAATACCCGGGTGTGGCGTTCCTGGACAATCCGGAGATCCGCGGCACGGAGCTCATCGGTGTGGCCGTGCGTTCCGGAAACCAGGCATTGCACCAACGCGTGAACGGCGAAGGTCCCGTGCGGCCGTTGATCCTGAACTTCAACCCGCCGCAGGGTGCCGTCCGTGTCCATGTCGGATACCCGGTGGCCGAGAACAACGGCGGCCCGTTGCGCGTCGTCTTCCGTGCCTACGCCGGTGGGCCCAAGGCTGCGTTCCTCGCCGCCGTGCACGAAGTCTCGCTCGATCCGGGAACGCCCATCCGCATTCCGCTCGAGGTCTGCCGGCGCGAACTCGACATCCATCAGGTCCAGGTCTCCTTCGATCGTCCCGCGGGCGGGCTGGTTGTCCTCGACGATCTGGAGTTCGGCCCCGTCGCGCCCAACGTCGTGCCGCCCGACACCGCCGCACCGCAGGTCACCTTCGATGCGCCGGTCGACGGCGTCGTGATTCCGCAACCCAGTCCACGCCCCGAACATCGCACCAGGACAATCCGCATCACCGGTCGGATCGCCGACAACCAGTCGATCGCCTCCGCACGATTGCAGGTGATTTCGGGCGATGGGTCCGCGCCGTACGACGACTCGGGATTCCGCACCGCGCTTTCGGGTTCGGCTTCGCCCTTCCAATTCGACGTCCCGATCCTGCTGACGTACGGCACCAACATCATCCGCATCAGTGCGGTGGATGATGCCGGCAACACCGGCCTGCGCGAGATCACCGCCGTCTATGTAGGCCCGCCGCCCATCCGCGCCCTCGGTGCCGCGCCCACCCTCGCGTACCCGCAGATCACCTTCCGCGAGGCAAGTCCCACCGGGCCGTTCCTCGGCGCGCCGGATCCCATCGTTTCGCTCACCACCGAGAACGCGCACGAGAACATCCGCGTGTACCTCGTGCCTTCGGTTGCGGCCAACATCCCGCCGTCGGCACCGGACCTGATCGAAGCCGAGGTGCTCTCGCGGAATCCGGACGGCACCGGCCTGCGGGTGCGCGTTCCAAGCGCGGCCTTCACGCGTCCCGGCCAGTACGTCTGGATGATCTGGGATCTCTGGCCGCGTCCCGGAATGGTGTCGTGGACGCGCGCCGGCGAGATCGAACTCCGCCGGTGGCCATACCCGGCGTTGTGGTCGCTCGGCTTCATGAACCGCGACGAAACCAACGGCATCGCGGAATTCGAAGGCGTCTTCGGCAACGAGATCGCGCCCGGATTTCTGGAGACGAATTCCGACCTCGGCGGCTGCGCCCGCGGCACCTCCGCCGTCAGCTACTTCCTCGACACCTTCGACCCCGGCATGAACGGCGCTCCGGGAAGCTGCTACGGCTTCGCGGCCATCACGCAGTTGCTCGCGGGCGGATGGTACGAATCCACCCGCTTTGATCCGGCCGTGCGGTATCCCACGGGTTTCCGCGATTCCGGCACGATGCTCTTCCGCGGCACCGGCTGCACGCCGCAGGTGCCCACGAGCCTGTGGGCCCACATCCAGACCTACTACGGCGTCCAATACAGCTTCGAGGAACTCGTCGCCTGGAATGAGCAGATCGAACTCGATGGTTCCAACTGGGTCGGCGATCCACTCGCCGTCGCCCACGAAATCCGCGGGGCCGAAACCCTCTACACCATCGGGATCGTCCCGCCCGGAACCATGGCCGCCGGCCATGCCGTCGCGCCCTATCGCGTCGAGGATCGCGACGCCAACACGGTCCGCATCTGGGTGGTGGATTCCAACGCGCCCTATGACGTCAGCCTTCCCGAGGAACACATCGTCAACCAGATCGCGCTGCACCGCTTCATCGACATCGACCGCCGCAACAACACCTATCGGTTCTACGTCGGCTCTTCCACCAACCGCGCCGACGAATACCAGAACCTCACCGGCCGCGTCTTCCAGGGACAGGGCATCGCGTTCACCCGCGTGGGGCTCTTCACGACGCCGCGCACCCTCCCCGGAGCCAGCGCCTACATCCGCCATTTCTTCAGTGTCACCGGCGATGCGGATCCGCACGTCGAGGTCGAAGGCCGCGGTGAATTCGGCTGGAAGGCCGACGGCTCGTACGTGTCCACGCTGTCGGGCATCACGCCGTTCCCCGGGTTCGGATTTGCCGGCGACGAGGTGCGCCAACCGCTGATCCTCATTCCCACCAATGACACCGTCGTCCGGTTCACCGCGCGTGCCCGCGGCGCCCAGTACCGGTTCCGCGCGGCCGGCGGCGGGGTCATCCTTGGACTCCAACGGAACGATGCCGAAGCCGGCACCGGCGACACCTTCGACGTCGTGAACGAAGGCGGCGTCGAACGCGGATTCCAGTTCACCCCGGGCAGCAAGGCGCGCGCTTTTGTTCCCACGGCCATCGCCACCGATTCCAAGACGTTCGAGACCGCGGTGGAGTGGGTCGGACTCCAACTCGACACCGCTGAATCCATCGCGGTGTCCATCGAACCCGACGGACGCCGCTGTGCCCTCCGGAACGACAGCGACCGCCCGCTACACTTCGGCGTCATCGTCCGCGCCGCACGGGCCGGCGTGGACAACGCCTTCCGCCGCCTCTACGGCCCGTTCGATCTCGAAGCCGGGGCCACGCTGCAGCTCAACCTTTCGGACAAGCCCGGCGACTTCACCCTCACGGCCCTCGTCGATGCCGATGGCGACGGAAAAGCGGAACGTTCCCGCGACGTCCTCGGCATCCCGGTCGATGTCCTCAAGGGCAGCCCCGGCGACTGCAACCAGAACGGCCGCGCGGACCTGCTCGACATCCTCGTCGGCGACGCGCCCGACAATGATGCGAACGGCATCCCCGACGGCTGCTCCACGCAGGGCGGCGGCACTGGCACGCCGTCGTGTCCGCCGGAGGGCACCCACGCGGTCAAGCTGTTCGAACTCCCCGACGGGGCCGCGCCCGCCAACCTCGACGGCATCACCACGCTCGGCCGCAACGCACGCATCGACGGCGGCATCCTCTCGGCCACGCCGGTGGAGGGAGCATTGGGCGATCCCACGGGACTGGAGTTCCGCTTCCGTTGCCCCCGTGGATTCGTCCGCCTCGACCTGCGCCTGCCGGCGGGTTACGAGGCCCCGAAGAACGGCCCGCTCCCCATGGCCACCGTCTACGCGTTCCGATCGCTCGACGCGACCAAGGCCAGCGTGAGCCTGACCCGGACGCTCTCGGCGACAGGCACGAACGGGTTCGAACTCCTCGCCCCGCTCGACCAGGACATCGCCCGCATCGAGGTCGTCTACAGCGATGACCTCCTCGAGACCGTGGCGGCGCTGGACCACGGCACCTATGTCGCGCCGATCGTGACCCGCATCGACTTCGAGGACCTCGCACCGAACACTCGGGTGGAGTTCCAGTACCCGGGTTTGCGCGTCGTCAACACCGCTGCCATCACCACGACCGAGTTCCTCGGCGTCGCCACCGCTTCCGGTACCCAGTCCCTGCGCCGCACCACCGATGCGATCCCGGACGACGTTCCCCTGCGGTTCCGCCTGAGCCCGCCGCAGGTGGCCGTCCGTGTCCACGCTGGATTCCCTCCCGTCGAACGCCTCGCCACGCCGCTCCGTGTGATCCTCCGCGGATACGACGTGAAGGGCCGCCTGATCGGGTCCGACACCAACCGCTTCACCCGCGAAACCGCCATCCGCACGCCGCTCACGGTCACCGCGCTCAACGGCGATCGGGTGGCGTCCTTCACCGTCGAATACGTTCCTGAGATTGCCGGAACCACCTCGCAACACCCGGGAATCGAAGTCGTCGACGACATCGAGTTCGGCCCATACGCACCGGGCACCGCCAACGATCGACTCGCGCCCGCGGTGACGCTCACCTCGCCCTCGGAGGAACCGGTGGTGCTCAACGATCCCGCGGCCACGACGCGCAACATCATCCTCCAGGGCTTGGTGCGTGAACCGAACGGCATCGCGAACTTCAGCGCGACCGTCGTGAATCTCGCCACCGGTATCGCCGAGGAAATCGTCGGCTTCGACGCCGCCCTGTCCGGCCTTGCACCGAACTACCACTTCGTCCGCGGAATCGTCCTGCCCCTCGGTGAGTTCGAGATCCGCATCACGGCCACCGACTACGTCGGCAACACCAGCCTCACGACGGCCCGCGTCGCCACGCTGCCATTCCCGCCGATCCGCATCGACCGCCTGCCGGCCAGCACCGCGCTCGATTACACGATCCGCGACGGCCACTTCACCTCCACCGAAGTCCCGCATCCGCTCAGCGACTTCGAGATCGCCTTCGGCAGCGTAAGTCTCGTGAACTTCGGGGACTTCGATGGCCTCCGCATCGATGGACCCGATCGCCACCTCATCGACGGTGCGAACTTCCACACCCAACTCCGGATCTTCCTCGCGCCCACCAACGCCGTTCCCGGTGCGGATCCGGCCGCGTGGAACCACGCCGCGTTGGTCCCCATTCCGTTCTCCATCACGGATGCCACCCGCGCGCAGATCAACGCGCGTGTGCCGGTCCATATCGCGCAGCAGCTCGGCTCCCGCTGGCGCTGGCTCGTCCAGGATCCGATGGCCCGCCCGGGAGCCGTCGAGTGGACGGTCGGCACCGACCTCCGCGTCCTGCCCGAGGTGACGCGCCTGCACGCCTTCCCGTTCGTCAACCGCGACGACACCGTCGGGTTGGGGATGTACGACACCGTCTTCGGCAACACCGTCTACATCCAGAATCCGATCTGCGACTTCCGCGATCCCGTCGCGCTCGTCACGTACCTGGTCTTCAAGATCTGGATGGATAACACCCGCGGGTCGTGCGTCGGATTCTCGGCCGCCGCGCAGATGATGCGCAACGGACTGCTGGCACCGGAACGGTTCTACGCCAACGCGCACTACGCCGCCGGCATGTATCCGGAGAACCTCAGCTTCGGGCAGTTCCCGCTGCCCGAGGTCCATGAGAACCCGTTCTGCGGTCCGCGC
>JAIXZE010000269.1 GCA_027489875.1 Verrucomicrobiales bacterium
GGTCCAGTTGGGGCGCGATGAAGTAAACCTCGCCCTCGAACTCGTCCTTGGGGAAGGCGTCCACGCGGAAGCGGATCTTTTGGCCGATGGCCACCTTGCCGAGGTAACGCTCGGGGATGTTCATCTCGGCCTTCACGGTGTCGAGGTCGATCAGGGTGGTGAGGAGCGTGTTGCGGGAGATGACCTGCCCCGGGCTGATCTGGCGTGCGCCCACGGTGCCGCCGAACGGGGCGAGGATGCGGGCGTCGCGGAGTTGGCGGCGGCGGAGATCGACGGTGGCCTCGTTCATGGTGAACGTCGCGGCGGCCTGCTCGAATTCCTGCTGGGAGATGAGCTTGTCGGCCGTGAGTTGCTTGGCCCGGGCGAAGTTGGCCTCGGCCAGCTTCTGGCTGGCCTCGGCCTCGTGCAGGGCGGCGGTGAACTTGGATTCGTCCAGCGCCACCAGCAGGGATCCCTGCTTGACCTTCTGGCCCTCCTCGAACCCGATCGTCGCCACGACGCCATCGGCTTCGCACTTCACCTCGATGAATTCGTTGGCCGCGATCGAACCGACGAGGGGGACCACCTCGGTGACGGGCTTCTCCCGCACGGGAACGGCCACCACCTGGACCGCCATGCCCCCGGGAGCGCCGCCTCCGGGGCCAGCACCGGCGGAGGACTTCGGTTTGCAGCCCGAGGCCCACAGGAGGGCGGAGAGCGTGAACAGCAGGATTCCAGAAACGGGACTCTTCATTCGACAGTCCGCCTCAAGGACGTGGTCACGCCACTTGTCGACGGGTGTGGAACCCTACCCGCCGGAAGAACCCGAACGGAAGCAGGCATTTTGGTGGTGGGCGGGAGAGCGCGCATTTTGACATTGCCTCCGTAAGGAACGGGGTGGCGACGTCCTCGTCGCCGTTCCAGAGCCTTTCTCAGGGCGATGAGGACATCGCCGCCCCGAATCCTTTCAAAAAGGGGGCAGTGTCAAGATGCGCCCGGCGGGAGATAGGAGTCAGGGGGTTGTTTCACGAAGGGACGTGGGGATCGCCGAGGGGGAGTCGGTTGTTGGAATTGGTTTGCCCTGTGCCCTGCCAACGCCAACGGCGTTGAGACCCCTAGCCCAGGGTTGGCCGAGGAACGAGGACAACCTTGGGTTTGCTCCCGACGCGGGAACCAACCGCATCGCGGTTGTGGCCACCACCGAGACTCGAAGGAGAAGGCCATCTCCCGACAAGCACGCCGGGGAAGACAGGGGACAGCGATGCGTCTTGCTCGGCGATCTCCGTGTCTCGGCGTGAGAAAATTCTGGTTTCCAAGAATCCTCACGCCAAGACGCCAGGATGCGCAGGAGCCTCGGAGTTGTTTCACGCAGAGACGCCGAGAACGCCGAGGGGAACCCCGCTTCATCCGCCGTGTGGGGCGTGGGTCACGATGTCCTCGGCCATCCACCAGTTCACCCCATTGTATAGTATCCTATTGCATCGTGCCCGACCCTCTGGTTCAAGCAATGGACTGCCCCCCCCCATTGCCTTTCATGACGCCAATGGATTCGCTTGGTATGATGGTGGTAGAATGGTGCGCTTCTAAAAGATAATGCGACACGAGGAGGCGTTCTACATGTCTGTGAATGAGGGGTCTTTGCGAAGCGTGCTATTGAAATGAAACAGCATCGGCAAGTTGGCCGCAGGCGGAGAATCTTGACGTGGCTTCTGGCTGCCATGGTTTTCGGGGTGGCTGTGCCTACGACATACACAATTCAGGCGCCACCAACATGGCCCTTGTTCATGACCCGCTATCGGGTTCTCCAGTTTTTCAGCATGGAAGGCTTTGATTTTCCATTCTATTCCATGCAACTGCGCCATCCGATGTATGTCCAAGCTATAGCTAATGACATTGCGTTAGGAACCAGTAGTGAGTCGACATGGGCATGTGGTATGGGGCAGGCGATGTTTATGCGAAGTGATTTCATGGAGGACTCGGAAATCTTCGCACGCCTTGGAGGCCCTGTTGCACAACTATTGGAACGCGAAACAAATACTCTTGTTCGAATCAGCGCGCTGGGTCTCGTTGGAAAATCTGATGTGCTCGCCCGACAGGTTCGAGGGGAGGTTGTGAAAAGTCTGAGTAGTGGCCATTTGATGGAAGCCTACTCCGCAGCTCAGATCGCGGTGTATCGCCTTCAAGAAGAAGGTCTGGCTCGGCCGCTCATCACGAGCTTACTGGAGAGCGATCAGGATGATGAGACGCGCCTTGGATTGAGGTTTGTTGGGACAATGACGGACATTTCTCCCTACAAAGCCAAGCTTGAGAAGCTCCAGTCATCAACTAATGGCGCCTTACAGCGCGCCAACTTTGAAATTAAGCGAAGACTCGACATGGAAGCGGAATCGCTTGGGAGGACTGCTTCGGGCCGGAGGTAGCCGACCTGCAGCGATAACGGTGTGCGTGTCGGGTTAGAGGTGGGCAGTCATGGAAATCCGTGATGAACGGTATTCCAACCTCGGCGGGCTCGGCGTCTCGGCGTGAGAATGAGTTTCGTGTCGTTGGTGGACTTCGTGGTTGAACAACGGCGGAGGGTTGAACCACGAAGCGCACAAAAGGCACGAAAGGAGGATGGGAAGGACAGGGCGATGGGGGAACTGTCTGTCCAGGCTGGCCACAACCGCGATGCGGTTGGGCGGTGGGTGGGATGTGGTCCCAGGGTAGGCCTCGTGCCTCGGCCAACCCTGGGCTAAACGACGCAACGCCGTTGGCGTTGATGGGGGCCACGATAGGGCGCGTGGTTTGGGATAGGACCGGTACTTTGGTTCGGACTCGAACAAGCACCGCGGGATGATGGGCAACGGTGTCCTTTTCGGGTTGGAGCTAGGCAGTCATGGAGATCCGTGATGAAGGGTATTCCAAACTCGGCGGGTTCGGCGTCTCGGCGTGAGAATGAGTTTCGTGTCGTTGGTGCACTTCGTGGTTGAACAGCAGCGGAGGGTTGAACCACGAAGCGCACAAAAGGCACGAAAGGAGGATGGGAAGGACAGGGCGATGGGGGAACTGTCTGTCCAGGCTGGCCACAACCGCGATGCGGTTGGGTGGCGGGTGGGATGTGGTCCCAGGGTAGGCCTCGTTCCTCGGCCAACCCTGGGCTAAAGGACGCAACACCGTTGGCGTTGATGGGGGCCACGATGGGGCGCGTGGTCTGGGTTAGGATCGGTACTTTGGCTCGGACTCGAACAGGCACCGCTGGATGATGGGCAACGCTGTCCGTGTCGGGTCGGAGGTCGGCTGTCATGGAAATCCGTGATGAAGGGTATTCCCACCTCGGCGGGCTCGGCGTCTCGGCGTGAGAATGAGTTTCGTGTCGTTGGTGCACTTCGTGGTTGAGCAACGGCGGAGGGTTGAACCACGAAGCGCACAAAGGGCACGAAAGGAGGATGGGAAGGACAGGGCCGTGGGTCTGTCTTTGGGCGAGGACGTCGCTGGTGAAATGAGACCGACCTGTTTTCAGATCGGTGGAACCAGCGGGATTCCAGATCGGCGACGATGGACGCCTTGGCGGCTTCGAGGCTTTGCGGCTTATCCGCTTCGTGTTCCGGGGCGTTGTCGAGCGATGAAGAGGCGATCGCACTCTGGCGTTCGTGGGGGCAGGGGTTCTGTCGCCCCTTGCGGGGCTTGGAGTTCGTGGGGGGGTGGAACCCAGCGCTCACGCGCTGGGCTATCATCTCACGGCCCTCCGGGCCCGGGGCCATGGCTTGGGAAGAAGCTGCCGAGGTGTATCGGGATCGAACCCGGTTCTTCCCCGGGAGTTTTCGATCCCGATGCCGATTGCGATCCCGATACCGATGCCGGGGCCGCTTTTCGCCCTGAGGAAGTGGCGTCTCCCCAAGGCGACGAGGACGTCGCCACCCCGATCGGGAATAGCTTTGGAAGGGCGACGAGGACGTCGCCACTCCGTCCGATGTGTCGGCGGGTTGGATGCGCGCGGGTGAGGGGGTGTGGATTTCAAGGTGTTTGACACAGTGTCAAAAGCTGACACTCTGTCAGGCATGGACGCGATCAGGCGCAGGTGGATGGTGGGCATCGGGGTGGGGCTTGCCGGGTGGATCTTCATGGGCTGCCGGCCTGCGGTGGCACCGGTCGATGCCTCTGTGGAGGCGGGTGCCACGGTGCCGGTGCAGGTGGAGAACCTCGTCTGGACCCGCGACGCGCATCCGGTGGAGGTGGCGGGAACGTTGGTCCGGAAGGACGAGGCCAGCCTGGGGTTCACGATCGGCGGGATCGTCGGGGA
>JAIXZE010000234.1 GCA_027489875.1 Verrucomicrobiales bacterium
AGCGGGGTCAGGATCTTTAGAGACTCCTCTTCATTTCCCTTCAACCAGAGCGCGTCCGACAAGGACAGGCGTGCGTCCGCAGAGGTCGGCTCCGCCTCGAGCCATCGACGCGCCGATTCCAAAGCCGCGTCGCAGGACGCATTGAATGCCTCGCGGGAAACCCGGCGCTCCAGCCGCGCGATGCGCAACAGGACGGGCGTATCCGAAGGCTGCCCCTTCAATCCAGCCCTCAACTCGCGCAACACGATCCGGACATCGGGAACGTCGTGGTCACTGTGCCATTCCTCGACCGCACTCGCACCGAGTTGGCCACCGAACTCCACCTTCGGAAGTTCAACCGCAGCGCGGAGGCGATCGATCATGGAACCGCTGACGGCTGCACTGAGGCGGCCCACCAGGATCAAGGTCCACAAAAGGCCGAACCCGAGCTGTCGCCACTGTTTCGCCAGCAAGGAGGGGAACGCGTTCATTGGAATCGGGATCTCTCATGCAAAGGGCCGGGACGACGGATCGTCCCGGCCCGTTCGTCAGTTCACTTCTCCATCATTCGCCGGCCCGGGCGGGCTGGGGAACCGGAGCGCTGGGATGCGCGGCAAGGTACGCGTCGACATCCTTCGTCACCACCAACTGTCCATACATCACCTGGCCGTGGCCAGGGAACGTGCAGACGTACTCGTGGATACCTTCCGCCGTGGGTGCCTTGAGTCGCAGCACCTCGCGTTGGTCGGCGTCCAGCAGACGGGTACCAGCCCAGACGTCGGCACTGTTCGGCACGTAAGCCCGACCCTGCCGATCCCGGTCCTCCGGCTTCATGAGCAGCGCGGCAGCCACCACGTTCTCACGGGTACCCGGCTTCACGACCACCAGGTTGTGCGGCATGAAGTCGCCATTCTCGACCGTGACCTGGAAGTCCTTGCCCGCCTCGACCACCAAACGCGGCGCGTCAAAGCGCATCTGCTCGCGCACGGTGCGGATCACGAACGCAGAAACCCGCAGGCCCTTCAATTCCTTGCGCAAGGCCACGGACTCCGCCGCCGGAACCACGCCAGCCAGATCGTCGGCGAACTGGATGGTCTCCACGTAGTCCCCGCTGGTGCGATCAGCCGCCGGGATCTTCGCCGCCCACGCCACCAAGGCGCGGGCCGCCTTGCCCGCCGAAGCCGCCGGCCAACCTGCCCGGGGAATCGAACGGAGCCCCTGCGCGGCCGACACGACCTGCTCACCCTTCTCCAGCAATCCCGTCAACTGGTTGAACGTGGTCGCCGGATCCAGGTTCATCGACACCATCGCCCGGATGGCCGCCCGCTGGATGGCTCCCACCGGATCGCCGCCCACGGCGTATTGACCCGAACGTGCCGGTGCCGGGATCTCCGACTTCCGCATCACTTCGCGGCGGTCCCGATCGAGGACCACGAGGGAGAACCCATCGAGCCGGCGCCCCAGGTCGCCTTCCGTCCGGTTCCAGACCGCCACGGAATCAATCGGCTGATCGCCCCCGAGGTCGACTTCCCACCACGGACGGTCGCTGCTCTCCGCCGTGTGGGTCTGGGTGCCGCTGCCGAAGTCGGCATCCGTCCGTCCGTCCACCGCCTTGCCGGCGTCGCCGCCATTCGAGGTGGTGGACTGCCGGGCCTTCGCTCCCTGGGCGATGTTGCGGCCGTTGCTCATCACCTGCACCTCCGCCAAGGTCAAGGTGCCACGTCGTGGCAACTCGATCCGGACGTAGCGGCCAATGCCGGACCCACGCGCCTTCGCAGCGGTGGCCAACGACTCGGGAACGGCCGTCACCATGGGCACGACCTGTGACTGGAGCTTCGCACGGAACGCCGGATCCAGGATCAGCGGCAGACCGTTCAGGACATCCACCACCTTGCGTGGATCGGCACCGGCCGCTGCCCAAACCGCATCAAATCCATCGTCGGCCAACGCCAACGCCGCCCACGCGCCTTCGCGGACACCTTGGTGCCCCGAACCTTCGGCCGCGGCCTGGACACGCGCCCGCAAGGTCTTCACTTCCGCCGGCGATTCCGAAGCCAGCATCCGACCGAGAGCAGACGCCGAGGCCGGATCCGTGGCCGGATCATCCAAGGCATCGAGCAAAGCCGCCACGCGGGTCACTTTCCGCGATTGCGCCAACTCAGCCAGGGCCACGCCCCGGTCGAGATCGGCAACATCGGGACGTCGGAGGATCGCACCCAGCACGCCGGGGGTCCGCGGAAACTTGAGCAACTCCGCGGTGCTCGCCGAGCGCATGAGGTACTCGACGCCGGCCGGATTGTCCGCGGCGACCGGCTTGCCCTCGGCCACGGCCTTGCGCCATGTCGGCTCCAACTGGCGCAACGATTCCTTCAGGACGTAATCGAGATAGTAATCCGAAGGCTTCTTCAATGAGGCCAAGGCCACGTCCACCGCGCCCACCTCGTCGAAATAGCTCGCTGAACGAACCGCCTCCAGGCGGACCCGGGGATGCTCGTCCGCGGCCAGTCCCTTCAGCAACGCCAGCGCGTCCGGCACGCGATCCCGCCAATAGCAGAGGACGCGCGTCGCGGCCGCCCGGGCCCGCGGATCCGGGGAGGCCAGCACCTGCTTGAGCAGGGCGACGTCCACCACGTTGTGCCACTGATGGAGCCACAGGCCTTCCATGCGATGATGCTCATACTCGGCATCCTTGCGGTCCAGGCCGGCGATCCACTGCCGGGTGGCGGCCAAAACTTCCGCCGTGTCCCGGGTTCCCAGCTCGATCTTCGCCAATTCCCGCACGCCATCCTCAGGCGACTTCAGCAACTCCAGCAACGCCGGCACCGGTTGGCCCGCGATCTTCGGAGCCTTCAGCAGCGGCCGGCCCTCGTACGTGATCCGGTAGATGCGCCCGTGCTGGTGATCCCGGCTTGGGTCACGCAAATGATGCTGCATGTGACCGATGATCGGGTTGTTCCAGTCGCAGAAATAGAGCGCCCCATCAGGCCCCGTGGAGATGCAGATCGGACGGAAGTTCGGGTCGCTGGAGGAGATCAGGTTCTCCTGCGTCTCACCCTTCAGACCGGAACCTTCGGGATCGACCTTCACGCGGTAGATGCCCTGGAAGCTGATGACATTGAGATTGAGGAAATTCCCCTGGAACTCCTCCGGGAAGTGCCGGCTCGAGATCATCCCGGTGCCCGGACACGGCCGTGACGGCCGGTTCCAGAAGTCGCGGATGCCGGGGTGCTTGGCCGGATAAGGCAAGCGGCCGCTGATCGCCGGCCCGAAATACGTGTTGTTACCCGTCGCATCGGTCACGAAGTCATTGCCCCAACGGTCGAAGACCTTGCCGTGCGGATTCGCGAATCCGTAGGGGATGTAGGTCTCGAAGCGCCCCGTGCGCGGCTCGAAACGGAAGATCGCGGCGTCATCATTGCGCACCGGTCCAAAAGCCGTCTCCACCTGGGTGCGATGGAAGACACCATCGCTGAGGTAGATCGAACCGCCGGGATCCAAAGCCACGGCATTGGAGGTGTGGTGCGAATCCGCGGAATCCAATCCCATCAAGACGCGTTCCCGGTAGTCCGCCTTGCCGTCACCGTCCGTGTCCCGGACGTACCAGAGGTCCGGAGCCTGCACCAGCAGGACGCCGTCCTTGTAGAACTGGAAGCCCGTCGGCCCGTTCAGGTCGTCGATGAAGTGGGTGCACTTGTCCGCCTTCCCGTCGCCGTCGGTGTCCTCGAAGATCAACAGGCTGTCGCCCACCTTGGAATCCGGGGCGCGCTCGGGATAGTTCGGCCACACCGCCACCCACAACCGTCCGCGGGTGTCCCACGCCATCTGCACGAGCTGGACCAATTCGGGAAAACGCTCCTCGGTCGCGAAGAGGTTCACCTTCATCTTCGAATGCACGGTCATCTTCGCGATGGCCTCCTCGCCGCCGAGGAACTCGTGCTTCCCATCCGGCAGCTTGCCCGGCTTGTTGCTGACGACCTTCGTCACCTTCGGAAGGTTCGAGTCATCGACCTCGATCTCACGACCGGTCGCCGCCGCCCAGACCACCTTGTCGCGATTCGCCGTCATCACGTCGCGCACCGCCATCTCCTCCTGCATGACCTTGTAGTTGGAGACGTACGGTTCCGGGGCATTCCGGTCGCTGACGAACCCGCCCTTGCCCGGCTGATAGGCCAGCGCCGAGCGCCCGCCGTACACGTTGTAGCCGTCGATGGTCCGATACCGCTGATGCCACTCGAAATTCTTCGCGTTGATCACCGACCGCAGCTTCTCAAGATTCGAGTCCGCAGGCTTCCGTCCGAACAATCCCTCGAAAAGGGCTGGCGCAAGCGCGCGATCCCCTTCCGATGTCAGCAGGTATCCGTTGACCGTGAGGGAGGTTTGGGCGGCCGAGGCGGCCGCGTACGCACGCTCACTGGGTCCGACGAGATCCACGACCGGCACGCCCTCCCCCTTGGCCACCTCCGCCATGGCCGCGGCATACATGCGCAGGTTGGCGTTCATGGTGGTCGGATCGGCGAAGTTCGGGTCCCGATGGCGCTCCTGCAGCACCGGGGTGAACAGGACCACCCTCGGGGCACCCTTGCCCGAGTAGTTCTGCCCGCGCACATGCTGGATCCAGCCCTTGAGCTCGGACCGGAATCGATCCAGCCCCGCCGCCCCGCGGGCAGCCTCGTTGGCTCCGAAGAAACCGAGGATCACATCCGCCTGGGTCCGCTTCAGCCAGTCATCGGGACTGCCGAAGTTCTCCGACCGATGCCGGACTCCGACCTCATCACCCGCCGCCGCCAGATTCCGGAAGACCAACCGATGATTCGGAAACGCGCCATGCACCAACGCCTCAAAGTGACCGGAATGCTGCATCCGGTCTGCCAAGGCGCCACCGACCAGGACGACGTGGTCCTCCGGTTTCAGTTCAAGTGCTGCTCCGCACAACCGCGCCGCCCCCAGTGCCAGGACCGGCAACAAACTCCACAGGCTTGTCAGGAATCGTTTCATGATTTGGTGACTCGCGTCATCCTGCCGGATGGATCGCCTTCGCCAAGGCTGCATTTTGGCGAACCACTGAAAACCATGCCCGCCTTCCACCATTCAGGGGGGGAGAAGTGACGTGTAGGCTGCGTGCCCTCACGTGGCGTAATCATGGCCGCCGCCGGGTGAGGGCACCCGGCCTTCAGCCTGGAGGACCGGATCTCTGGTAACTCCCCCACCTCGGCAGGCGAACCCTGAAACCACCCGCGCTCGGATTGGCTTCAGGGCGGCGATGTCCGGAGCGGGGATGCCCTCATCCCCGTGGGAAAGGCTTCAAAATGGCGACGAGGACGTCGCCACCCCGTTTCACGCGGTCAACACTTCAAACTTGAATCTTGAGGCTTCCAACCTCACCGCCACTCCTCCACCAGCATGCGCTCCGCGGACATCAACCGGTCCACATCCAGTGTCCGGACAATCTGACGGGCAGCCTCGCGCTGGAGGTTCGCCCCGAGGATTGCCGCACGGACCGCGCGACACCTCGGCTCGGCCTTTTCCCAGTCCACCTCACCCTCCTCCATCACGGTCACGGCAGCCGCCAGATTCCCAGCCCGCCACCGGCCGAGTGCCAAGGTGGTCCGTGTGAACGCATCGCGCGGCCGTGTCGCCAGCACCCCTTCCACCCCCCTCAACCGATCCTGGCCGGAGCGTTGCCCCATCAGCAGGTCCAGGTACACCGAACCCACCAGGAATCCCGGGTCATCCGGCAGGAACCGGCTCGCACGACGCAGGGCCAACTGACCTTCGACCAAATTATCCGAGGCCATCGCCAGCCGCAGGACCTGCCGGCAGGCCATGACGGTGGCCGGGGGGTGATCCGCCAGCTTCTGGTAGGCGGAAATCGATTCCTTCGGGAAGCCCAACCTCTCGGCGTAGGTCGCGCAAAACCGCAACGGCCCGGGTGCCCGGCCACACGCCAAAACCGCTTGCTGGAGCAAACGCGCGGCCTGAACCCGCCGGTCCGACTTCACCGCCACCTGGGCTTCCAGGCAGAACCGCAGATGAGGCTCCACCGCCAGCAACTCCCCAGCCTGCGACATCTCCGCGGCTGCTTGCTCCGTCCGTCCCAGATCCAGCAATGCCTGCAGCCTCGCCGAACCAAGGCGGACGTCGGTCGTCACAAGATTTGTCGGCATCAGGTCCAATGCCTTCACCAACTCATTCCGGTCTGCCAGGAAAGCCACCGCTTCGCGGCGGAGTGCCATGTTCGTCCCTGAGCTGGCACTGATCAATGCATCCATCACCCGTTCCCGCTCGTCCGGGGAAATCCTCAACCTCAACCCGGCCAGCACGGTCGGCTTCGCTCCGAGACGCTCACCCGATCGATACAGCATCTCCAACTCCCCCCGATCCAGGTCCCCAAACGAAAGAAACTCACTGACCGCGCTGCGCGCCCACGGGCCACTGCCAACGGCAAGCCCCCAAAGAAGTCCGCGCCCCTCCCCCTGCAACCGTTTGTCCGGGTGGGACAGCAGGACAGAACCCAGTGCAAACTGGGCCTGCTCATTGGCCGGCTCCAGCGCGCACCAGCGTCGGGCCGCCTCCACCGCACGCTGCGGTTCATCCCGGTCGCGCAGGTGTTCCACCGCCAGACGCCAGACACGGGGTTCCAATTGGCGGCTCTTCGCCAGGATCTCCAACTGACGGGCCACCACATCGACGCGTCCCATCCTGTGCGCATACTCCGCATAGTCCATGCGGTCCTCATCCGAACACGCGTTGCTCCCGGCGAGTCGCTCCCAGTACGAAAGCCCGTCCTCACTGCCAACCATCGCGCAGAATTGCCCCGCCACCCGCCAGACTTCTGGCAATCCCGGGGCCAGGGCCAACGCCATCCGCAAATCCGGGGCTGCGGTGTCGGGCTTCCCAGCCTTCAATGCCGCTTCGACGATGGCGACCCGCCGCAAGGCCTTCTGTTCCTTGTAGGCGGTGTAAGCCGGCCGCCCTCCATAGTACGTGCCCAAGGCCAGGCCAACCAACACGGTGCCAAGAATCATCCACGGCCGTAAGTGGTCGCGGAACTCCACGTCACTATCGTCATCCTGGAGGGGTTCACCCATGGAGTGATTCCAGATTATCGCCCCTGCCGGACACGTTCCTTGCGATCCTCACGCTCCTCCTCCAACCGCGCCCGTTGCTGGGCCAAGCGCGCCTTCAACTCATCCACCTTTTCGTACTCCTCACTCGACTGGGCCGCCTGGATCTCGTCACCGATACTGATCTCCACCTGCGCGATCCGCGATTTGTACAGCGATTCGAGATCGGCAATCTCCGCCTTCTGGGACTCTGTCAGGGCTTTCGTCGGTGCCTGCTTCTGCAACCGTTCCATCGCCAACTCGTACGCGGATTTCATACCCGCACGCTAGGGAACCGCAGCACAGCCTGCAACCGTCGCGTCCCGGCCTTCGGGCGCATCTTGATACTGCCTCCTTTTGGAAAGGATTCGGGGCGGCGATGTCCTCATCGCCATTGGGAATGCCTTTGGAACGGCGACGAGGACGTCGCCACCCCGTTCCATGGGGGCATTGTCAAGATCCGCCCCCGGCCTTCCCTTCGAGAATCTGTGGAATCTGTGGAATCTGTGGATGCAATCCGCGGATCCGGGTTCAATCGCCGGAATGCCGCAGGTGCCCTTGATCGCCACCCCCGTACTCGGGATCACCATCACGGTGGTGGTCCTCTGCGCCGAGGCGCGGCGGCTCCCCGCCCAGAACGTCGTGGCCCTCTCGTTTCTCTCCCTGGTATCCGCGGCCACGATCGAAGGTTGCACCACGTTCATCCGCCCTTCTTCCCTCCCCTCCAGCATCGCCGCAGGATCCCTGACGATGGCCAGCCTCCTCGCTTCCCGTGCCCTCGCCCGACTGCCGGGGCCGGGTCCGAAGCACCTGTTCGTCCGGACCCTTCTTGCCGCCGTATTGCTCGCGGGGGTCGCGGGTCTCGCCAACCCGGCAGACGGCGACGTCGGCATGAAAGTCGCCGCCCTCCGGATCGGCGGCATCCCCCTGGCCCTGCTCCTCCTGGCCCCGTGGTGGATCAACAAACGCCTGGCTCCGGCCCGCACGCCGCACTGGGCTGGGCTCGCGGGACCCGTCCTACTCCTGGTCCTCGCGCTTCTGGAACTCCTCCGCGGAAACCCCGCCATGGCCGCCTGTCAGGCCCTCACCGGATCGGCCATGGGGTTCATGGCCCTCCACGCCCTCAAGCTGTCCGGCAACCCATCGTCAGAAGGACGTTCGCCCACAACGCCTGGTCCCCGGTCTGGATCGTGAGCACGTGATCCGGCGATTCGACCGCCTTGTAGAAGTCCCACTTCGGGATCGGGGTCATCCCCAGATGCAGCCCGGACTCCCGGACGATCCGACGGAAGTCCGCCCACACCGGCGGTTCCCCGTGCTTCGCGTACGAATCATCGACGGGAATGCCCATGGTGTTGATCTCGTCGATGGGCACCGCCGTGAGCAGCACCTCCAGCACCTGCGCCACCGTGACCAGACCGGGCGCCAGGTTCAGGCTGATCACGTGCGCGTTGGGCCCCTTCTTCGTCGCTGCCGGATAATTGCCGTCAGCAATCAGGATGCGCGAATGATGCCCTGCGCGGGCCAGGATGGCATTGATCTCGGGATGGATGAGCGTGTGCTTGAGCATGGGATGGAGTGTGGGATTGGAATGGGGATCCCGGTCCAACCACCGGGCGGGTTGTCGCTGTAGCCGACCGGTCTCCCGGCAGCACCGAACGAAAGTAATAAAGCCAGTACGCCGGCACCTCCCGGATCAGGGAAGCCAGCGGCAACCACCGCGCGGCATGCCTTGGCCGGGCCGGCACCGTGCACACCTCCATCCCCTCGACCGCGTACGCCAGCCGGATCCTGGGCAGGTGATAGAACTCACTCACCGCCAGCAACCGCCCTCCTCCCTGCCCCACCATCCGGACCGTGTTCGCTGCCGTGGCACGCGTGTTCAGCCCTTCCCGGTCCAGGCGGATCGCCGCCGCTGGAACTCCAGCCCGAATCGCGGCGTCGCGCATCGCCTCGGTCTCATGGATCGCCCCATCCCCGGGGCCACCCGACATGATCAGGCCCCCAACCCATCCGTCCCGATACAACTCCACCGCCGTCCGCACCCGATCCCCCACCGCTTCGGACAGTCCCCCATCCGCATAGACCCGGGCACCCAACACCACCGCCACGTCCGCCGGACGCCGGTAATCCGATCGTCCCAACGTCAGGATCTGCATCAAGGGCCAGAGGCACGCCAGCACCGTCGTCCACGCCAGCACGACAAGCCCGGAGGCGGGACGATCCGCGATCCCGGCACGCCAGATCCGGCCGGCCATCCACAGCAACCCAGCCCCCAGCAACAACGACAGCGGCACCGGAAAACCCGTCTGTACGCTCCCGATCGCCCAGATCCGTCCGACGTTTGCCGCGTTCGCCAGCGCAATGCCTGCTATCAGAAGCGTCACGCCCACGGTCGAGGTCCGGCGAACCTGTCCCATCCGCGGGAGCAGTGCTGCGAGCACCCAAAGGCATCCCGCCACCAGGAGCAAACCGGTCGCCACCCCATCTGGCAGCGAACGGATGTCCAGCCAGGCCAGTTCCAGATGGTCAGTGCCGCCAACCATGGACGCCATCACCGCCAGCAAGGACAACGCCCCAAGGAATCCGGCCAGCGCCCGCGACACCGCATCGCGCAGCTCCTGACTTTCCCCTTCTGTGATCGTCGCCCCCATTTCGACAGATTCCTTCCGGTCGGCTCACCCCATCCCATTCAAGCAAACCAACGCCGATAACTCGCGAGCGTCTGGGTCATCGCCGCTGCCGCATCCGGACGTGGCCGTACTTCCGCCGAGATCCAGCCGTCATATCCAATCTCCTTCAACGCCTGGACCACGGGCCCGACGTCCGTATGACCGAACCCGATCGCTGCGCGGTTGGAATCCGCGAAGTGCACATGGCCCACGAGTGGACCGGCGCGCCGGATCGCGGCGGCCATGTCCGGTTCCTCGATGTTCATGTGGAAGAGGTCGAGCAGCAGCCGAACGTTCTGCGTCCTCAACGTCGGCAGGTATGCAAGGATCTCGTCGACCGTGTTGAAGAGGTTCGTTTCGTACCGGTTCAACGGTTCGAACAGCAGCGGAACCCCGAGCGCATGCGCGCGTGGCCCGAGTTGATCGAGTTCCACCTTCAGCCACCCCAGCGCCTCCTCGCGTGCCACCCCATCCGGGACCCGCCCCTGCATCGACCCGATGATTGCCGGAACCCCGAACCCACCGGCGAAATCAATGATGGCCGCGATGAAATCCCGGGCGCACATCCGCACATGCGGATCCGGATCCGTCAGCGAGAGCTTCCGTCGAACCCATCCCGCGCCGGTGCCCATCGCCGCCAGTTGCAACCCGTGCTGCTTCAGCAATTCCCTCAGCGCGAAACCATCGAGGTCATCCGCGTGCGGGGGGAAGATTTCCACCCCATCGAAGCCAGCCGCCGCGGCAAACTGGAACGATTCCTCCAGCGTCCCGTGCAGCACGAACGGACCCTGCCTCGCCTCCGGCACCAGACACACCGTTACCGCACATCGCGTCATCGCCCAGACGATGCCGGGAATCCCCCCAAGGGTGCAATCCCGGGCTCGTGTTCACGTGAGGCGCATCTGGACACTACCCACACATGCAACGGGGTGGCGACGTCCTCGTCGCCGTTCCAAAGCCATTCCCGATGGCGATGAGGACATCGCCACCCCGTTCCCATTCCCAATGGGGGCAGTGTCAACCTGCGCCCGTTCACGTGAGACAACCCGCCCATGACTTGACGACTCGGGTCGAAGCATGCAGAGACGAGGGCCAACGACACTCCTCCATGCTCAACATCCATCACCTCGAACTGTTTTACTACGTCGCCCGCTTCGGGGGCATCATGGAGGCCGTCCGGAACATCCCCTACGGCATCCAGCAACCCGCCGTGTCCGGCCAGATCCTCCAACTCGAGTCCGACCTTGGCCTGAAGCTCTTCAACCGCCGGCCGTTCGAACTCACGCCGGCCGGTCGGGAGCTTTTCGAATTCATCCGACCCTTCTTTGCGAATGTCGAGATCGTGGGGGAAAAGCTGCGTGGCGGAATCACCCAGACGATCCGCATGGCGGCACCGGCCGCGGTCTTGCGCGATCATCTCCCCGAGGTCCTGCAACTCGTGCGCAAGCAGTTCCCGAAGCTGAAGCTCATCCTGCGCGACGCGCACCAACCCACGGTGGAAGCGTGGTTGGAGCGGCAGGAGATCGACTTCGCAGTCACCGTGGTCGAAGGGCGACTGGCGTCCGGACTGAACTCCGAAACCCTGCTGGATCTGCCCGCGGTCTTTCTGGTGACCGAGAAATCGCGGTTCTCCACTTCCGCAGAGGTCCTCGACGCGTTGGCCAGTGGCACGGTGGATGGGGAAGGCACCACCCCGGAACCGTTGATCTGCCTGCCTCCCAACGAACCCCTGCCCCGCCAATTCCGGGAGCTTCTCGCCAACCGGGGACTCGAATGGCCACCGTCCATCGAGGTGAACTCGCTCGAACTGATCGACATCTACGTGGCCAATGGATTTGGCATCGGGCTCACCTTCTTCCTCCCGGGGACCAAAAACTCGCCCGGGGTCCGGTGCATCCCGATCACCGAGATGCCCCACTTGAGCATCGGGGCCGTCTGGCGGGGGCAACCGACGGCGCTGATCGAGAGCCTGCTCGCGGCGCTTCGGGCCCGGGCCCGACTCTTCAGCGCGCGCAAGCTGTGATCCGCGGACCCGAGTGAGCGCGAGGTTCGGCGATTTCGGCCTTCAATCCATCTTCCGCACACTCTAAAACCCGCGCGTGCCTTTTCTGGCCCATCTGCTGACCGCGCTCTGCGCTTATCTCTGCGGGTCGATTCCGACCGGATTCCTGGTTGCCCGGGCGAAGGGAGTCGATATCCGCGCCATGGGCTCCGGCAATATCGGAGCCACGAATGTATTCCGGATCCTTGGGAAGGGGCCGGGAATCTTCGTCCTTCTCGTGGATGCCCTGAAGGGAGCCATTCCGGTGCTGGTGCTGCCTTCCCTGCTGGGACACGCCAGCGGTTCCGAGGCGGTGCCGTTCGAGATGATCGCTGCCCTGGGAGCGGTCCTCGGCCATAACTTCACCTGCTGGTTGAAATTCAAGGGCGGCAAGGGCATCGCGACTTCCGCCGGCGTCCTCGCGGCAATGGTCCCCGTCCCGTTCCTGATCACCCTGGGCGTCTTCCTGACCGTGCTTGCCATTTCCCGGTACGTGTCGCTTGCCAGCATCCTCGCCGCCGCGGCCCTGCCCTTCGCGGTCGCCTTCATCCCACCCGGGGACCGTCGGCTCATCCTTCTCACCGGGATCCTGTCCACCCTCGCGATCCTCCGGCACAAGGCCAACATCGGTCGCCTTCTCAACGGCACCGAACGACGCCTGGGCCAACCGAAGCCTACGGAAGCCCCGACCCCATGAACGTCACCATCATTGGCGCCGGTGCGTGGGGAACGGCCCTCGCCCTGCTTCTGGACCAGAACCGGCATTCGGTCCGGATCTGGGGCCACAACGCCGCCCACCTCGCCGAAATCGCGCGGGAGCGCACTCACGACCGCGCCCTCCCGAACATCCTCCTGCCCGCCAGCCTCCAGTTCGAACCGGACCTCCAGGCGGCGGTTGCCGAAGCCGATGCCCTCGTGATGGCGGTTCCTTCCCGCGCACTGCGATCGGTCGCCGAGCGTATCGCCGACTACCGCGGGCCGCTCATCAGCGTCACCAAGGGGATCGAATCGGAAACCGGACTGACCATGTGTGCGGTCCTCCAGCAGGCCATCCGAGGCGCGATACCCGCTGCCCTGTCCGGTCCGTCGCTGGCGCTGGAAGTCGCGCGGGGAATCCCAACCGCGGTGGTCGCGGCGGCGGAGGAACCCGCGACGGCACGGCTGGTGCAGGACCTGTTTCACCGCCCGGCGTTCCGCGTTTATTCCAGCACCGACCTGGTCGGAGTTGAACTCGGTGGGGCCCTGAAGAACGTCATGGCCATCGCCGCCGGTGTGTGCGACGGACTCGCCTTCGGGGACAATTCCAAGGCCGCGCTCATCACCCGCGGCCAGGCCGAGATGCGCCGCATCGGCGTGGCGTGCGGTGCCCGGTCCGAGACCTTCTCGGGACTCAGCGGACTGGGCGACCTCACGGTCACCTGTTTCTCCCGGCTCAGCCGCAATCGCACCTTTGGAGAGCGCATTGGTCGCGGCGAACAGGTGGCCACCCTGCTCGCCGAATCCCGGAGCGCCATCGAGGGGTATCCGACGGCGCGTTCCGCCCGGGAACTCGCCACGCGACTGGGCATCATCGCCCCGATCACCTCGGAGGTCTTCGCCATGCTTTACGAATCCAAGGATCCGCGGCGTGCCGTGCAAGACCTGCTCAGCCGCGATTCCAAGGCCGAGGACTGAACCTTTTCCACCGCTGCTTACCTTCCCATGACCATCCGCGTTCCTGGAACCACGTCCAACCTTGGCTCGGGCTTCGATACCCTCGGGCTCGCCCTCCGGATCTACAATCACGTCACGGTCCAGCCGCGTGACGACCGTCACGTCGAGATCACCTCCCCGATCTCCGAAGACGCCCGGGAGGGGGCGACGCAGATGGTCAAGGAAGCCGCGCGTTTCTTCTTCAAACGGACCCGCAAGGCCGCCTTTGGCTTTTCCATCTCCATCACCGGCGACGTTCCTGTGGCCCGCGGGCTGGGCTCCTCGACCACCGTCCAACTCGGCCTTCTCGCCGCGCTCAATGAGCTCACCGGAGCGGGCCTCGACAAGCAGGGCGTGTTCGAACTGGTCAACGTCCTCGAAGGCCATCCCGACAACTGCGCACCGGCCACGTTTGGCGGGTTCACGGTCGCTGGCCCCGTTGGGAAGGGCGTTCGGGTGTTGCGGTTTGCCGTCCCGCGTCAGGCACGCTTCGTGACCCTGGTTCCCGACTTCGAGGTCAAGACGAGCGACGCACGCCGACTCCTGCCCGCCGAGTATCCCAAGGCGGACCTTGTCCACAGCCTCAACCGGGTCGCGCTCGTCAGCAGTGCCTTCGCCTCCGGAAACCTGGACGCACTCCGCGACCTCTTCGATGACCGGGTGCACCAGCCCTATCGGACGCCGCTGATCCCACAACTCCCGAAGGTAATCCAGGCCGGCGTCCGCGCGGGAGCCATCGGCGGATGGCTCTCGGGTTCGGGTTCCACGATCATGTGCCTGACTCTCGTGGAACCCGAACGCGTCGCCTCGGCCATGCAACGGGTGCTTGCCAATGGAAAGGTCCACATCCTGGCGGCCGACACCGCCGGGTACGCCGTGGCGCGATAAGCCTTCGACTGGACCAACGGGCTGGGTGCCCGGCCGCGTTCAGGTTCCTGACGCAATGCTTCGCCCCACGGCGGAGGCCAGCGGACGGAGATCCTGCATCAGTTGTGCGAAGCCACCCAGGTCCAGCTGTTGGGCCCCGTCACTCCACGCTTCCTTCGGATTGGGGTGCACCTCGATCAGGAGCGAGTCGGCACCCATGGCCACGGCTCCCTTGCAGAAGGCCGAGACCAGATCCGCACGCCCGCCGCCCTGGCTGGGGTCAATGACCACCGGCAGGTGGGACTCGTTCTTCAGGATGGGAATGGCCCCCAGATCCAGGGTGTTTCGCGTGTAGGTCTCGAAGGTCCGGATTCCGCGCTCGCAGAAGAGGACATTCCGATTCCCGTTGGCCAACACGTATTCGCCGGCCAACAACCATTCGTTGATCGTCATCGAGAGTCCGCGCTTCAACAGGATGGCCTTCCCCGTCTTCGCGGCTGCGATGATCAACTGGAAGTTCTGAGCATTGCGCGCGCCGATCTGGAGGATGTCCGCATGCTCCGCCACGAGGTCCACATGATCCTCCGAGAGCAACTCGGTGATGATCTTCAGCCCTGTGCGCTTGCGGGCTTTGGAAAGCAGTTTGAGTCCTTTCTCGCCCAGACCCTGGAATTCGTACGGGGAGGTACGCGGCTTGAAGGCCCCGCCCCGCAACACGCGGGCTCCGGCCTTGGCCACGGCCTCCGCAGTCACCATCAACTGGGTTTCGCCTTCGACCGAGCACGGCCCGGCCATCACCACGATTTCGGAACCTCCGATTTCCACGTCGCCAACGCGCACGGTACTGGGCTTCGGATGGGCTTCGCGACTCACCAGCTTGTGGCGCTTCTGCACAGGGGTCACCGACTCCACCTGTGCCCACGCACGCAATGGATCGAGGGATGGATTCTTCCGTTCGTCGCCAATTGCACCGATGACGACCCTCTCCACACCCCGCATGACATGCGGTCGGTATCCCAGACGACGGATCTCGGCGATGACGGCCTTTTCCTCGCGGGGAGGAGTTCCCGGTTTCAGAACAATGATCATGGAATCAAACATTGGGTTGAGTTTTGGACAAACCACCCGACTCCAGACCCCGGCAACAAAAAAGCCGCAGGCCCGGGGCCTGCGGCGGCTAGTTCACACACGGAATCACGCATCCATCCGCCAGCAGGCCTGGTTCACGAAGAACCAATAGCTAAATCGGCTGGCAAACAAATGCGCGCTCACGGCTTTCAGGTTCAACTTCCCAGCCCCGAATCGTCAAACAAAGTTTTCATAAACTCCACAAACCGCAGGAATCATCGGAAAGCAGGCGGGCAGACGCCGGATCGTGGGTCTTCAAACCCTCGCTGAACGGCCAGTCCAGCCCGAGGGTTCCCCCAACAAATCGTCCAGAACCCTGAATCCCGTTGCAAAGCGCGTTTGACCCCGGACCCGCACTCCCCATACTCCGCGCCGATTTGTTCGGCGCCATCCGCCCCCCGGGCTTCTGGCGCTTCCTACGTGACGACATGAGTACTCGCGCTGTTCTCGCACTCGCTGATGGAACCGTTTTTCACGGCACCGGCTTCGGTGCCCCGACCACATCCGTGGGCGAGGTGTGCTTCAACACGTCGATGACCGGCTACCAGGAGATCCTCACGGATCCTTCCTACCGAGCCCAGATCGTGACCATGACCTACCCCCATATCGGAAACTATGGGGTCAACCGAATGGACGTGGAATCGTGGCGTCCCCACGCGTCCGGTCTCGTCATCCGCGAACTTTCGCCCGTGGTGTCGAACTGGCGGGCCGATCAGGACCTCGCGTCCTATCTCCGCGACAATGGAATCCCGGGCATCCAGGGCGTCGATACGCGTGCTCTCGTGCGAAAGCTCCGTGTGGACGGAGCGATGCCCGGCACCCTGTCGACGGAAGGCCTCTCCGACGAGGAAGCCGTGGCCCGCGCCCGCGCGTGGGGTGGCATGGCGGGTCGGGATCTCGTGTCCGAGGTGACCCACCCGAAGTCCTTCGCGTGGGATCCCGACGACACCCAGAGCCCGGCGTTCGCGCTGGTGCAGGGTAGCGTGCCCCATCCCTTCCCCCGCGATGCCCGGCATCCGCTGCCTGCGGCGGACATCCCCATCGTCGCCTTCGATTTCGGCATCAAGTACAACATCCTCCGCCGGCTTCGCCAAAGCGGCTTCCGAGTACAGGTTGTCCCGGCACACACCTCGGCCGCCGACGCGCTGGCCTTGAAGCCCGCAGGAATTTTCCTCTCCAACGGCCCGGGAGACCCGGCAGCACTTTCCGGCATCGTCCGCGAGGTACGCCACTTGGTGGACTCCGGAATCCCGATATTCGGGATTTGCCTCGGTCACCAGATCCTCGGCCAAGCGCTCGGCGGCCGGACCTTCAAACTCAAGTTCGGACACCGCGGCGGCAACCAACCGGTCAAGGACCTCGAGTCCGGCCGCGTTGAGATCACCTCGCAAAACCACGGATTTGCCGTGGATCCTGCATCGCTTCCGTCCGACGTGGCGGTGAACCGCATCAACCTCAACGATCAGACCGTCGAGGGACTCCGGCACCGCACCAAACCTGTTTTCTGTGTTCAGTATCACCCCGAGGCCTCTCCAGGGCCTCATGACAGCTCGCCGCTGTTCGGCGAGTTCCGAGATCTGATCCTGCGTCGCGGCTGATTTCCGCGATTGACCCCTATTCATTCCGCCCGCTTTACTGGGCGGCACGCACGCTATGGCTAAGCTGGTCGTCCTCACCGAAGGTTTTACCGGTCGTACTCTCGAACTCACGACCGCGAAGACCACTATCGGTCGCGTCGACGACAACCAATTCGCCCTGCCTGAACCATCCGTCAGCAGTCATCACTGCGAGGTGTGGCTCAAGGGGGATGATCTGGTGGTCAAGGATCTCGGGTCGACCAACGGCACTTTCCTCCACGAGAGCCAACTGGCGGCCGACAAGGAAGCGGTCCTCAAGCCCGGCCAGATCCTGCGTCTGGGCCAGGTCGAGCTCCGGTACGAAACCGGCAAGAAGCAGTCCGAACAGCCCCGTCAGACGGTGCGCATCGGCGAAGGCAGCACGCTGGTGATGACCAAGGAAGCCGGCTTCGGCAAGAAGTCGAACAAGGTCAACAAGATCTTCCTTGGCGTCGGCATCCTGCTCGGCGCTCTGATCCTGGTCATGCTCGCGCTCGCCTTCGTCAACCTCGGCGGCTCCGGGACCTGATCCCGGTTGCGGTGCGGGTTTGCGGGCGGGTTCGAATACCCTGTCCCGCCTACCCGGAAATCCACCTCCCGGGGCATTGATCCCGGCCGTGGGATCCCCTCACCATCGGTGCCTCAGGCACCATGGTTGAACTTCACATGTCCCCTGCGACGGGCACCCGCTCCGTCCGCCACTCCGGAGACGTCCTCACGTTCACCCTGAACCCGGTACCCCGGGGATTTCAGGCCCGTCTGCGGACGAACATTGGTCGCGCCTCCCGCATCCGGGAGGAAATCGTCGGGTCCCACTTCCAGAAAGTCCCGCTCGCCGGGGCGTCCTGGAGGGACATTCCCATGGAGATCACCGGCGAGGTTGCACGCCTCCAACTCCCGCTCTGCGAAGTCGGCTACTTCAAGGCCAAGGCGTTCCTCATTGATCCCGAAGGCCGGCAACATTGGCCCGGGGGCCCGGATGTCGGCATTTCCGTCCATCCCTCGTGGACCCGGACCGCCAACCTCATCTATTGCGCCTTCCCGCGCATGTTCGGCGAATGGTCGCGGAATCACGCCGCGATGGCCGACAAGCACACCTCCCCCACCATCCGCGCCCTCGATGCCCAGGGTTGGACCATCATTCCGCCCAGCGGAACCCTGCGTTCCCTCATCCGCGAACTGCCGCACATCTTCGATCGCCTCGGGTGCCGCATCCTCCACCTCCTGCCGGTCAGCCCCAGTCCAACCACCTTCGCCCGATTCGGCCGCTTTGGTTCCCCGTACGCGTTGCAAGACCTGACGGCAATCGACCCCAGCCTCGTAGAGTTCGATCGCAGGACGACAGGTGTTGACCAGTTCATGGAACTGTCACGTGCCGTCCACGCCCAGGGTGGGCGCCTCATGCTGGATCTCGTCATCAACCACACCGGATGGGGCAGCCGCGAGTGGAACAATCACCCGGAATGGTTCATCCGCCATCCGGACGGTCACTTCCATAGTCCCGGTGCGTGGGATGTCGTCTGGGAAGATCTCGTCGAGTTCGACCAGCGTCACGTGCCGCTCTGGGACTATCTGGCGCGGGTTTTCCTCACCTGGTGTCGACGCGGCGTCGACGCCTTCCGATGCGATGCCGGATACAAGGTTCCCGTCCATGTCTGGCAATTCATCACCGCACGCGTCCGACAGGAGTTTCCAGACACCGTCTTCCTCCTCGAAGGTCTGGGCGGACCCTGGGAAACCACCCACGAACTGCTGGGCGAAGGGGGGATGCAATGGGCGTACAGCGAGTTGTTCCAGAACTCGGGTCCGCAGGCCCTCGGACCGTATCTCGAATACGCCAACCGATCCTCCCATGAGCACGGGACGCTTGTTCACTACAGCGAAACCCACGACAACTCGCGACTTGCTGCACGGGCCAGCGGCCCTGCCGGCGAACTGACAGCCGAAGGACGACGCTGGTCCATCCATCGAAACCGCACCTGCGCCCTCACCGCCATCAATGGTGGCTTCGCCTTCACCAACGGCGTCGAGTGGTGTGCCACCGAACAACTGAACGTCCATTCGTCCCGCGGACTCCACTGGGGAAACCCGCAACACATCATCGACGAACTCGCCCAACTCAACCGACTCCTCGCAGACCATCCGGCGTTCTTCGATGGTGCAACCATGCAGCGGGTCGATCCACCCGGGTCCTCCATCGTCGCCCTCGTGAGGACTTCCGCCGACGGTTCCTCCACCTGCCTGGTCGTGCTGAACGCCGACTTCGACCATCCCCGTTCGATCATCCTTCCAGCCAGCGTCTGGAACAGTGTGGGTCCACGCGTTGCCGATCTGGGAGCACCGGATGCGAGCGCCTTTACCCAGGCAATCACGGTGGAGGCCGGAGTCGAAATCACGCTGGCGTCCGGCGCCGTCCATTGTCTCG
Organism: Verrucomicrobiales bacterium; assembly: GCA_027489875.1. Taxonomy (GTDB): domain Bacteria; phylum Verrucomicrobiota; class Verrucomicrobiia; order Limisphaerales; family UBA9464; genus UBA6176. The sequence continues at coordinate 19,524 of JAIXZE010000234.1, forward strand.
GGAATCCTTCCTCCCCACGTCTTGGCGGCGATGCGTATCGCGCCGCAAGGGCTCGGGCCGATTGGGCGCTCGCGGCCCTGAACGCACGATCCAGCCTTCCCATCGTCCCCGCGGTGCCATGGTCTGAACTGGCCAGATCGGTGGACCAGGATCCTGCGGTGTTCCTCGCCTCGACCGTACCGGAGGCCAACGGCTATCCGGCCGTTGTCCACTGGAGCGCGACCGCCACACGCCGACGCACGCTGGTTCCGTCGGGTCACTGGCTCCTCGTCGAACACCCGGAACCCTTCCGGGCACGCCTGGCGGAGAGTCCGGAGGCACCCTGGACGGTTGCGGAATCCATCCCCACCTCGAAGGGGCACATCGCCGCGTTCCCTCCCCTGACGGATCGGAAGGAATGCGCCCTCCACATCGAACCCCGGACCCCGGCCGCCCCTCCGCTGGAGGGTCAGATCCTCTTTCTTGGCGTGGATCGCCAGATCCCGCCCGGCCCTGACAAACCCACCTTCCATGGTCCTTTGGTCCTCCTGACCAACGGCCGCGGGGGCATGAGCCGGATGGGTGTCGACCTTGGCCGCATCACGTCAAAGTACGACTGCCTCCTGGGTGCCAACCTGCATCCACGGGTTCCCGTCGACAGGCACATCTTCGCGAAGCGCGTCCGGGCGTGGATCAACGCGGACGGATTCATTTCCCCGCTCAACGCGGACAACCTCGTTGATTTCCAGCCCGGCCCGCCGGCTCACTGGCGCTTCGTCGCCAACGCTGGCGATGGCCGTTCCGTCGAGATCCACCTTGTCGGGGATCTTCTGGAAGGCAGGAACACCATCGCCCTGCAGTTCACCCGTCCCAGCACGAACCCGGCCGTGGGCCGTCCGCTTCATCCCTCGGCTCACGTGCGCCTGACGGTCCGGGTGGATCTCGAAGACCGCAGTTTCCACTGGGAAACCAAGCGCAACGGCGGCGCTGACCACCACTTCACGTCGAGCACCCGTGCGCTGGCCAACCAAAGTGGGTTCGAGTTCGTCCCGGCTCCGGACCGTCCCCTCCGTGCGTGGTGTTCCAGCGGCACCTACCACTCCCAACCCGAGTGGAGCGAACACCTCCCGCACTCCGTGGAAGCCACCCGTGGAATGACCGGCGAGGGCGACGCATGGTCACCCGGATGGTTCGACATCGCGCTGCAAGCAGGCGATTGCGCCATGCTGGTCCTCTCCGCCGATCCCAAGCCTCCCACCGACGAGGAACTGGCTTCGTTCATCGCCGATCGGCAGAAGCGCAACAATCACACCCTTGATCGCGCGGCCTTCGATACAAATGACACCCTGGGCAGCCAACTGGCCATCGCCGCGCAGGCCTTCGTCGTGCGCCGCGATGACACCCGAACCGTCATCGCAGGCTATCCCTGGTTTCTCGATTGGGGCCGGGACTCCCTCATCGCGGCTCGCGGCCTGATCGCCGCAGGCATGCTTCCGGAAGTTCGCGACCTGCTCGTCACCTTCGCCCGCTTCGAGAAGGACGGAACCCTTCCCAACTCGATCCACGGCGAGGATGCCTCCAACCGTGACACATCGGATGCCCCCCTGTGGTTCGGCATCGTCTGCGAGGAACTCGCCGCCCGGACGCAACCCGGCGAAGCCAACCTCTACGCCCAGCGCGTCGACGCCCGCGGTCGATCCATCCTCGATGTCCTCCGGTCGATTGCCTGCGGCTACATCGCCGGGACCGCGAACGGGATCCGGGTCGACCCCGCCTCCTCCCTGGTCTGGAGCCCTTCCCATTTCACATGGATGGACACCAACCATCCTGCGGGCACTCCGCGGGAAGGCTACCCGGTGGAAATCCAGGCGCTGTGGATCCGCCTCCTGCGTCAGTTGGACCGACTGGGTGCCGAACCCCCTGGCGGAGCGCATCCCTCCTGGGCGGCCCTTGCCGAGAACGCCCAGGCTTCATTGCAGTCCCGGTTCTGGCTGGAAGACCGCGGCTGGCTTGCGGATGTCCTTGTGGCCCGACCCGGAGTGTCGGCTGCGGATGCCGTTCCTTGCGATGCCCTGCGCAGTAACGTCCTGCTGCCGGTCGCCCTTGGACTCATCACGGGTTCACACGCCCAACGGATCGTCGAGGCGGCGCGGCACCACCTCGTCATTCCCGGAGCCCTGCGGTCGCTTGCCCCGCTTCCGGTCTCGCCCCCGCTGGCAATCCATGCAGCCAACGGCCACCTCCTGAACGATCCCAGGAAACCGTACTGGCCCCAGTACCAAGGCGACGAGGATTCACGGCGGAAGCCCGCATACCACAATGGCACCGCGTGGACGTGGACCTTTCCGACATTCTGCGAGGCCCTCCGGGTGGCCTACCCGGAAAGCAACACGGCCCGACTGGCCGCCTTGGACTACCTCGCCTCCGTCGCTGAACTGCTCAACACAGGGTGCCTCGGCCAGATACCGGAGGTGCTGGATGGCGACTTCCCCCATACCCACCGTGGCTGCGATGCGCAGGCATGGGGTGTCACCGAGGCACTTCGCGTCTGGAAGGCCCTGCAACTGGCCTGACCACCGGGCTCAGTGGGCGTGAATCGGGGACAGGAAATACAACCGTCCCTGCGGCAATCGCGATGGAAGCCCCATTCCCAGGTCCACGCGCACCGTGTTGCCCTGCATGGACGACTTTCCAAACATCCGGAACAGGCTCCCGAACGAGACCGGAGGATCAAATGAAACCAGGTTTGCATCCTCGATGTCGGCCAACTTGCGGGCGCGATCCACGGCCACATCGAAGTTCCCGATCTCGTCCACCAACCCATGGTCGAGCGCGGACTTGCCGGACAGGATCCGGCCATCCGCCATCGATTCCCAGCCGTCCACCAATGGCTTCCCCTCGCCTTTGTTGCGATCGGCTGCACGCTTGCGTCCTGCCCGGATCACCTCCTTGAAGCGCCCGAAACTCTCATCGATCATCGACTGCATGATCTGGCGTTCCTCGGGCAACTCCTCCTCCGGAGCCTTCTCGCCGCTCATCATATCCTTGAGCTTCCCGCTTTTTGTGATCGAGGGCTTCACCCCGACCTTGTCCATCAGCCCGCGGTAATTGTAGCCGTGAAAGATCACGCCGATCGAGCCGGTCATCGTCAACTCATTGGCCACGATCCATTGGCACGGGGCGCTCACGTAGTAGCCGCCAGACGCCGCCAGCGACCCCATGGAAACCACCACCGGCTTGTCCGGATGGTCTTCCATGAACTTCCAGATCAGCAGGTAGATCTCGTCGCTCGCCAGGACCTCTCCTCCCGGGGAATCCACCTTCAGCAACACCGCCTTGACCGCGTCGTCCTCGGCCGCCCGTTCCAACTGCCCCTTCACCAGTGTCACCAGCGTCCGTCCCTCCGGATCAATCGGTGATCCCATGATGACGCCTTCGATGGGGATCACCGCGATCTTGTTGTCGGACTTGTTCTCCTCGATCACGACCTCATGCAGGTCGGAGAATGTATTCGCACTGCCACCGGTCGAACCACCGCTCAGCGAGCTCGCCGCAACCACAATCAATCCCACGAAGCCCAACGCCAGGACACCGACCACGCCAAGCACCCACAACCACGCGTTCCCGCCCTTCGTTCGTGAGGGTGCGGAGGGTGATGGCGGGCTTTGGGTGGGAGTCACAGAAGAGGGAAGGCGTGGTGGCTGCATCGGCGGTACATCCATGGGCGAACCCTAAACGCACCGGCATCTTTCGGCAATCGACGCGAACGCCGGAAAGAGTGCATCTTGCTGCGTCTCCCACCTCAACCGGGGCGGCAACGTCCTCGTTGCCCTGTCTCACCCTTTCCCGAGGCGACGAGGACGTCGCCACCCCGTTCCCGAGGGATGACGGGATCCTCAGGGCTGCAGCAACGCCTGCTGCCAAGGCAACTGATCCTCCACTGCCCCCGGATCGTTCCGCGCCAATGCATACAGCGTCGCCTTCGACGCCACCAGGGTCGGATCAATCTCCAACTCAGCCGCACGCTTGTCCCGGATCAACCGCAACTCCTCGACGCGATCCAGTTCCCGCTTGGTCATCCGGCGCGTCCGGATGCGGATATGGACAGGTCGATCGGCCACCGGCACCTCAAGTCCACGTTCCACTGCTTCGATCACCCCATGCCGACGACGGGGCGTGAGATACGGCGGAAGCTTGAGCGAGCGGGCGCTCTTGCGCAGCGACGCGTCAGCGGCGATCTCGCTCAGGACCTCATGACGCAGGATGAAGAATGGGGGCTTGTTGGAACGGACGGCGTCCTTCTCACGCCAGTGCCAGAGCTCCCGAAGGATCGCCAACCCGAGCGGATCGAGTTTGTCGTGTCCCTTGGTCCGCCACACGGAATCCAGATCCACCTGCTCCGCCCGCGCACAGTCGTTGATCAGCCGGGCACAGGTCTGGCGATGCCAATCCATCCGCCCCTTCTCGACCAGGCGAGCCCGCAAGGCCTCGCTCAACTCGAAGAGATACCGGACATCATTCAAGGCGTACTCGACCATCCGCTCCGTCAACGGCCGACGGCCCCAGTTCGCCTTCTGTGCCCCTTTTTCCAGCGTGATCTGCAGGTAATGGGTGAGGCAGTCGTTCAATCCGAACTTTGCGTCGCCCAGCAAGCGGGCGGCCCACATGGTATCGAAAATCGTGGTGGGCCGAAAGTGGTGGCCCTGGAACAGGAGGCGAAGATCGTAATCCGCGGCGTGGAAGATCACCTCACGCTCGTCCAACGCCTCCCACAGCGGCTCCAGATGGAGGTCCGCCAGCGGGTCAATCAGCACCGCCTCCCCGGGAATGGCCACCTGCAACAGGCACAATTTCTCAGGGTAGGCATGCAACGAGTCCGCCTCGGTGTCCAAGCCGACCCACGGCGCCTGAACAAGGCGTTCCGAGAACTCCCTCAACTCTTCCGTACTGCTGATCACCGGATGCGGAGCGTGCGGATTCCTCGAGGCTTTGGGAATTCCGAATTCACCAAATCCCCCTCATTCCCAGCGGATCTCCTGACGGCCACCGCCAATCCATACCCGAAAGCAAGTGGGCGCCAACGGCCTTACCCCTAATGCCATTGGCGCCCTCGCGTGCATCGCGATCCGTGACGGGTTCGACGTCATCACCACCCAACGAACCATTCGTCGCGACGGCCTGAAATCTTTCAGTCTTTCGGATTTCCAACCATCCGACTTTGGGAGCATGCTTGGGCCGGGGCGCATCTTGACACTGCCCCCGGTTTGAGAAGGGGAACGGGGTGGCGATGTCCTCATCGCCCTGCGAACGGCTTTGGAACGGCGACGAGGACGTCGCCACCCCGTTCCATGCGGGGGCAGTGTCAAGATGCGCCCCCTGGGCCCGAAGGTACCCCAACCCCAGGGACGCAGCGCCTCGACACAGAACGCAACCCGTTCGTCCTCAAATCATTCTACAACGGATACCGCCCGGTAGAACCGCGCAGCCTGTGACGGAACAAAGGCCAGTCGCTCATCCCGGGCCAGACCTGCCGGAAAAATGGCCGCCCGCTCCCACAATCCGCTACCCACGACCGACCGACCCTGGATCTCCACCGCAACCCCTGTTTCCAGCGTGATCTTGAGCACCACCTCACCTGCCTCCAATGTCGCCCGCAACTCCCGGGCCGGCGGCAGCGAAGCCGCATCCACCTTCCCGGGTGAACCGGAGACGGCCCGACTCGCGACCCAATTCGTCGCCACACTCGCCTCTTCAGGCGTCCGGCCCTCCCGGATTGGAACCAAGGATCGCCCGGGCTCAGCCAACGTCCCCAGCCAGGCAGGAGAATAGGGAATCGCCAACACCACCTCCTGCAATGGGCCGATGATCCTCAGTGTCTCGCCTTCGTTGGCCAGCCGTCCCGAAAACTCGCCCAGCACCGGGGTCACCCCGGGATACCGCTGCGCAAAGGCAACCCGATCCGAAACCACCACCGCCCGTCCGCCCGCAGCCAGGGTACGGATGGCATTGGTCACCGTGACCGTGAAATCCACGGCACCCTCCAGACGGATCCCCGTCAGGTCCAGGGGCTGATTTCCACGATTGCGTACTTCCACGAACTCGAAGTCCTCCGCGCCCGCATCCGGCCCATCCACAGGATCAAAATGAATCTCTGTGACCTCCAGCGGCAACGGGTCGGTGACGTATGTACCAGCGACCTCCCCCGACCATCGCGAGATCAAGGGTGGATTCCCTGCGCCCGTCAGTGCCGTGTGGTTTGCGTTGTAAGCCCGGGCGCGGATCCGCGTGTTGGTCTGGATCGGGATCGGCGAAACGTAAGACCTGGCCGACGGAGATATCCCGCCACCCGCCGTGCGCGGATCGGTACCATTGGTCGTGTAGTACACGGTGGTTCCTGCCGGAACGGTCAACCGGACCGTCGAACCCCGCACCACGCCCCCCGGGATGGTTGCCAAGGCCGCTGGCCGGACAAATTGGGAATCCATGAAACTGGTACGGGCCCGGATCCATGTCTTCATCAGGTTCACCTCCCCCTGGTAGGTCGACGCCCGCGGCGAACCTCCCCAGCGGGCCCAGTCCCGAACGGCCGCCAGGCGCACCTGGGCCGCCAGTCCATCCACGCGCAATGCCAACTCCGCATCACTCATCAAACCAGCCCGCAACTGATGGTAGCGGTCAATGTACGCCTGGAAGAACTCGAGGTCGGTGAACATCCGGCCCCACCAGGGGTAGTTGAAGAAGTCCGTTCCGCGGTCGCCGAACTGCGACATCCAGGTGGCGGGATCGGAATCCCGTCCGTCCGTAGAGCCCAGCGCCCGGTCGAAATCCCAGAGCGGCCCGAATTCCAGCTTCCCTTCGCGACGCTTTCCGAAATACGCGCTCAACCGAAGCGCATCCACGTTGAACGCAAACGTGTTCAACAGGTGATGATCGATCCACGACGGCACATCCACGTACGCACGGTAACCCGTCACCGGATTCGCGTAGTTCGGGCCATTCAATGCCGCGGAGAAGTCATCCAGGTACCTCCGGAGATAAGTCCTCTGGGGTGCACGTGCGGGGTCTTCGAGCTCCGATTCCTTGGGCTCGACCAAACCAATGGTCTGTCCAGCCGCAAAAATCCCCGAATCACCGGGATCCAACCGGTCCACCTTCATCAGATACCCTCCGGTCACCGATGGCTCGGTGAGGTTCTCAGGTTCCAACGACCCCAGATCCACACGATCGCTGCCCACCTCGATCCGATCCATGGCTACGTAGACCCCGTTGTAAGACGCCGCCTGGACCTGATTCGTGCCGCTCGTCACCAGGTACACCTCGCAGAAGCGCGTCCGCGGCGAATACCGCCCGATGGCCCGACTCAGGTCGTGCATGAACGGGTTGTGCATCAACACCGGCTCGAACGAGTTGGGACCGTACATGACCCAGTCCCCCTCCTCCGGCATGCCCAGGAAGGACACGCGCCGGTCCTCGTCGAACTCATCCCGGAACTCCACGCGAAGGCTCGCCTTGGGCATTCCCTCGGTGCTGGAACCGCGCACGGAGATCCCGGCGCGGGACGTCATCACCGGCGCATTGGTCAACACCGTGATCCCGTTCGTGCCCGGCTCGAAGACCTGGAAGAACGCGGGGACCCGCTCGTTGGCCGGAGGCCGGCCCCGGTTGAAATTGTGGATCACCACCACCGGAAGATCCGAGGTGAACCGGGACACCGCGGTCGCCAATGGCAGCAGGACCTGGGTTGTCGGTCGTCCCGGCAACAACCCCGGCGTGTAGGCCCGCGCGCGGACCTGCACCGCCTGGTTGCTCAACGCCAACGGCCCGTTCCACACAGGCGAGGTATCACGCGGCAACGTGCCGTCCAGGGTGTACCGGATCACGGTTCCAACCCCGACCGGACCCGCATTCGTGGACGGTTGGAGGTTCAAGGGGGTGGGACGGATGTAAGTGCCGCTCGACGGAGTCGCCACGATGTCCGGTGCAAAGCCAGGTCCACCCGCAGCGTTCGCCGTCCGCGGCGTGGGCGTGGGCAGGAACCCGTTGTCCGCGGAGCCCGGAAGACGTCCGTACGCCACGTCCGATCGCTGGTTGGGGTATGAAGGGGAGAAGGCCGAAACCACCGCCCCGGCCGGCGAGACCAGGCCCAGGAATTCGCCGCCTTCCGCCAGCCGGAAATTCGTGTGGAGAGCTGCCGCCGGATTCGTGCGGTCGTTGCCACTCGCCCACACCAGCGTGTAGCCCCGTGCAGGAATCGCGAGCGCCGGGAAGCTCCACTTCCGGGGTTGCCCGGCATCGTCCGTCAGCGACCAACCCAGCAGGGAAACCGCCTGTGTTCCGGGATTGTGGATCTCGACCCAGTCCGACCGCCGACCGTCCTCATCCCGGATTCCAGAATCATTGTCTGCCAGGAACTCATTGATCCGCAGGGTTACCACCGCCGTGGGGTCCACCGTGTAAGTCCACGTCCGCGGGACCAAGGCACGGCCCGCCGAACTGAGGTCGCGGATGCCGTGCCCGTCGCGAAATCGGACCGATACCGGACCGGCCGCCGGAGGCCTCACCGTGAACACATACTGGCCGGGCGCCAGGAGTTGGAATCCCGTGGCACCGACACCGTTGACCAGAAGATCCGCTGCCTCGACCCCGGTGACAGCCTCCGAGAACTGGACCTCGATCGACCGCAGGTCCTGCACCACGGCGCCCGGCTCCGGCAGGATCAGATCCACCACTGGCGGCTCCTGGTCGACATCCGCCGTCAGCCGCGCCCGGAATACCAGGTCACTGCTGGTCAGGTTCACGTTGAAGACCTGAACCGCGAGAACGTTCTCCCCAGCCCGCAACGCAGGCCCGATCCCGGCCATCGGATAGTCCAACTCCGCCACCGGCTCCGGCGCTGCCGACAAGGCCGATGACGCCAGCCCGATCGGCCCCTCGGGCATGTTGTAACGCGCCACCTCCACTCCGTTCACCCACGCCACAAAACCATCATCGCAGGCCGCATGCAGGACCAGGTTCCGGACGTCCGCGGGCGTGGTCAGGGTGAAGCGCGTCCGGACAAAATGGGAGAGGTGGCTGTTCTGCATCCCTGTGATCAGGGAGCCGGACAGATCCTCACCGTAGAAGAGCGGCAAAACCCCCGACGCCCACGACGCATCGGAGAACCCCGGAACACGCCACGCGGCCGTGTCCGGGGTCGAGGCTTCCGTGATTCCCGGCAGGTGACGCCACCCAGCGGTGGACGGAACCAGGTCGACCTCGGCCGCCCGCGCAGGAACACCGGGGCAAAGGACAAGGCAGACAAGGCCCGCCCACAAACGCACCCCGCCGAGGGTTTTCATGATGGTTCCTTCAGCGATGGGCTCAGGAGGGGCAGGCCCGCGTAATGCCTACTTCTTCTCTTCCTTCTTCTTCTCTTCCTTCTTCTCCGCCGGAGGAACAATCGCCAACTCGGCACCCGTGTTGATGTCGCAACCGGGCAGCGCCTCCTGCAAGCGCTTCACGCCTTCCGGGGTCACCTTCGTCTGCCACAGGTACAGGCTCCGCAGATGGGTCAACCCCTTCAGCGAATCCAAACCGGCATCCGTCACCGGCGTGCCGTACAGATTCAGCGAAACCAGGTTCTTGAGTGCGCCCACCTTGGCCAGGCCGGCATCCGTCACCCCCGTCAACTCCAACCCGAGGACCTGCAGGTGCGAAAGCCCCGAAAGGGAGGCCAGTCCGGCGTCCGTGATCTTGGTCGTGCCCAATCGCAGCTCGATGAGGCTGTTCAGATCCTTCAAGGGAGCCAGCGAGGCATCCGTCACTTCGGCACCCTTCAACCGGAAGTTGGCCTCGCGCCACGGCGAGTTCTGCGCCACCGGACGCGCCTCAACCCCGACCTTGGCCAACGCCGCCAACGCTCCTGCCTCGCCCGCGCCCCCCTTGAAGTCCTTCGGCAACTCGGGAAGCGGCGGACGCGGCTTGGCCGGCATTGCCGGAACCGCCGGCGGAAGTCCGACGGCCGCTCCCGCCTTCGCGGCCACCTTCACCACGAAACCCTCGGGCCATTCCGCACCGCCCGCCACCCAGTCCTTCAGGATCTGGATCGTCTTTTCCGGCAGCGGGCCACCCTCCGGAGGCATGATCTCGTCCGAGTCCTTGGGCAGGAGCACGCGATGGATGATCTCCGATTTGGCCGCATCGCCGACGATGATCGAGGGCGTCCCGCTCTTGCCGCCCTTGAAGGCATCAGCCTTCAGGTCCAGCCGCAGCTTGCCCTTCTGCTTCTCCTCGCCGTGGCACTTGATGCAGTGCTCGGCGAGAATCGGTGCAACCTGCTTCTCGAAATCCACCTTGTCCGCTGCCCGGCTGACCCCGGACGCGATCGAAAGGCCCACGACGATGATGGCGATGTTCTTCATGTGAGAGATGACGTCCCCTCCCGACGCCGACATCGAGCCCGGAATTCGGAAGGGAAATTTTTGTCATCCTAAACCTCCTTCCCGGCAGGATTCAAACGATGCCTTCGCGAATGTGGCCGCATCCGTTCCGGGGGTTCCCTTCCGCGAGACTCCACCCTATGATGGCCGCATGAAGCGCCTGTTCATCGTCCTCGTCGTGCTCGCCACCACCCTCGTTTCCACGGGTTGCAAGTCGGATCCGGGAAGCCGCGAATACATTCCCGGCAAGGGATGGCGTCCCGTCTAGGTCCTGCCTGCCAGGCTCCCATCCACGCGCCGGTTCATCATCCACGTGTTGCTCTACTGGGCCACCGCTGGCCTCGCTGCCATCGCTGCCATGATTCAGGCATGGCAGTGGGTCGCAGCCCAGTGCTTTCCACTCCATCGTCGATCTCCCGTCAACCCATGGTACCCGCCGGTCACCCTGCTCAAACCGGTCCGGGATGCCGACCCACATCTCGCCCCCTGCCTGGAAAGCTGGCTCACCCAGAATTACCCCGGCCCGGTCGAATGCCTCTTCGCCGTCCATTCCCCCGATGACCCGGCCTGCGCGGTCATCCGTCAGGTCCTCGCGAAGCATCCCGGACGCGATGCGCGCCTCGTGCTCTGTCCGGAGCAGTCAGGCCCCAACGCCAAGGTCGCCAAACTCGCCCACCTCGAATCCCTCGCGCAGCACCCGATCCTGGTGATCAGCGATGCCGACGTGCTCGCACCTTCGGATCTGCTCCGCCAGGTCGTTCCCCCGCTTCAGGATTCCGGGGTCGGGCTCGTGAACTGTTTCTATCGACTCGCCAACCCAACCACCCCTGCCCTGCGCTGCGAGGGAGTCGGGATCAACGCAGACTTCTGGAGTCAGGTCCTTCAGTCCAGGTCTCTCCAGGAGCAAACCTTCGCCCTCGGTGCCGTCATGGCCGTCCGCAAATCCGACATCGCAGCGATCGGCGGGTTTCGCGGCCTCGTCCACCATCTCGCGGACGACTACCAACTCGGCCAACGTATCCATGCCCTCGGCCGCAGGATCGTCCTCTGCGCCGTGCCGGTGGACTGCTGGGCACCCCCGGCAGGCTGGGCCACCGCATGGTCCCATCAACTCCGATGGAACCGGACCATCCGCGTCTGCCAACCCCTTCCCTACTTCTTCTCGATCCTCGGCAACGCCACGCTCTGGTCGTTGATCCATCTGTGCGGTGCCCTGGAAGCACGCCAGACACTCTGGCCCGCGGTCGCGGGCATGGTCTGGCGTTCCTCCATCGGACAACTCCTCTACGCCCGGATGAGCGCTGCCCCCCAACGATGGATTGCCCCCTGGTGGATCTGGATCAAGGACCTCCAGGCTGCCCTCCTGTGGGCGGCCGCGTTCCTCGGCAACCGCATCGTGTGGCGTGGTGACCGGTTCAGCGTGGGCACCGACGGTCGATTGAACCGTGTCTCCGGCACGCCCCCGGCCTGAGAAGGCTCACTCCTTCGGCCACGGAAACCGCACCGACCTGGCCTCGCCTGCCGTGTGGTCGAAGTTGCGCAACCGAACCAGCATCTCGACCTCCGCCGGCTTCCCCCCGGCCACGTGGACCCGGAACTCGATCTGGCGAGGATCGGAGGCGCTCGGCTCGAAATTGTATCCCCACATGAACCACGGTTTCCCCTGCGCCCCGGTGGAGCGGGCCTGCATCGAGATCATCAACGGCTCGAACACCGCACCCGCCGTCTGGGACGAGCGGATCCGGATCCGCCACGCGCCCCCACTGTCCGTTTCCCGATACGCCACGAAGGCATAATCGCAGTTCAGGACCGCGTCGTAGGCGTCGAGATAGGCCAGCGTTTCATACCGGACCGATTCCGTGGATGCCGGTGCTTCAATCAGGGGCTTCGTCGTGATGGTGCTCATGTGGTTCAACGTTGCGTTGTCGTGACGACCACACGTTCGCAGACCCACCCACACTCCGGAATCAGCCGATGGTCGGAGGGACTTTGGTCCGAGGAAGAGTTCCCAGCCCCCAGTCCCCAGTCCTGTCACGTCCTGATCCAAAGTTGTCACCGCAGGGCTCTGACACCTGAAGTCAGCGGTTGTGCCTTTGGGGGTGCATCCCGCGCCCGCCCTCGCCGCAACGCGGCGCACGGCGACAGCC
>JAIXZE010000390.1 GCA_027489875.1 Verrucomicrobiales bacterium
GCGCAGACGCCGGCGGGCAAGGACTATGTGGTCCGCGACTTCTCCCTCGCCGAATGGGGACGCAAGGAGATCGCCGTCGCCGAGCATGAAATGCCCGGCCTCATGTCCGTCCGGAAGAAGTTCGCCAAGAAGAAGCCCCTCAAGGGCGTGCGCATCACCGGATCCCTGCACATGACCATCCAGACCGCCGTCCTCATCGAGACCCTCGTGGACCTCGGTGCGAACGTCCGCTGGGCGTCGTGCAACATCTTCTCCACCCAGGACCACGCCGCCTCCGCCATCGCGGCGACCGGCACCCCGGTGTTCGCCTGGAAGGGCGAGACCCTCGAGGAATACTGGGAACTCACCCTCAAGGCCGTCCTCTTCCCCGGCGACCAGGGCCCCGAGCTCGTCGTCGACGACGGCGGCGATGTCACCCTGCTCATCCACAAGGGATATGAACTCGAGAACGGCTCCAACTGGGTGAACACCCCGTCCGGCAGCCACGAGGAACAGGTCATCAAGAACCTCCTCAAGCGCGTCGCCGCCGAGAAGCCCGGCGTCTGGACCAAGATCGTCAAGGACTGGAAGGGTGTCTCCGAGGAGACCACCACCGGTGTCCATCGCCTCTACCAGCTCGCCGAACAGGGCAAGCTCCTCGTTCCCGCCATCAACGTGAACGACTCCGTCACCAAGTCGAAGTTCGACAACCTCTACGGCTGCCGCGAGTCCCTCGCCGACGGCCTCAAGCGCGCCACCGACGTCATGATCGCCGGCAAGGTCGCCGTCGTCTGCGGCTACGGTGATGTCGGCAAGGGCTCCGCCCACTCGCTGCGCGCCTACGGTGCCCGCGTCATCGTCACCGAGATCGACCCCATCAACGCCCTGCAGGCCGCGATGGAAGGCTTCGAGGTCAACACCATCGAGGACTCCCTCGGCGTGGCCGACATCTACGTCACCACCACCGGCAACTGCGACATCATCACGGTCGAGCACATGCTCGCGATGAAGGACCAGGCCATCGTCTGCAACATCGGCCACTTCGATAACGAGATCCAGGTCGATGCCATGAAGAAGGCCAAGGGCGTCCGGATCGAGAACATCAAGCCGCAGTACGACCGTTACTACCTCCCCGGCAACAAGAGCATCTACATGCTCGCCGAAGGCCGCCTCGTGAACCTCGGATGCGCCACCGGCCATCCCTCGTTCGTCATGTCCAACTCGTTCACCAACCAGACCCTCGCCCAGCTCGACCTCTGGCAGAACAAGGACAAGTACGAGAAGACCGTCTATCGCCTCCCCAAGAAGCTCGACGAGGAGGTCGCCCGCCTGCACCTCGAGAAGATCGGCGTGAAGCTCACCAAGCTCACCAAGAAGCAGGCCGCCTACCTCGGCGTCTCCGCCGACGGCCCCTACAAGCCCGAGCACTACCGCTACTGAGCCAACCCGCTCCCCTCAAGGCCGCCCGATCCAACGATCGGGCGGCCTTTTCCGTGGAGAGATGGCACAGAAGGGGGAGGCGGGGATCCACAGATTTCACAGATTTCACAGATCCCAAGGGACAGGCTGGCGACATCCTCGTCGCCGTTCCAACCGTTGCCAATTCATGGGGTGAGCCCTCCCCGCCAGCGCCATCCGGCGCCCACCATGCCTCGCCGCGTAGGGGCACGCGGCCTGAAATCCGGGAGGCTGCAGGCCGGGAGCCTTACGCCGGAGGTGTTGAAGCCGGTAGCCAATGCGGGGCCCCGAGGCAAACCTGCCCCTCCACACTCAAAATCTGTGGAATCTGTGAAATCTGTGGATGAACAAAGCCCCGCCCCATCCATCCGAAAATCTGTGGATTAACCGGCATTTTCCCCACCACAATCTCCCCACGATGTCGTTTTCATTCCGGTTCCTGGGAACCGGCACCTCCCAGGGCGTGCCGATCATCGGGAAGACCTATCCCCCGGAGTACCTGGCCAATCCGCGGAACCACCGGCTCCGCGCCTCCATCTACATCGAGACGCCCACCCTCCGCTGCCTCGTCGACACCACGCCCGACTTCCGCACCCAGATGCTCCGCGAAGGCCTCGGCTACCTCGACGCCCTCCTCGTCACCCACGCCCACGCCGACCACATCATGGGCATGGACGACTGCCGTCGCGTCTGCGACATCCGTGGTTCCGCACTGCCCATCTACGCCTCCGCCGCCACCTTCCACTCCCTCCGACGCGTCTACGAGTACGCCTTCGACGGTCGCCCCATTCCCAAGTCCTACTTCCACCCGGAGCCGCACGAGATCACCGGCCCGTTCACCCTCGGCGACCTCCACGTCGAGTCCTTCCCGCTCCCCCACGGTCGCATTGAAACCCTCGGGTTCGTCTTCCGCCACGGGCAGGCACGCTTCGCCTACTTCAGCGATTGCAAGGAGGTCACCGACGAAGCCATCGCCGCTGCGCGCGGTGCCGAGGTCGTCGTCCTCGACGCCCTCCGCCGCGATCCGCACCCGACCCACATGTGCCTTGATGAAGCCCTCACCGTCGCCCGCCGGATCGGAGCGGGGCGCACCTACTTCACCCACCTGACCCACGACTACGACCACGACCGGGACCAGGCCGAGATGCCCACGGGGGTGTTCCTCGCCTACGACGGACTCCGCGTGGATGTGGCATGAAACCGTCGACGCCCTCCCACGAGGAACTCGCCAGCCGCCCGCTCGACTACCGCTTCGCGGCCTGGCTCGTGCGCGTGTTCGCCCGGTGCTACTTCCGGCTCCGCGTTGTCGGTGCCCACCACGTGCCACTCGTCGGCCCCGCCGTCCTCGCATCCAATCACGTCAGCTACCTCGATCCGCCGCTCGTCGGATGCGTGGTCCCGCGACGCATCCATTCGCTCGCGCGGAAGTCCCTTTTCGAATCCGCGATCGGCGGGTTCATCATCCGCCGCCTCCAGGCGGTCCCCGTGGATCGCGACGGCGGTGGCGGTGCCGGTCTCAAGGCCATCCTCGACAAGCTCAGCGCCGGCTCGACGATCCTCCTCTTCCCGGAAGGCACCCGCTCACCCGATGGCGAGGTCAAGACCGCCCGCGCCGGCATCGGTCTCACCGTCATCAAGACGGAAGCCCCCGTGATCCCCGTCCGGATCGTGGGTGCCTTCGAGGCCATGGGCCGACACCACCGTTTCCCCCGTCCGCGCTCCATCACGATCGTCTTCGGAGCGCCCATGACCTTTGCCGCCCTCCGCACCGAAGCCGCCACCTGCGACAAGGCCCGCCTGAAGGAAATCTACCAACAGGTCGCGGACGAACTCATGGACGCCGTCCGCCACCTCCAGGCCTGACCCCGGGTCCCGCCGGAATTTCTCCACCCGC
>JAIXZE010000291.1 GCA_027489875.1 Verrucomicrobiales bacterium
TCCTTCAGCCCGTCGCGGATGATCTCCTGCGCCAGATCCGGCGGCGCACCCAGCCCCTCCAGAGCCACCCACGCGCGATGCGCTGAACTGGAGAGCGATTGCCTCAACGAAAGCCGCACATCGTCCGTGTCCCCCAACCCATCCACACCAAATCCTGCCTTCAAGAACCCCTGCGCACGGTTCCGCACTTCCGGATCCGGACGCTCCAGCAGACGGCGCAAAGCCGCCCACAACCGCGGATCCGCGAGTTCCCGCTCCACCAGCGTTTCATCGAGCGATTCCAGTACACGCCGCCCGGAATTCCGAACGGGGAGGCGACGTCCCCGTCGCCGTGCCAGAACGTTTCTCAGAACAACGAGGACGTGCCCCCCGCTGCACCCGCACGATTTCAGAAGCCGCCGCCCCGCCCTTTGGCTTCAATGGCCGCATGTCGTCAGATCGCATCGGAAGCCTCCTCCGCCCCTTCGGCGCCTGTGTCGCCTCCGGACTCCTCGCACTGAACCTTGCCCTGACCGCGGCCTCCGCCGCCGATGCCTCCTGGCCCGCGTATCTCGGCGACAAGGCCTCCAGCCATCACTCGTCGCTCCGCCAACTGACTCCCCGCAATGTCACCAAACTCCAGCGCGTCTGGACCTATCACGCCGGTGGCACCGATCCCAACAACCGTTCCCAGATCCAATGCAACCCCTTGATCGTTGACGGGGTCCTGTTCGGCACCTCCCCAGACCTCCAGTTGTTCGCCCTCGACGCCGCCACCGGACGCGAACTCTGGCGCTTTGATCCCGTGCGCGATGCCAACGCCTCCAAGGCCGGGGTCAATCGCGGCCTCGTCTATTGGGCCGACGGCACCGACCGCCGCGTGATCTTCGGCAACAGCCATTTCCTTCACGCCGTCGATGCCGCCACCGGCCGCCGTATCCCCTCCTTCGGCAAGGGCGGTTCCGTCGATCTCCTCGACGGCCTCGGCCGCGATGCCCGCGGACTCTCGCTCATGGCCAACACGCCCGGCGTTGTTTACCGCGATCTCCTCATCGTTGGCATGCGCCTCGGCGAAGGCCCGGCACCAGCGGCCCCGGGACCCATCCGCGCCTACAACCTCCGCACCGGTGAACTTGTCTGGCGTTTCAACACCATTCCCCAACCCGGCGAACCGGGTCACGAAACCTGGCCGCCCACCGCCTATCAGTACGCCGGCGGTGCCAACGTCTGGACCGGCTTCGCCCTCGACGAGCAACGCGGCCTCGTCTTCTGCCCCACCGGCTCCGCCACCTTCGACTTCTGGGGCGGCAACCGCATCGGAAACAACCTCTACGCGAACAGCCTCGTCGCCCTCGACGCCCGGACCGGCAATCGCGTCTGGCATTACCAGATCGTCCACCACGACCTCTGGGACCGCGACCTCCCCGCCCCGCCCAACCTCCTCACCGTCCGTCACCGGGGCCAACGGATCGACGCCGTCGCCCAGGTCACCAAGTCCGGACATGTCTTCGTCTTCAATCGCGAATCCGGCGAACCGCTCTTCCCCATCGACGAAATCCCCGTGCCCGCCTCGGATCTCCAGGGCGAATCCACCGCTCCGACCCAACCCATCCCGCGTCTGCCAGCGCCCTTCGCCCGACAACTCTTCACCCACGACCAGATCACCGACATCTCCCCCGGAGCCCATCGGCACGTCCTCGACCGTTTCTCGCGCCTGCGCTCCCACGTCCCCTTCGCACCGCCCAGCCGCGAGGGCACCATCATCCTGCCCGGCTTCGACGGCGGCGCCGAATGGGGCGGTGCGGCCACCGACCCCGACGGCATCCTCTACGTCAACGCGAACGAAATGCCCTGGGTCCTGACCATGGTCGAAACCCGCGGCAAGGAAGGCCAACCCCTCTCCCGCGGCGACGCCATCTACACCCAGATCTGCGCCGCCTGCCACGGCGTCGACCGCCGCGGCAACCCCGCGCAGAACGTCCCTTCCCTCGTCGACATCGCCCAACGCCGCAAACCCGGCGAAATCCTCGACCTGCTCCGCACCGGCAAAGGTGTGATGCCTTCCTTCGACTTCCTTTCCGACGCCCAGAAACAGGCCGTCATCGACCACCTCTCCGGCACTCCCAGCACCTCCACCGCGGACGCCCGCTCCGCCACCACCGAACCCGACAACCCCAACGCCCTCGGCTCCATTCCCTACACCTCCACCGGTTACCACCGCTGGCTCGACACCAACGGCTACCCCGCGCTCAAGCCGCCCTGGGGAACCCTCACCGCCATCGACCTCAACACCGGACGCCACCGCTGGCAGGTTCCGCTCGGCGAATATCCCGAACTCACCGCACGCGGTCTCCCACCCACCGGCACGGAGAACTACGGCGGCCCCATCGTCACCGCCGGCGGCCTGGTCTTCATTGCGGCCTCCCGCGACGAACACCTCCGCGCCTTCGATCGCAAGACCGGACGCGAACTTTGGAAGGCACAACTCCCCGCCGCCGGCTACGCCACCCCCGCCACCTATTCCGTCAACGGCCGGCAATTCGTCGTCATTGCCTGCGGCGGCGGAAAGATCGGCACCCGCAGCAGCGACGCCTACGTCGCCTTCGCGCTGCCGTGAGAGTTGCCAGTTCCCAGTTTCCAGATGCCTGAAGGCCGGGTGCCCTCACCCGGCGGGAGTTCTCTGCCCTCCCCCTCGCAGCCCCCCTGCCCCTCGGTCATTTGCAACCGCGCGTCGCATATGCGACACGAATTTGCAAAAGCACCCCGTTCCGCCCCATCTCACCCCCCTGTTTGCATCCGGACGTCGCATATGCGACGTGCCGTTGCAAACGGCTACCCTGAAAAGGGGATCCAAGCGAACCCACCCTGCGTGGCGGCACTTTCACCCCCGACACCCTTTCAAACCCCAATCGAACTGCGCGCTGGCGACCCACCGCCCGCAACCGCACCCTACCCCCGTGAACGAACCTCAGAGTCCCGCGCCCGATGCCGCGCCCGACGCCGCGCCCGAAGTGCCCGTCGCAGCCGGACCATTGTCGGAAGCCACCCCGGCTCCCGACGCCATCGCGGCTGCGGAGGCGATCCCCGCGGAGATCGCGGCGATTGCTGCCACTCCGCCCCCGTCCCCTTCCGGGACGCCCCCCGGCTTCCGCGCCGGACTCGCCGCCCTCGTCGGCCGCACCAACGCCGGGAAGTCCACGCTGCTCAACGCCCTCGTCGGCCGGAAGATCTCCATCGTCACCCCCAAGCCCCAGACCACCCGGGACACCATCCACGGCATCGTCCATCACCCGAAGGGCCAGGTTGTCTTCGTGGACACCCCCGGCTTCTTCCACACCCGCGGCACCAAGCTCGTCCAGGAACTCCACGACCGCACGCGCGAGGCCCTGTCCGACGTCGACGTCGTGCTGCATCTCGTCGATCCCACGCGTGAACCCGGCCCGGAGGATGCGCTCGTCGCTGACGCCCTGAAGGCCATCACCGTGCCCCGCATCCTCTGCATCGGGAAATCCGACTCCCACGAGCGCCCCCACCGCCGGCACTGGATGGGCCAGGCCCTCAATTACACGGCGGTCCTCGACGTCTCCGGAGCCACCGGCAGCGGCCTCGCGGCCCTCGTCGAGAAGCTCATCCTGCTGGTCCCCGAAGGCGAAGCGCTGTACCCCGCCTCTGACACCACCAACAGCACGCGCGATTTCCAGATCGCCGAGATCATCCGCGAACAGGTCTACCTCCAGGCCTCGGACGAGGTCCCGTATCGCACCAAGGTCTCCGTCGACAAGGTCGAGGTCATGCCGGCCACCAAGGACCGCCCGGAGCGTCTTGGCATCGATGCCACCGTCTTCACCGGCGACGAGCGTTACCAGCGCATGCTCATCGGCAAGGGCGGCGCCCGCGTGAAGCAGATCCGCGAATTCTCCCGACGCGAACTCCAACGCGTCCTCAACCAGAAGGTCGCCCTCTCCATCGACATCCACGTCGACGGTTCCCTCCTCTAGGAAACCCCCACCACAGCCAACAACCGTCCGGCAGCCGCCAACTTCGGTGTCGCCGGAACCGCCGCGGAGCCAGCACCCTGTCCGGCACAAACCATGAAAGGCTTTCATCAGTGGTGGCTTCGGGCCTACGGGTGGACGGGGCTGGCCGCCGGACTCCTCGGCATCGCCGCTGTCCGTGCGGATTTCCAGGGCAGCACCCACCTGATGCCGTACGACGAGGACACCCTCGGCTACGGAAAGACCGCCGACACCAGCGCGATCGCCCGGTTGCAGGAACGGATCGATCGCGGCGAGGTCACGCTCCGCAAGGACGGGCGGTTCGGATACCTGCTTTCCATCCTCGATGAACTCAAGGTTCCCAAAGCATCCCAGATGCTGGTCTTCTCCAAGACGTCGTTCCAGCGTGAGCGCATTGGTCCGGCAAATCCCCGTGCCCTCTACTACAACGAGGGCGTGTACGTGGGATACGTCCCGGGTTCCCACATCCTCGAGTTCACCGGGGTGGATCCAAAGCTCGGGGCGGTGTTCTACACCTTGGATCAGGAAGTGGCGGGGAAGCCGAAGTTCGTCCGCACGGACAACTGCACCGAGTGCCATGCCTCCGCGCGCACCATGGGCGTCCCGGGACACCTGGTGCGCTCCTTCCAGACCGACGACAACGGCATGGTCGATCTCCTCACGGGTGTGGATCCCGTCAACCACCGCACCGCCCTGGCGGATCGTTGGGGTGGCTGGTACGTCACCGGTCACCATGGCGGGCAGACCCACCGCGGAAACCTCGTCGGCAAGGCCGCGTTTGCGAAGCAGGAGAAGGAACCCAACCACCTCGGCAACCTCACCGACCTCGCCCGTTTCTTTGATCCCGCCAAGTACCCGGTCCCCACGAGCGACATCGTTGCGCTGATGGTCCTCGAGCACCAACAGCACGGACACAACTTCATCACCCGCGTCGGCTACGAGGCCCGCGTCCACCTGAGCGCCTACGGCCACGTCAACTACCTCCGCAACGCTGTCGACTCGATCGTGAAGTACCTGCTGTTCGTCGATGAGGTGCCGCTCACCGACGAAATCCGCGGCAATCCCGAGTTCACCCGCCAGTTCGAGAAACTTGGCCGATGCGACTCCAAGGGACGCTCCCTCCGGCAGCTGGATCTCAAGACCCGGATGTTTCGGTATCCGTGCAGCTTCCTCATCCAGGGAGAAGCGTTCGCCGGCCTGCCGGAGCCGCTTCGCCAACGCATCTACCAACGGTTGCACGACGTCCTCACCGGCAAAGACACCGCCGAGACCTGGAAACGCCTCACGCCGGAGGTCCGCCGTGAGATCCTCGAAATCCTTCTGGAAACCCAGCCCGACCTGCCTCCGACATGGAAGTCATGAACGGTTCCTTTGAAGCCACCCCACCACGGGGCTCGACGCAGGATTTTCCCACAGGTAGAACTTCGCCCATGAACACCCGTCGGTCGTATCCAATCGGCATCCACGGCTTCACGCTGATCGAGCTGCTAGTTGTCATCGCCATCATCGCGATCCTCGCCGGCATGCTCCTGCCTGCCTTGTCGAAGGCCAAGGAGCAGGCCCAGCGCACGACCTGCATCAACAACCAGAAGCAGATCATGCTGGCGACGCAGATGTACGTGACGGACAACAACGACTTCCTGCCGCACCCGAACTGGGACAACCAGCCCGGATACGCCGGCTGGCTCTACCGCCCCACCGCCGCGGGCGCTCCTCCCGCCATCACCAACCGCGTCTTCGTCGAACAAGGCCTGCTCCGTAAGACCCTCCAGGGCGACAAGACCTTCTTCTGCCCGCTCGACAAGACCAACGTCGCCACCTACCGCCAGCGCGGCATGAGGCTCTCGAGCTACATCATGAACGGCGCCGTCTGCGGCTTCCAGATCCGGCCCACCGTCTTCAAGCAGACCCAGTTCCAGGCCGACGCCATCATCCTCTGGCAGTCCAACGAACGGAACCCCGGCGACTTCAACGACGGCTCCAGCACCCCCGACGAAGGCATCACCCGCCTCCACAACGAAGGCACCACCGTTGGCGTCGTCACCGGCTCGGTCGAGTACCTGAAGCGCCTCAAGTTCAACCAGGAGGTCAGTCGGCGCCCCGGCCGCCTCTGGTGCGTTCCGAACAGCCGCACTGGATCCTGAGATTCCGCTCCGGATTCCCATCGTCCCCTTCACTGCACTGCCATGAACACCCGCATCGCCCTCGTCACTGCACTGGCTGCCCTCGGGCTCGCCGGCTGCGGTAGCGAATCGCCCACGGAAACTTCCGGACTCAAGGAAGCCTTCCCCAAGGAAAAGGCCGTGACCCCGGAAGCCCGGGAAGTCCAGACCCTCGCGGAGAAGGCCGCCGATGCCGCTGCGAAGGGCGACATGGAACAGGCCGTCGCCTCCCTGATCGTCCTCCAGGCCGAGCAGAACCTCAACCCGACCCAGCGTGCCGCAGTGCAGGACCAGATGAGCAACATCCAGACCGATCTCGCCAACCGCGCAGACGCCGGAGATGCCAATGCCAAGCGCGCGCTCGACGCCATCCGGGCCATGAAGAGCCGCCGCTGAGCCCAAGATCCACAGTCATGCGGGGAGGCGACCTCCACGTCGCCCTCACCCTCGGCAAACAAAAGGCCTCGTTCCCCAAAAGGAGCGAGGCCTTTTCGCTTTCAGGAGCCCGCCTGTTCAACCGGTAATCCGCGGCAGGCTCGCCGCCGCGATCGCCTGACCGTGCCGCTTCTCCTTCTCGTCGGGCATGTGGAACTTCACCTGCGCCGACAACTCCGGAAACTCCAGATCCAACACCCGTCGCGCCTCTGTCAGGATGACATCACCGCCCTCACCGGACGTAACGCGCCCGAGGATCAACAGATGCTCCATGGCGTAGAAATCCGCCCAATGCGCGACGGCGTAGCCGAGGCTCGTGCCGATCGTCTCGTAGATCTTCCGGGCGCGCCCGTCGCCGGCTGCCATCAACTTCTGGACGTGCTTGAGCTTCTCGGGCAACGGCAGCGCGGGATCCACCTCGATGCCGGCCGCCGGGATCAGACGACCCACCGCCTGCTGGCTGAAGAACTGCACCCCGCAACCGAGATCCCCGCTCCACTCGTCCCGAGGCCCGTCCTTCCGGTAATCCACCGGCGCGAACGCCAGTTCGTTCAACCACGTCGTGATGCTCCCATCCGCCGTGACCAACCCCGCGGCCGTGGACGTTCCCAGCGAAACCCCGAGCACCGAGTTCACCTTCAGCGACATCGATGCCGCCAGTGCGGTGACCTCGCCGTCGTTGACCACCTCGAAGGGAATCCCGCCCCATTCCGCGCGCAGGTCGAGGAACAGGTTCTTCACCCGCTTCTCGAAGTCCTCCTTCGAAACCCCGCGGAACAACGAGGCCACCTTCACCCGGTTGTTCACGTACACACCGGCCGCGCTGCCACCGATCGCGTCCACCCGCGGCAGGTGCGCTGCCGCCCGACGCAGCGTGTCCATGATGCCGTCGTGATGATACGACGGGTCCTTCTGGAAGTACGGGTCCCACACGATCTCCTCCGAGAACACCACCTCACCATCCAACACCGCCGCCACCTTGCGATCGGATCCGCCCAGGTCGAACCCGATGCGGCATCCATCGAGATGCCGCCCCAACGGAGCCGTGGTGGACTTCGGGGCCGGCAATTCCGCGGTCGCCACGACGGTGATCGGATGATCGTAAATCCGTTCGCCGATGATCTCCGAATCGAACCGACCGACCGCCGTATCCCGGTAATGCGCGGCCAGGCCTTCCGCCAATCCTGCAGGCCCCTGGATCCACACACGCCACCCGCCGAAACCCCAAAGCAGGAACTTCACGTACCGCTCCAGGAAGAAGCCGTTCGCGTCGGCGTTCGGATGCCCGGCAGGCAACACCCGCATCGTGAACCGGAACACCGAGCCGTCCGCCTGTTCCAGGGCGATGCCCACCGGGACGGTCGCTTCCTTTTCAAACGCGCGCCGCGCCAGCACGGCCGGTCGGAGGCCCGGGTCGAGGACGGGAAGGATCTTTGGCTCCACCAGATACGGATCGATCATAGTCAGGAGCCCCAGACATGCCCGAGACGCGCCCGCCCACCAAGCCCGATTTCAGGGGAGTCGCCCACACCACCGGGCGCATTTCGAAACTCCCCACGCCTGGATCGGGGTGGCGACGTCCTCGTCGCCGTCCCAAAGCCTTTCCCAAGGCGATGAGGACATCGCCGCCCCGCCAAAAGCCAAAGGCCGGGGTGGTGACGTCCTCGTCGCCGTTGCAAAGTCATGATCAGGCCAGCATCCCGCCGATCACCTCGCCGTGGACGTCGGTCAACCGCCGATCCACGCCGTTGTGCCGGAACGTCAGCCGCGTGTGGTCGATTCCCAGCAGGTGCAGGATCGTCGCGTGGATGTCGTACACCGTGGTCGGGCTGCCGCGGTCCCGGGGCTTGTATCCCCATTCATCGCTTTCGCCGCACGTCACGCCACCCCGCACGCCGCCGCCGCACAACCAGTTGGTGAAGCAGTACGGATTGTGATCGCGTCCCTTGCCGCCCTGCGAACTCGGCATCCGCCCAAACTCCGTCGTCCACAGCACGATCGTGTCGTCGAGCAACCCGCGCTGCTTGAGGTCCAGGATCAACGCCGCCGCACCACGGGAGAATCCCTGCGCCAGCGGCCCGTGATCCTGCAGGATGTTCTCGTGCGAATCCCAGTTCCGACGCGGGAAGCTGTTGTCGTTGCCGCTCCACACCTGCACGAAGCGCACCCCACGCTCGATCAGTCGCCGGGCCACCAGGCACTTGTACCCGAAATGATGCCGCTCTTCCTCCGCGTTGATCTCGTTCGGCCACGTGGGCGGGTTCCTTCGGATGCCATACTGCGCGAGCATTGCATCCGACTCCTTCGACAGGTCCATGACCTCGGGTGCGGCCAATTGCATCCGCGCGGCCAACTCATAGCTCCGGATCCGCGAATCCAGGCGCGCATCGCCTTCCCGTGACTCGGCATGCCGCCGGTTCAACCGCGCCATCAAGTCGTGCGCCGCACGCTCGCTCGTCGGCTTCACAAAATCCCCGTGCCGATCCGGGAACAGGTCCGCGATTGGATTCTCGCGTCCGGGATAGAGGATCGTTCCCGCGAACTGACCGGGCAGAAAAGCCGAGTCCCAGTTCTTGGGTCCGTTGGACGCAAATCCGCGGTGATCCGGAAGCACCACGAACGCCGGCAGGTTCTCGTTGATCGAACCCAACCCGTACCCGACCCACGCCCCCATGCCGGGGAATCCGGGCAATTGGAACCCTGTCGATTGAAGGTATGTCGCCTGACTGTGGACGCCCGTCTTGCCCACCAGGTTGTGCACGAACGCCATTTCATCCGCGACCTGCCCCAGGTCGGACACCACATCGCTGAGCATCTTGCCGGACTGGCCGTAAGGCCGGAACTGCCAGACCGGTTTCATCCACGGGCCCAGCCCATCCTGGAAGGCCTCGACGGCCTCGCCGAAATCACTCGCCTGTCCGTGCCGCTTCACCAACTCAGGCTTGTAGTCGAACAGGTCGAGGTGACTCGCGGCCCCCGCCATGAACAACTGGATCACGCGTTTCGCCCGCGGCCGATGATGCGGTGCCGCAGCTGCACCCGTGGCGTCGCCCGCGAGCAATCCCTCGCGACCCAGCAGGCTCGCCAACGCAATGCCGCCCAGCCCGCCGCCGGAGTTCCACAGGAAGTCGCGGCGGCTCTGCCGCCCATGACCCGCGGCACGATGAAAAGGGGAGGATGGATTCATGGGGAGATCAGTCGACGTACGAAAACTCGTTCAGGTTGAACAGCGCCCGGCACAGGTTCGGCAACCCGTGGTCCCGCGCGAAGCCCGTCAGTTCGCGCGCTTCCTCGGAGGTCACCGGACGGCCCATCGCCACGAAATGCGCCTGCGCCACCTTCTGCTCCAGCGTCCCGCCACCCGCCTCCAACCGCGCCGCGAAGTGCCGCGACATCGCCAGCATCAGCGGGTTGTTCAACATCGCCAGCGCCTGCAACGGTGACGCGCCCTCGTTGCGTCGGCCCACCTGCATCGACGGATCGGCGCAGTCCAGCACCGTCATGAACGGCTGCTGCTGCGACCGCACGATGAAGCGGTACACCGAACGCCGGTGCGACTTCGGATCCTCCGGGTCGTGCAGGTGATACTCGTAATGAGGGGAATGCTCGGGCTTCTCGATGACGAAATCCTGGAAGCTCGGCCCACCCAACTTCCGATCCAGCTTTCCCGCCACGGCGAGCACCGCGTCCCGCACCGCCTCGGCCTCCAGCTTGCGACGGTTCTGGTGCCACAGGTACCGGTTGTCCGCGTCCATCGCCGCCGCCTTGGGCTGGGCCACATCGGATCGCTGACGGTAGGCGGCGCTGGTCACGATCAAACGATGGAGTGCCTTCATCGATTGGCCGCCATCGCGGAACTCCACCGCCAACCAGTCCAGCAACTCCGGATGCGTCGGCAACGCGCCCATGCGCCCGAAATCATTCGGGGTCTCCACCAGGCCGCGGCCGAAGTGGTACTGCCAGACGCGATTGACAATGGAGCGCCAGGGAAGCGGGTTGTCCGTCCGTGTGAGCCATCGCGCCAGGGCCGCCCGGCGTTCGCCTTCCGCGTGTTCTTCCGGAAGCTCGAATCGCGAAGGCAACCCGTCGACGCACGACAGCGTGCCTGGCACCGCTGGATTCCCAGGCTTCTGGACGTTTCCACGGCTGAGCACCGTGATCGCCCGCGGCTTTCCCCCCTGTGCGCCCGTGCCCTGGAACGCGCCGTCCCCACGGTACACCGCCGCGACATACGCCACCGACGGCGGCGGCAACGCAGCCAACTGCGCCTTCACCTCCATCAACTCCCGCTCAATCGACGCCAGCGTCTCGCGCTCCTCCGGCCGCATCGTCCCGGTCCACAACGCCTCCCGCTGCTGCTTCAAGCCGGCGAGATCCCCGTCCGAGGTCCCGCCCAACGCACCCACCCCGGGTGCCCAACCATCCGTGAGATTCGACCGACGCCAACGTGCCGGTGCCTCGATCGAATCCAGCGACGTCACCGCGGCACCCGCCGCCACGTTGACGTTGTCCGCACCGCGGACCTCCAACTCGGCCAGCGCGAAGATGAAATCGGACGAACGCGCCGCCAACCGTGTCGCCGTCACGCGCACGTAGCGCGCCGTGACACCTTCGACCGCCACCTCCTGCGACCGGAGCTTCGGGTTCGGCACGTCCGCCCCTGTGCGGTCCTGCAAGACGATCGCCTTGTCCGTGAACGCCACGTCATCCGATGCCTCCACGCGATACCGCACCGGGAATCCAAACCCTTCGCCGATCCCGGCGAAGTCATCCTTGCACGGATGCAACACCACGCGCCGGATGGGCACACTCCGGCCGAGATCGATCTGCACCCATTTGGCGGCCTCCGCCTTGGACTCAATCTGGCTGTGGTAGCCGAAGGCTTCCGACGTCTTCCCCGCCTTCGTCAGTGCGGCGATCCGACGGTCCAGTTCCGCCAGCGGCTCCCCGGCACGCGCCTGCACCGCCGCTTCCACGTCCTTGCGTTGCTTCACCGCGCGCGCCTCGCGTGCCACGCATTCCTCCCGGGTCCGCGCCACCGCCGGATCGATGTCATACTTCCGGTCCGCCCGGTCCACGGCGGCGAACACCGCATGCAGGCTGTAGTAATCCTCCGCGCTGATGGGATCGAACTTGTGGTTGTGACACTGCGCGCACTGCACCGTCAGGCTCGTGAACGTCTGCATCGTGTTCACGACCATGTCGTCGCGGTCGAGATGCCGGGCCACCCTGCCGTCGATCTTCGTCTCGGGAACCTCGGCGTGCCCGATGAAATCCCACGGCCCCGCCGCCACGAATCCCATCCCCTCGATGCCATCGCGCGTCCCGGGAAAGAGGACATCCCCGGCGACCTGCTCCTGCACGAAGCGGCTGTACGGCTTGTCCGCGTTGAAACTCCGGATGACGTAATCCCGATACGGCCACGCATTCGGCCGGGGCTTGTCCTTGTCGTATCCGTGGGTCTCGCCGTAGTGCACCACGTCGAGCCAGTGCCGGGCCCAGCGTTCGCCGTAATGCGGCGAGGCCAGCAACCGATCGACCAACCGCTCGTAGGCCTTGGGATCCGGATCCGATTCAAACCGTCGGACCTCTTCCGGCGTCGGGGGCAATCCCACCAGATCAAACGACAGGCGTCGGATGAGGGTGGTGCGATCCGCCTCCGGTGAAAGCTGGAGCCCTTTCGCGTTCAGGGTTTGTACCACGAAGGCATCCAGCGGATTCGAACCCGCGTCCGCCACCACGGGCACCGCGGGCCGCCGCAGCGGCTTCAATGACCACCAATCCCGCGACGACGCCTTGGTCGTGACCACCTCGGCCTTCTCCGCGGCCGCCCCCGTAAAGTTCGTCCCCATCGCCAGCACAAGGCCCAAAAGCCACGCCACCCGACCACGGGTCGGGTGCGATCTCACGCCCCTTTCTGGATCCTGTCCTGCGATGTGTTGACGCTTCATGGGAACGAACCGGGAATTTCGACAAATCCTGCCAGCTTTCGCCAAACCTTACAGCCAATCTTCCAGCCTCGGAAATACCCATGTTCATGGGTAAGGCCATAGCTGAAGGCCGGGTGCCCTCACCCGGCGCTGTCCATATTCCGCCGCGTGGGGGCACGCGGCCTACAACCCGGCTGGCAAATGGGATCTCCAACGGAAGGCCGGGTGCCCTCACCCGGCGGTGTCCATGCCTCTCCGCATCGGAACCATTCCACGCTTTCCCGTGTCCGTGGTTGACCGGCCCGCGTCCTCCGCTGCACAAACTCCCATGCCGTATCGCGCCGTCACCGGTCCCCTTGTCCTCCTGGCCGCCCTGTCCCTTTCCGCTGCCGACAAACCCCAGCCCAAACCCTCGGGTCCCCAATCCGACGGTGCCTTCCACAAGGTCATCCTCGACACCGACCGCGACACGGATGCCGACGGCACCATCGATGACACGGTGATTGATCCCCTCGAGATCGCAACGGCACCCGATGGCCGCGTGTTCATGATCGAACGGGCTGGCGTGGTGAAGATCTGGAAGCCGGACACCAAGGCCACGGTCGTGGCTGCGCGCATCGAGGTCTTCAAGGAACTCGAAGACGGCCTGCTGGGCATCGCCCTGGATCCGAAGTTCGCGCAGAACAAGTGGGTCTACCTGTTCCACTCCGAGCCCGAGACCCGCAACGCCCCGGGCGTCGGCAAGACCGGCGACAACCTCGTGTCGCGCTTCACCCTCAAGGGCGACACCCTGGACCTCTCCTCGCGCAAGGAACTGCTCCGCATCACCACCCAACGCGAACAGTGCTGCCATTCCGCCGGTTCCCTCGCCTTCGATGCCCAGGGCAACCTCTACGCCGCCACCGGCGACAACACCCATCCCGGCGAATCCGATGGATTCAGCCCCATCGATGAACGCGACGGCCGCGGCCCCTGGAATGCCCTCAAGTCCTCCGCCAACGCCAACGATCTCCGCGGAAAGATCCTGCGGGTCCACCCCGAACCCGATGGCACCGTCACCATCCCCAAGGGCAATCTCTTCCCTCCCGGCACGCCCAACACCCGACCCGAAATCTACGTCATGGGGAACCGCAACCCCTGGCGCATCGACGTCGATCCCCGCTCCGGCTACCTCTACTGGGGTGAGGTCGGACCCGACTCCGGCGGCCCGAACGAGAAGCGCGGTCCGGCCGGCTTCGACGAGATCAACCAGGCCCGCACCGCGGGCAACTTCGGCTGGCCGATCATCATCGGCGACAACAAGCCGTATCATCGGCACGACTTCGCCACCCGTGTGAGCGGTGAGGCCTTCGATCCCGCCAAGCCCCTCAACGAATCCCGTTACAACACCGGTCCCCGCGA
>JAIXZE010000039.1 GCA_027489875.1 Verrucomicrobiales bacterium
ATGACCTGAACACGCCCGCCTATGCCGACACCGACTGGCACCATTGGGCGTGCACCTACGATTCCACGACGCGAGCCCGGCGGATCCATCGGGATGGCGTGCTGGTCGCGGAGGATGTCTCCTCGTCGAATTTCCTCGGTACCGGAAGTGTGATCCTGGGCAACCGGCTGGGGAGCACGCCCGGTTTCAAGGGTGAACTCGCGGACCTCCGCGTCTGGACCGTTGCGCGTAACGGAGCCGAGATTGCCCGCAACCGGACGCCGATGATGGCGGCCAATCCGGCCGGCCTTCGCGCCCATTACCGCCTGAATGAAGGATCGGGCACCGTCGCCTTCGATTCCGCCCCCGTCGGCGGTCTTGAGAACGGCTCACTGATCAACGGCCCGATATGGAGGACCGTCGACGGACCGGCAACCTCCATCAGCTTCAACGGAACCAGTCAGTATGCACGGGGCCAGTATGTCCGGGCCTCCGACAGCGCTCCCCTCAGCATCACCGGACCCTTCACCCTCGAAGCATGGGTACGCCCAGCAGCCTACGGCACCGTTGGAATCATCGAGAAGTATGGGACCACCGAAGGAGGCTATTTCCTGCGACTCATCGACGGTCGCGTGACCGCGGCCACCGTGGATCGGAGCAATAACGATTCTGTCCTGACCGGCAACACCGTCCTTCCGCTGAACGTCTGGTCCCACATCGCCACCAGTTGGGATGGAATGACCCTGCGGGTCTTCGTCAACGGAGCCCTGGACGGAGCGTCCATGGTGACCCGCAATCCCAAGAACGGCACCAGCCCACTGATCATTGGCGCCGTGGGCGACAATGAGGATTACCGGTTCTCCGGCCGGATCGGGGATGTCCGCATCTGGAATGTCGCACGGTCCGTGGCCGAGATTTCCGCCTGGCAAGGCGGCGTCCCGGCAACGGCGCCCGGCCTGGTACTGAACTACCGGTTCACCGAGGGATCTGGCTCGACCCTGAATGATCTCGCGACCAGCGATGGAGCGCAGAACTGCGCGCTCATCGGTAGCCCGGTCTGGCCGGCGGCTGAGACCACGCTGGCAACACTCCAGGTGGTACGCTTCACCGAAGACACGGGGGTTCAAATAACGCTTCCCGCGTTCGACATCGAAGGCTCCCCCCTCACCTACTCCGGGCTCGCCACCACCAGCGGAACCATCGCGCAGACCACGGGGAATCAGTTCCTCTATACGCCCGCACCCAACCAAAACGGTCCGGTGACCCTGTCCTATACCATCAGCGACGGCACCACTCCGATGACCGCCAAGGTCTCCCTTCAAGGAGACGCAGTGGAGGATCGTCCCACCCTCGCAGCCATTCCCAACCAAACCATTGGTGAAGGCTCGGTGACCACCTCCCTGAACATCGCGCTGACGGACGGCGATCCCGAGCTCACCCAGAACCTCCGGGTCACCGCCACCTCCAGCAATCCCGATCTGATCCTTAATCCAGTCGTCGCGTACACCAGCCCAGCGGAGACCGCCCAACTGAGCTACAAACCCGTTGCCGGCAGGAGTGGGACTTCCACCGTTACCGTGACGGTCACCGACCTCGCCTCCAATCTCACCACAACCGGCACGTTCACCATCACGGTCACGGCCGTGGATGACTCCCCCAATGTCGGTCCGGCAACCTCCCTTGCCTTCAACGGTTCCAATTACGCCAGCATCCCCGGCTTCGGAACCAAGATTCCCGAGGATGAGATCACCATCGAGTTCTGGCAGAAGGCCAATGCAGCGCAGGCACAGTCCGCCGCCTTCGTCCTGAGCCCGGATACCAACAGCCGACTCTTCGCCCATACGCCCTGGATTGACGGAAGGGTGATTTGGGACTTCGGCAGCGGCTCGGCGGAAGACGTGCGACTGTTCTATACGCCGCCGGTCTCGATCATTGGTTCCTGGCAGCATTTCGCCTTCGTCGGCAGCCGCAGCGGCAACTACATGAAGATCTTCCGCAACGGCATCGAGGAAGCCTCAAAACCCGGCTTGGCCGTCCTCTCCCCCGAGGGTCGTGACCTGCACTTGGGACGCTTTGACGGCCAGTTGGCCGAGTTCCGTGTCTGGAAGGTCGCCCGGAGCTCCAGCGAGATCCTGGCTTCCATGCACGCCTCGCTGGCGGACAGCACGCCGGATCTCGTCGCTTACTACCGGTTCAATCAGCGACCGACGAGGACCCTCACGGATTTTGCGTCGTTGGCGACGCAGGGCGGATCGCAGGATGGCGTCCTCGTTTCCGATGACTCCGACAACGATCCCACCTGGCAGAGCACGTCGCCCAGCCAGGCATGGCAATCGCCCGACACCACATTGTACCCGCTCCAGGTGGTCAGCGTTCCTGATGGAACGACCGCCCAGGTGACCCTCCCCGCGTGGGACGCCGAGAATGGCCGGTCCCTGACCTGGCTCAATGTCACCGCAAGCACCGGCACGGTCGCCCAGGTCAGCGGCGGAATCTGGGCTTACACCGCTCCTGCGGGTTACAGCGGTCCCGCGACCCTTGGCTACAGCGTCCGTGACTCCACCAACCATACGGTCTCCAGTGCCATCAACCTGCGGGTCGTCGTGGCCACGAACGAGGCACCCTCGCTGTCGGTGATTCCCAACGTGGCTGCGGAGGAAGACTCCGCACTCATCGAGATCCCGTTCACGGTGAACGATGATCAACCGGCTTCCACCCTGACGATCGTGCCCGTGCTGCTCCAGAATTCCGCGTTGATCCAAAGAGCGACCGTTCCGCCCGGCGCCAACTTCCGTCGGCTCGCTATCGTTCCGAAGCCCGGTGTCATCGGCACCGTCCATGTTCGCCTGGTCGTCCAGGATGCCGGCGGCAAGACCGCCCAGTCCGAGTTCGACCTGCGCATCGAGCCCAAGCCGGCCTTCAGCGTCCTGGATCTCGGCGTACTGCCGGGCAAGTCCGCCACCTTTGGAACGGCCATCAACGACCGCGGCGCGGTGACCGGATTCGCCGCGGACAATCCCGACCTCCAAAGCAACCCCGTCGGGTTCTATTTCAACGGCCTTGAGAATGGCGGCGTGCCGGAGCTCAACCCCCTCGCTCAGGTTGGCCCAAACCCGCTCAGCACCCCGTTTCGTCCCTGGGCCATCAACAACAGGTATACCCTTGCCGGATCCGGCCGCAGTGGGGGTCAAGGGGTCGCCTGGCTCAAGGACGCCGAGGGCGTGGTCACCAGCCTCGGATTGCTCCCGGGTTGGACCAACGCGGAGATCCGGGCATTGAACGACGCCGGATTCCTCGCAGGTTTTGCCAGTATCGCTGGAGGAAAGAAGCGTGGCTTCGCTTACAACCCCGGTGACAGTTCACTCACCGACCTGGGCCTCGGAATTCCCCCGTTCGACGATCAGAGCGAAGCCTTTGGCGTCAATGCCAGCAACCAGGTTGTCGGCTCCATCATGGCCTCGGACGGTCGCCGCCGCGCGATGATCCACCAACGAGGCGTCATGCGTCCCTTGTTCCGGGTTCCAAACGACACCAACAGCGTCGCCCTTGGCATCAACGCCTTCGGGCAGGTGGTCGGAAAGTCCACCAGCTTCCAGGCAGGCGATTCGGCCCTCGCCTTCGATGGCATCGACGACGTCGTTTCCCTGACCAACCTGTTGAGCAATCCCGGCGGGGCGCCCTTGGTGGCCGGCAACGCTGCCCACACCGTGGAAGCCTGGATCCGGGTGGACGCCCTGCCGCCGAACCGCGGATGGCCGCTCCTGGTGGGCAACCCGACCAGCGGCGCACACCACTGGCTCATCAACAGTGCTGCCAACGGCGGCGAGCTCCAGGTGGGCATCTTCGCCGGAGGAGGGAGCAAGATTCGCGTCACTCTCGGTGCGTGGATGCACGTCGCGGCCACCTATGATCCCCCTTCTTCAAATCTGGTGACCTATGTCAACGGCCAGATCCACGAAACCAACATCGTAACGGGCGTCAATCTTCAGGGCATCCCGCTGAAACTGGGCGCCGCTCAGTTGGGCGAGAACTTCTTCGCCGGCGCCCTCGATGAAGTCCGCATCTGGCAGACCACACGCACGGCAGCGCAGGTCGCCGCGCTGTACACCCAGCGCCTCACCGGCTCCGAACCCGGGTTGGTCGCCTACCTGCCCTTCGATGAGGGTTCCGTCACCAACACGACCCGCAGTCTCGACCCTGGCGGACTGACGGCAACACTCAGCGGCAATCCCATCCGGATGGAGCGCGCCGGGTTGCCTTCGCCCGAGATCACCGTGAGCGATCCTGTGCTCGAACTCGACGGCGTCGGCAGCCGGGTCACCCTCCCCGCGTTCCCGCTGGCCAACACCTCGTTCACCCTCGAGTTCCGTGCCCGACGAGCCTCGACCAATCGATGGGACCCCATTATCGGCCAGGGAACCGGCACCGCTAACCGCGGACTGCATGTCGGGTTCCGTCCCGAGAACGGCTTCACATTCTCCTTCTGGGGCGACGACCTCACCACCTCGGCCCAATACGCCGACAACGAATGGCATCACTGGGCTTGTACTTTCGACTCCAGTTCCCGGGCGCAACGCATCTTCCGCGATGGCGTCGAGGTCGCTTCCCGGACCGCTCAGATCGGATACCAGGGCGCGGGTCCGGTCTCGATCGGAGCCATTCCGTTCGTCACGCCTCAGGGATTCAATGGCGCCTTGGACAACCTCCGGATCTGGACCGTAGCCCGCAGCCCCGGCGAAATCGCCGCCAATCTGGACCAGCGAATGGCCTCATCCACTCCTGGACTCATCGCCGAGTACACGTTCGACGAGGGTGGCGGAAACACCACCGTCAATCGCGTCACCGGCACCTCCGACGGCAGACTTCAGGGAGCCATCACCTGGGCGGCACGCGACTCGGGCATTTCCCGCGCCTTCCTTTACGAACTGGCGTCCGGGCGACTGTCCTCCCTGGGTACGGTGCCCAGCGGCGGTGCAAGCACCGCCAATGCCATCAATGACTTCGGCCAGATCGTCGGCACCGCCGACAAGGGTATCGGTCAGCGGGCCTTCTTCTACAGCGCCGGCCGGATGAATGACCTGAATGACCTTCTTCCTGAGAATGAAATCCTGGACCAGTGGGTGCTCGAGTCGGCAACTGCCATCAATCGCAGCGGAGCCGTGGTGGGTACCGGCAGCCACGGCGGCCTGAAACGTGCCTTCCTCGCCCTACCCGCAACGGTCATCGGGCGCCCGGTGATCCAGCCCCAGGGTGCCGTCGATCGCATTCCGCAGATCACCCTCCTCAAGAAGCACAGGCCCGACGACTCGATCCTGAACTCCTTTTACTGGAGCGACGTCGAGAAACGGCTGTACGCAATCCGGCCGGTCATCGCCAAGATTGACTGGTTTACGTCCTTCACCGACACGGTCGGCTCCGGCTCCCAACTCACGGGCAACACCAACCGGATCGTGAGCGTGACCGTCAATGTGTGGCCCAAGCAACCGATCCTCCACATCGCGGGTGCACCGGTGGATCTCCAGCCCACCCTCACCGGCGCAAACTACAGCTTCCAGTCGTTGATCTACGTTACGAACAACGCCTCCGTTGAGCCGAGTGCCCGCGTGTTCACCAGCCCCACCCCCGGTTATACCGTGGCCCATTACATCCGCACTGACGGACAACCTCTCGATCCCCTCGCGCAGCCCCCGTACTTCGAGGTGATCCGGACCGTCGACTGGCAGGACTCCCACGCCAACCTCGCCAACGCGGACTGGACCATCGGCAACGAGGTGACCGAAGCCGGCCATCGGGAATACGACGAGAAGAACGGTTACGTGCTGTTCGAGAAGGCGGCCTATGATGTCGTCGGCAAGGATCGTGCCTACGACCGCGGCACCCGAATGGGGCCCATCCTGCCCGTCAATACCGAGCGTCCGGGCATGAATGCCCTCGCCAATCCGGATCCGCTGGTGGTCGTGTGGTACCGGACCAACCGCATCGGGGTCGCCTGGGCCAGCGTTCCCGTGCGGTACAGCCTGAAGTGGCCCGACGACGACGCGGTCGAGAAAATCGTCATCGCCAGCACATTGGGCTCCGGATTCCTGGACGCCGCCGAATACCCGGCCCGGACGATCTATAATCAACCCGATATCACCCAGCCGGGCTTCAATCCCAACGAGGAACACGCGTACATGCCCGCGGAAACCTTGTTCGCCATCCGGGACGATCTCAATGCCGCCAAAGGTTATTCGCTGCCCTATGCCCTGTTGAAGTTTCGGGATCCGTCCACCGCCCGATGGCGCATGCGGGTCTTCAAGGTGATCGCAGAACAGTCCCCATACTTCTTCCGGTACACCGGGACCGTCGGAAAGGAAATCCAACCTCCCCTTCCTCTCAGCCTCCTTCCCCTCAGCGATCTCTCCTACCAGTACCCGCCGGACTCTTTGGTCGGATGGGAGGACTACAAAGGGAAGTTCTATGCCCGCCAGGCCGGCCCCGACGGCACCCACGCAAATCTCGTGATCCGCTGGTACTACCCCATGCAGCCAGGCTTCTTCCACCCGGACACCAGTTTCAAGACAGGCGACTCCCTCGCCTGGATGGATCAACGGCAAGCCAACGCCCTCCAGGCTCCCAACAGCGGGCTGGGCCTGTCGGGTCAAGCCATTGATGTCACCTACGACATCCGATGGGACGACGTCCCGACCTTGCAGGTGGGCGAGTCCCTGCTCGGTCCCAAGCGGGGATTGCCCGACGTCTTCAACATGGCGAATGCCCGTGTGATCTTTGATTCCCTCACGGGAAACGTCGTCAACGGTTCAAATTCCCTGGCTCGCTTCTACGATCCGCTCAGCGCCCGGACCCTGACCTCCGGGGTTGTCATCCCCAGCTCCCTTCGCCGACAGAACATCTCCGGCAAGGAGTATTTCATCGACCTCCCTTGGCACCTCAAGATCCGGCTGACCTATGATCCCATCAACCAATGGCTGTCGTTCAGCGGTCATCTCGACAAGGACTTCGGTGCGGGCGAGCCCTTGCTGTTGCCGAACGTGCTCAGCTCCCGTGAACGGGATCGACTGAAGCAACTCTCCGATGGCAACGGTTCCTGGGCGGCCCTGATGGACCGGCTCTATGATCTGACCCGCAACCCCAGCCAGATCGACCTCGACCCGTTCGACGGGCTCGCGGATCGTGCCCTGCGTCTCGGGCTGACCCGCGAGGTCACAACAAACTTCTTCGAGATCAGAGGCATTCGCCGGCGGATCACCTTCACGCCGGCGAAGACCAACTACCTGTACGAACTCGTGTTCGTGACGAAGGCTTACTACACGACCAACGACGTCCGGGAAGTGCATCTCCCAACGACCATCGATGCCGCCCGACAATTGGACGCCCGGTTGGCTGAAGACTTCCGTCGCGGCACCTTCGTGACCTTCACCGGGACCGCACCCAAGAGTTCCTTCAGAATTACCACGGGCCCCACCACCACGATCGAAACCGGCCCCAAGATCCTCACCGCCGGTCTGGGCGGAATCGCGCCGGCCCAACCCCAACCGGGCAATGCACTCAGTTTCAATGGCAGCTCCGGATGGGTGGGCATCGGCCCCAACACCAATCATCTGAAGCTCTCGGACACTCCGTTCACCATCGAATTCTGGGCGAAGGTCACGAATCCCCTGACCGAGCAGTATCTCTTCGGACAGCCGGGTGGCCCCGCTGATCTTGGCCGCCTGCGCCTGGGCTTCCGCGATGGGGGCAAGTTCGCCTTCGACCTCGGAACCACGCCAGCATCCAGGTCCATCTTCACCTCCAGCGCGGCCTACACCGACACCAATTGGCATCACTGGGCCTGTACCTTCGATTCGGACCGCGGAGTCCAGACCATATTCCGCGACGGCGTCCAGATCGCCACCCGCACCGACCCGTCCCTTTCCTACAAAGGATTCGGAGCCGTGGAACTGGGACGGTTTGGTTCGCAATACTTCGCCGGTCAACTGGACGAAGTTCGGATTTGGAAGACTGCCCGCACCGGAGCCGAGATCCGCTCCCAGATGCACAAGCGCCAGCTTGGCTCCGGCGTGGAACCCAATCTCGAAGTCCTCTATCGATGCGACGAGTCCACTGGACCTCTCGCCAGCGACGCCCTCTCCATCCCCGGAGGCTATGTCGGCACCCTTTCCGGTGGGGTCAGCCTGGTCACCTCCGATGCGCCCACCGGCATCCCGCCCCGCTACATCACCCTCGCCGAGAACAACGATCCCAACCTGGGCGGACTCCCTGTGGTACTCCGTGTCATCCGCGTCGATGACGGCCCCTTCCTGGGCGACCTCAAGGTCCTGCCGGGCGACAACGTCTTCGACGAACGGATCACGCTGCGCCACAGCAGCGACTTCGGCGGCGACCCCGATCCGATGACCTTCCAGTGGTACTACAAGCCGATCAGTGCGGACTTCGATCCCACCGACCTGCCGATCGTGACGGACCCTACCGCACCGGCACCCAGCGACATGCGGGGCTGGCTGGCCTACACCAACCTCAAGCCCACCTCCGGCTCCGGCGTCAACGACCTGAC
>JAIXZE010000007.1 GCA_027489875.1 Verrucomicrobiales bacterium
CCTGCGCGGACACGGTCACGCCGTCGGTCCCGACATCAGCGTCTATCGCACGAAGCCACCCGGCGATTTCCTGACGGCGGTCCTGGATCCGAACGCCGTCGTCGATGGCCGCGCCGCCGCCTACCACGTCACAGCCACGGACGGGCGCGAACTCTCCGGGATCGTCACCGACGAGTCCGCGGCTGCCTTCACCCTGGTGCAACCGGGTGGCCTGCGGGTGCGACTCCAACGCACGGAGGTGACCCGCCTCGACGCATCGCCGCTCTCGCTGATGCCGGAAGGGCTGGAGGAATCCCTGCAACCCCAGGACCTCGCCAACCTCCTCGCGTGGATCCGGCGCACCCCGGGCGTCTTTGGGGCCGCGGACCCCGCCACCCAACAGGCTTCGCTCGCGCAGTGGCGTGCCGCCGCCCCAGCCCGCGCGGAAGGACTGCGCGGTTCCAACCCGCCCTTGTCGTACCCCTCCTGGATGGGCCGATTTCCAATGCACGTCTGCCGCCAGAACATCGGGCAGGATCGGCTCTTCTGGGAAACCCGCACCACGCCGGGAACCGGCCGCGTCACGCTTCGTTGGCCCGCCGCCATGGGACTCCACTCGCAACGTGGCAGCCACTTCACGCTCCAGATCGCCAGCCAACCGCTGCTCGACTTTGACGTCGCGATGGAGGACGCGGAATGGGCCTCCGCGGATCGCGGCGTTGTCCTCCGTTACCGTGTCGAGGAGCGCAACGACGAGGACAGCAACGGCATCCTGGAACTCGATCTTGACCGGGCACGCGTCCCCGCCGATGGCCGTCTGCGGATTTCCATCCAGGCCTCCAACAACAGCAGCCAACGCTGGTTCGGGATGTATGAACTGCCGTGAGGAGTTGGAGGTTGGCCCGCCGCGTGGGGGCACGCGGCCTTCAACTGTAGGCCGTGTGCCCTCACCCAGCGAGAACCTCTCATGAGACTGCGAAACCAACGTATCCCCTGGGCGTGGGCGAACCTCATCCTGTGCCTGGTCTGGCTCGCGGTCCGGCTTTCCGCGCAGCGTCCCTCCGATCCATCCCCAACCTCACAGGCTTCGGTCACCTTCTCGGCGCCGGCGGGCCTGCATGAAGCCGCCTTCACGCTGCAACTGGGAGTCGCCGGCGCCGAGGGGGCGACGCTGCGTTACAGCACCGACGGTTCCATCCCCTCCCCCACCACTGGCACGGCCTATGCCGGTCCATGGCAAGTCACCAACACACTGATCCTCCGCGTGGCCGCATTCCGGCAGGGCGTTCGCGTTTCCCCGGTCGCCACCCGGAGCTTCCTCTTCCTTCCACAGATCCGCGATCAGTCGGCCCGACCCTCCGGATTTCCGTCCGGTCCGGATGCATGGGATGGCGAACCCTCGGTGTACGCCATGGATCCCCGGATCACCCGGGACCCCGTGTACCGGGATCTACTCGCCCCCGCACTGAGGTCCCTTCCCATCGTGTCGGTGGTTTGTCCGCGCGACGACCTCTTCGGTGCCCGCAAGGGAATCTACACCCACCCGCTTCAACGGGGTGACTCGTGGGAACGGGCCTGCTCGGTCGAACTCATCCTAACCAACGGCGTCACAGGGTTCCAGGTGGACGCCGGAATCCAGGTCCAAGGGAACTACAACCGGATCCCGGAGAAGTCGCCGAAGCATTCGCTCCGGCTCCTGTTCAAGGAGAAGTACGGGCCGGGCAAGCTGGCCTATCCCATCTTCCCGGACAGCCCCGTCTCCCGCTTCAATACGCTGGTCCTGCGCGCCGACTACAACAATTCCTGGATCCACTGGGACGAGGATGTCCGCGCTCGCGGCCAGCGGACCCGGGACGCCTGGATGAAGGATTCCCATCGCGCCATGGGCTGGCTCGCAGGCCACAACCGTTACGTCCACCTCTTCCTGGATGGCCTCTACTGGGGCGTGTACGACCTCGCCGAAAGGCCGGACGCCAGTTTCGCGGCATCCTATCTGGGCGGAAAACGGGAGGACTACGATGCCGTCAACGAATCCGAGGCAAAGGACGGGACCACCGATGCCTACGAACGGCTCCGTTCCATGAGCGGGTTCTCCAGTCTCGCCCGATACGATCAACTCCACCAACGGCTCGATGTCACCGAGTACATCGATTACCTCCTGCTCAACTACTACGGGGGAAACAGGGACTGGGGCGAAAACAAGAATTGGTACGCAATCCGGCGCCGCCAACCCGCGGGCCCCTTCCGCTTCTACGTGTGGGATGGTGAACAGGTCCTTCAGGGAGTCCGCGAGGACATCGTGAATCGGCCCTACGAGATTCCCTTCCAGCTTTCCGAGGAAGTTCGCGTCAGCCCGGAGTTCCGCCTCGCCTTCGCCGACCGCGTCCAGCGGCACCTCTTCGGCAACGGAGCCCTGACGCCAAAGGCCGTCGCCGCACGCTGGATGGCACGGGCCGCGGAAGTGGACCTCGCCATCGTCGCCGAGTCGGCGCGGTGGGGCGGATTCCGACGTGACCCGCCCTATACCCGCGACCGGGATTGGCTGAAGGAACAAGCCCGTCTGCTGAAAACCTACTTTCCGCTGCGGACGGCCGTCCTCCTTGGACAACTCCGTTCCGCCGGGCTGTACCCATCCGTTCCAGCGCCCGAACTCAGCGTCACCAACGATGCGGCGGGTGGAAGTGAGATCACCGTCACCGGATCGAAGGCC
>JAIXZE010000093.1 GCA_027489875.1 Verrucomicrobiales bacterium
ATGAAAGGACTCGGGATCGGCAAGCAGTTGAGCTGGCTGGGACGAAACTCGCCCGAGTGACAGGAACCTGACGGCTGACTTGGGACAGGATGAACAGGATTCACGGGATCACCCCGGGGCAAGGCATACGCCGCGAAGCCGTCTCCTTGTTTCAGACAGGATGAACAGGATTTGCAGGATCATCCCGAAACAGGAGGTCGGTGGGGAACCTCCTGTCATCCTGTCATCCTGTCCAAACCGTTGCCCCTTGATCCTGTACCTGTCCGGGGGAGGTCTGTGTTGCGGAGCGTGTCCCTGCTGAGATACCCATCATGTCGTGAGCCACCGACAC
This sequence comes from Verrucomicrobiales bacterium, assembly GCA_027489875.1. GTDB lineage: Bacteria > Verrucomicrobiota > Verrucomicrobiia > Limisphaerales > UBA9464 > UBA6176. The sequence continues at coordinate 332 of JAIXZE010000093.1, forward strand.
CTTCTCATTCTGCTGGGCGCTGTTCTGATCGCCCTTGGCATGGCTGAGAGAGGATGGGTCCTGATCGCCGTCTGGTTGGGCTTCGACTTTGTCGTTCTCGGCGTTGCTCATGGGCGCGGCTCACACAAGGTGTTTGGGAAACGGGCAGATGGCACCTTGCCGTGGTGGAGTTGGTTGGTGTTCCTCCCGCTGCTCCTCTACACCACGGCTGTCTGGCATCTCATTCGTGCCATCAGTCGCGAGCCAGTGCGCAATGAGGTCACCCGGCAGTTGATGGTCGGGCGTCGATTGGTGGCGTCCGAGCTTGAGGGCGAGTTCGACAACTTCGTGGACCTGACCGCCGAGTTTTCCGAGCCGTCGGTCATCCGTCGTTCTCCCGGCTATCGGTGTTTTCCGATTCTGGATGGGGCTGCGCCTACGCCGGAGGCGCTACGTGCGGCGGTTGCGAGCCTGCGACCCGGTCGGACGTATGTTCACTGCGCACAGGGTCACGGTCGGACGGGGCTGTTCGCGCTGGCGGTGCTGCTGGATTCTGGTGTTGCCCGGAGTGTCGACGATGGCATGCGAATGCTTTCTGTTGTCCGCCCCGCCATCCGTTTGAGTCGGGAACAGGAGAGATGCATCGAGATGTATGCCCGAGCATCCCGTGTGACGGGTGGCTCAACGTGATCGTTGGTCGTGATGGTTGTGAGCTTGTTGCAGACAGGATGAACAGGATTTCCAGGATCATCCCGAAACAGGGTGGGCCCGAGAACCGACGTGGACTTCGGCGGTTCGGGATCACAAGCTGTGGAGAGCGCACGATCGCTGGTTTCTATGAATTGGTTCACCAGATTTTTCAAAGGCGACGGAGGCCGGTCGAACGATCCGGAATCGGTCGTTCGTTTTTATCAGCGGTTGGGCTTCTTCGGCCGTGTTGAGCCGGCCGCTGTGGTGCGAAGGTACGTCGAGGACCACGGGAACCCACCGAATCCAGCCGAGGTTTGGGATCAGGTCTTCCTGCTGGCCTATTCGGAAGGTGACGTCTGGTCGGGGGATCCGGAGGCGGACGTTTGTGCCGAGAACGAAGTCTACTCCGAGGTGTTGGTGGAGTGGGCGCGCATCTCGGGCGGTGCGTTCTCGCCGGTGGACATCCGGGAGGAGTGGGATGGGGAGGAAGGACCGATCACCTTGAGCTTTGGGCTGGGTGGGCGTCGTGTGTCGGTGGCTCCGTCGTATCAGGATGATTGGATCGACCTCGAAGTCCTCCGTCAGATCAATGGGCTGATCCAGTCGTCGGGGCACCAGTTTGAGTGTGCTGTGGATGGCAACTTCGTGCTCGTGGTCTGCCTGACCGCGGAGCAGAAGGCGAAGATGCGCGCGGAGCGGCAATTCCCTTTTGCGTGGTGACGTTCCCGTCTGGGTAGCAACCGCGGAGGCCGGATTGCAGGTGCAGACGACGAATCGGATCGGGGGAAAGGCCCGGGTTCTGGGTCATTGCCGTCTCCTTGTTTGAGACAGGATGAACAGGATTTACAGGATGATCCCGAAGCAGGAAGCCGGTGCCGAACCTCCTGTCATCCTGTCATCCTGTCATCCTGTCCAAACCAGGGCCCCGTCCATCCTGTCCTTGCCGAAGTGGCGTCACGATCACATCTGCTTTCGCGTCGTTGTTGTCCCGACGGACAATCAGATGGCACCATGCCCCCCTCGACTCAAAGAGGTGGATGTTCCGATCGCGGGTGAGCCGCGTCGGTCAGTTCTCTTGTTGGGCGACAACGCGTCCTTATGAACCAAAACGACCAACTTGTTTCGGAGCGATTCCCACGTTCGTCGCGCTATCACCCGGATTGGATCCTGGCGAGCGCCAGCGGGGGAGCCAATGCCCTTTGGTTGACGGAATGGCTTACAGAAGAGATGCGGTTGCAGCCTGGCATGCGGGTGCTGGATCTCGGCTGCGGACGGGCGATGTCTTCGATTTTCCTGCGCCGCGAGTTCGGCGTTCAAGTTTGGGCGACGGACCTCTGGTTCAATGCCTCGGAGAACCTCCAGCGCATCCGGGATGCCGGGGTCGAGGACGGGGTGTTTCCGATCCACTCCGACGCGCGGTCATTGCCGTTCGCTACGGAGTTCTTCGATGCCATCGTGTCGATTGACTCCTTCATCTACTACGGCACGGACGACCACTATCTCAATTACCTCGCCCGGTTCGTCAAACCGGGCGGACAGATCGGGATCGCTCAGGTCGGCCTGACCCGCGAGATGGATGGGCCGGTTCCCGCGCACCTCCAGGAGTGGTGGTCACAGGAACAACCGTGGCAGTTTCATTCTGCCTCGTGGTGGCGTCGGCACTGGGGCCGGACTGGCATTCTGGATATCGAGGTGGCCGACATGCTGGCCGGTGGCTGGCAATACTGGGTGGAATGGCTTCGCCTGGTGGCTCCCGACAATGCGGTGGAGATTGCGGCACTGGAAGCCGACGCCGGCAGCCATCTCGGTTACGTTCGCGCCATCGGCCGACGGAGGGGGGAAGCGCAACTGCCGGAGCCGATTGTGTCGGTGCCTGCTCATTACCTGAAAAAGCCCCTGCTCCGAGGCTCGGAGTAAGATGCTGAGGGGCGCTTGGGACGTCAGCGCAAAGGATTGCTGCCATGGTATCGCTTCTCCACTGCTTTCCGCTGCTGTGCATCGTCGCAGGAGGCATTGTCGGGCTCTGCGTCCCCTGCGCCGGGCCGCTCTGCATGGGTTGTTGGCCGAATCAATATGCGGTGGCTTGGGCATAAAGTTGTTCGAAGGCTTCTGTGGGGTACTGCCGCATGCCTCGCGCTCTGCCTTGGGGCATTTCTGGTGTACTTCCCGGGCAGGCAAAGCCTGCTCGCCTTTACCTTGGCTACGGGTATTGGCGTGACCAGTCTGCAAAATCAGGTGGACCAGTTGGAAGGCAAGGCCGTCAGAGGGCAGGAAATGTCCGTTGCGGAGAGGCGATTCCTTCGAGATCTGTACATCTGCTTTGCCAAAGGGGGCGCTCTGGTCGCGCCTCAATCCAGCAAGATGATGCATCGCTATCTTTCCAGGACGGGAGAGCCGTTGGCAGTTAGTCCGGGGCTATTTACCGGCAGTGCTCCTGTGCGTTTGGCCATGACTGAACTTAGAAGGAAGGTTCTGCAGGATCTGGATGGTGGCCGTGGCGGTCAGGGGCGATATTCATCCGAAACCTTTTATATGGGCGATCCCGAGTACTTTGATGCCTTCGTCGGACTCTACTATGGGCACCTCCAGGCAACGTTCCGCGTGGTCGAAGGCGGTTCGCTCGTCCTCTCCTGGCGCGCGGAGGTGCCGTGGACCTGGCCCACCTACACCGAGCTCTTTCAGAAGTATGGCGATCACCATGCTCAGAGCTTTCCGTTGCCGAACGCTCGTAGCGTGTTTCAGGGGCAGAAATACTGTCTGTGGATGGACGATGGACTCGGAGGCCACTTATCCAAGATCGGTATGGCAAAGCCCTTCCTCGCCTACTCCGAATGGGAGGAGACGGTTTCCCGTGACGGTCGCTGACTTGGGAGCTCGGCAAAGACCATGGCTAAACCAGAGACATCTTTGGCGCGACTTCAGTGACGTGGTTCGCGGCGATGCGGTGACCTTGCACGAGACGCTGGCCATTGACCATTGGGGTTCAGAAGTGGAGAGGCGCAAGGCCAGGGAATTGGACACGGACAACCACTGGTGGGAAGTGCGGGATGAGTGGATTCAGAAATTTGATGGGGTCGGGGGGCTTTGCTTTCTCGATGACCCAGGGTTTCGCTACTACTTGCCGGCATACCTGAGCTATTGGCTGCGAACGGATCATGCACCGTTCCCATTGACTGGCTTGATTGTCGGCCGGCGGCAATGGCGATACCGACTCTTCACGGCTTCACAACGACGGACGATCGGCCGGGTAATCCGCTTTATCCATCATAGGACTTCCCGGAAAAGCCTGCCAACACCCGGTCCACTGACCCCAGGCGAGGGTTGAATCCCGTCCGCGTGGTGACGGTTGGTTCGGTCTTGGAGCGCTTCAACCCCTCCGGGGTTGGTTTTATAATCGGATCGAGACCCGGGGTTGCTCCGCACCCCGGGCTAATGGCTGTAACGCCTCCGGCGTACCGCGGTGATCCCAGGCCCGGGTTGAATGGGCTTGGGTGCCTGTTCGAGGTGTCTTCCATCCCTTGGGGCCTCACGGGTCCAGGGTTGTGACGGTGGCACCTCCATCGAACTTCGTGCCCTGGCGGGATTGCTGCGCTTGCCATGCAGCCGGCCACGCGGAAGGACCGGTTTCTGGGTCATTGCCGTGTATTTGTTTGAGACAGGATGAACAGGATTCACAGGAGGATTCCGAGGCAGGAAGCCGGTGCCGAACCTCCTGTCATCCTGTCATCCTCACCTGGCTTCCACCCGGAAGAAGGCCGCGTCATCGGGTGAGGAGAACAGGAACTCCAGTTCGCCGGATTCGTTGATCCGGGTCTGGGGTGCGAGGAACGGGAAGGCGACGAAGTTGGTGAGTCGCGTCGCCTTCTCCAGTCCGAGGGTGAGCCGGAACTGTCCGGGGGCAACCTGAGCCAGCATCGGTGTACCGACATTCAGGGCCTGGATCTGGGAGGGGCTGTAGAGGCCGGCGGCATTCACCGTCCGCAGCCCGCCGGCGAGTTTCGCGAGGACGAGGGTGAGTTCCCGGTCATCGACCAGGCCGTCGCCATCGGTGTCGCCCGGGATCAGTTGGCCGCTGGACGTCGCGAGAGCCTGTCCGATGACGAATTGGCCGGAGGTGAATTCCGATCCTGCGTAGGCGGTGTCCTGAGCCTGGATCGACCAGTACAGCGTCCGGCCGTTCGGGAGTCCGGTGATGGTCCGGGAGAGACCGGGGCGCAGCGCGCCGTGCCGGGTGAGGAGGGCCTTGCCGTCCGGTCGGGCCATGGGCGAGACCAGATCCGAGCCGCCTGGCGTGGTCCCGACGCGGAGATGATAGGAAAGACCGGCCGAGGGTGTCTGGGCGTCGGTGGCGGGCTGCCAGGAGAAGGTGACGCCGTTGGGGCCGGCAGAGACGCGCAAGCCCTTCGGGGCTGTGGGCGGGGTATTGGTTGACCAGGTCTGATTCCGGGAGATCTCGACGAGGCCCAGGCCAGTCGGAGCCTCGACACCCAGGAGGAGATCCAGACGGCCGTCGTTGTCCATGTCGGCCCACGCTCCGGACTTGCAGGCGAGGGGGGAGGTCGGGAAGGCCGATGAGGTGATGTTGATGAAGGCTGTCCCCGTGTTTTGCCAGAGTTGGAGCAGGTCGATGGATCCCGGACCCTGGCCGACGAGCAGGATGTCGAGTCGGCCGTCGTTGTCGTGGTCACCCCAGGCGACGGAACCGCGGACCACGCCGGGAATGCCGTCCGCGACCTCGGCAGACACGTTTGAGAATCCGCTGCCTGTGTTGCGCCAGATCTGCGTCGTCGGCTGGTTGAGGCTGGTTTCTCCCGAGATCAGGAAATCGAGTCGGCCGTCGTTGTCATAGTCGCCCCAGGCTACCGCTGAGTCGCGGAGGCCCGGGAGGCCGGGAGCCGCGGCGTCCGGCACGCGGGTGAACCCAATGCCGTTGTTGCGCCAGATCTGGGTTGTGCTGGTGTCCGAGACCAGGATGTCGAGCCACCCGTCTCCGTCGTAGTCTCCCCAGGCCACGGATCCGTCGCGGATCTCGGGGAATCCGGGCAGGACGGAAGAGGTGACGTTGACGAAGGCCGCGCCGGAGTTGCGCCAAAGTTGGCCGACCCGGCGGGTGCCCTGATTGCCCGTGAGGAGGAAGTCGAGTCGGCCGTCGTTGTCGTAGTCCCCCCAGGTCACGGTACCGATGCCTACGGATGCGATGCCGCGCAGGTCAAACCGCTCGAAGTTCGGGTTCTCGGCTCCGGTATTGAACCAGAGCTGGGAGGTCGTGGTGGTGTTGGTGAAGCCGGTGAGGAGGAAGTCGAGGCGACCGTCGTTGTCGACGTCGCCCGGGGATATCTGGCCCCCGTCGATGGTCGGGAGCCCGGGAGTCAACTGCCGTGCGAACCCGCTGCCCGTGTTGATCCAGACGCTCGGGGGGGGGCGCAGGAAGTACCCATCTTTGGAGAATTCCTGGGTGAGGAGGAAATCCAGTTTGCCGTCGGTGTTGAAGTCGCCGCATTCCATGGGCGTTCCGGGTATGGGCACCGGGCCGCTGGGGAACGGGCCGCCGGGGAACGTCCTGAAGAACGAAGGCAGGATCACGGCTTGCGTGGGGGTATAGATCACGCCGAGTTGGTTGGAGGCACCGATGCGGAGGTGGAGAAGCCCCCCGACCGGAGGGCTCATGAATCCGGTGTATTGGATGGGTTGGTTGCCCGATCCGACCTCTTTCGGGGGCGAGATCCGGCCGAGGTCCAGGGTGGGGCCCCATTCCATCCAGACCGTGGTGGGCAATCCGCCGGGGTTGACCGCTGCGGTCATCCCGCCGCGGTGGGAGTCGGAGTAGGGGGCCACCTGTACGGTTTCGCGCATCGTGGAGGCATTCGCCAGAAGCGGCGCGTGGATGGGGATCATCTTCAGGCTCCACGAATCCATGCGCACGGAGGTTCCGTTCACATAGAGGGACCAGACGCCAGCAACCTGGCCGGACTGCGCTGCGGACAGCGGGCTGGAGTAGGGGCCCGAAGGGGCTGGCGCGGGCAGGCTGGGTGGGGATTGATCCGTGTCCGGCTTATAGGTGCCCGGTGCGATGGCTCCCTCCGCTAATACCGGGAGCGGGCCGGAGGCGTAGTCATCGAAGGTGAGGATGGTTTGTCCACCGGCTGTGTCGAAGGTCCCGAAGGCGTGTGACATCGGGCGGATCTTCTGACCGCCGGGACCGACGAGCAGGACGCTCATTCCCTGGGCGGGACAGGTGAGGTTGCTCAAGGTGAGCGTCATCCGGTACAGACCCTGCGGTGGTTCACCCAGGAGGGCGCGGGAGGGATAGACGTTGGCGATGCCCTGAGATGAGGTCCGCACCGGGCCTCCGTCCGGGTGGATGCTGTCAAAGGCCACACCCCCCATGGTCGCGGTGCCGCTCGCGCCTCCGATGGCGCGTACGACGAAGGTGTCGCCGGCCTTGCCACCGGTGATGTCGAAGAAGACCCAGTCCGGAACGCGGTTGTTCAGGACCGGGACCACCGTGGGGATCAGTCCGCTGGAGGACTGGGGGTTGTCTGACTGGACCAGCGAGATCCCAGAGGCGTTCCAATGGACCCCGTCGAGGTTGTCCACCAGCAATCCGACCCGGATCATCCGGCCTTCGGCAGACGTGTTCAGAGTGAAGGAAAACAGGTTGGCGCTGCTGCCGGTTCCCGGGCGGGGGTTCACGGCCCCGGTGAGGAACGACCCGCCCGGCTGTCCGGGGTCATCGATCAGCGAGTATCCTCCGTTCCCGGCAAAGGTGCTGGAAAGGATGGTCGATTCCGCCACGTAGGACGGGCGGACGGGAGGCAGGTTGACGAGATGGTATCCGTCGCTTCCCAACACCTGATTGTTGTCGAGGTCCAGGGGCTTTGAAACGTCCGGGTTCCGCCATGACGATCCAAGATCGGTGAGGTTGCCGGAGTGCGTCACCGTCGCACCCGAGAGCATGGGCGCAGCCACGAGGATCAGGAGCGCTGTCCCGATCCAGCGGCGAAATGGGGTTGGTGTGGTGGAACCTGTGTCGCGAGTGCGACTGGAGGCTGCCGTTGATAGAATGCGATCTGAAGGCGTCACATGGGGCTTTTACGGTCGGGCTGGCGAAAGTTTCGGGGAAGTTTTCGGGGTTGGATGGACAGGATGGCTGTATGGCGGAGGACAGGATGACAGGATGGCGCAGGCTTGGTTGTAGGCCGCCCCGTTGGGGCTGAGGGGGCCTCGCCGCCCGTCGGGGCGCATCTGGACACTGCCTCCTTTTGGAAGGGATTCGGGGCGGCGATGTCCTCATCGCCAAGGGAATGGCTTTGGAACGGCGACGAGGACGTCGCCACCCCGTTCCATGCGGGGGCAGTGTCCAGATGCGCCCACCCGTGCGGCCGTTGAAAGCGCGCTTCTCTTTGCGGGCAGTCCCGGACTAGGCTGGTCCCGTCGGCAGCGCCTGGGCCCATAGCTCAACGGTCAGAGCAGGGGACTCATAATCCCTTGGTTGCAGGTTCGAATCCTGCTGGGCCCACCAATCTTTCCACAGCCTCCTGACGGCTACCGCCGGGGAACTGGGATCTGGAAACCGGGAACTCTTCATTCACAGCCTCCTGACGTCGTCTGACGATACTCACGTCGTCTGCTACCACGGGGCTCAGCGAAGGCTGGCGCGGTATTCCTCGATGCGCTCGCGCAGGGCTGTGTGGATCCTGAGGGCGGTGTCGGGTCCGCAGGAATTCACTTCGCCGTAGGGGCGCTTCTCGTTGAACAGGTGCGGCGGGTCCACATCCCACTCGGATTTTGGAATGATGTAGCCGATCTCGTCGTTCGCGAGGCCGAACAGGAACTTCACCCGTCCCGGCATCATCTCGCGGAGGGGCGGTATTTCGAGGGGTTCAATGCCGAAGTCGCCGCCCGGCGGTCGAACCACGCCGCCGTTGACGAGTTCAGGATAGATCTCGCCCGGGATGCAGGCGAAGGACACGTCACCGAGCGTGATGAGCGCGACTTCGGTCCGGAAGTGCATCCAACGCGAATGGCCGCGGTCGAGGAGGCCCAGTCCGCTGGCGATGAGGAAGCCATTGTTGTCGAGCTTCAGGTCCATCGTCCGGGCGTGGACGGTCATCGGGACGGACTCGGCGGCCGGAGCGTTGGAGGTGGCGATGCGGTCGAGGATGCGCATCACGAGTTGATGGCCGACGGCATCGGTCTTGGCGTGGGACGGGGTCTTCAGGACGGCTCCGGAGATCGGGTCGGTGACCTCGGTGGAGGGATGGGTTGTCATGAGGCCGCCGACGGCGCCATTGACGAAGACATGTTTCCCGCCGAGGCCCTTGCGGAAGGAGGTGTTGTTGGTGCCCGGGATGCCCTGGGCGAGCGCGCGGCGGATGACACCAGGGAAGTCTGCGGTGATGTCGCGATTGCCGGCCCACGGGGTTTCGGGGTGATTGCCCCAGCCGACGAGGGATCCGAGGACCGAACCGTTGGCGGCGTGGGTGAACAGCAGGACCCGAAGGTCGGCGTCGAAGACGAGGGGCTTGCGGGTGTCGGCCACGAGACCGGTGGGATCGACGGCGATCTCATGGGCGGCCATGCGGGCCGGCGTGAGGTTCGTGATGGCGAGGCCGAGGGCGTCGCGGGCGCCGTGGATCACCTGGAGCTTGTAGGCCGGATCGACCCCGCTCTGGAGGGGGCTGGGTCCCCACAGGCCCATGAGGTCGGGGGTGGAATGATTGTGGGTGGAGCAGACGACGACGTAGTCGAGTTTCCAGTCGGCGGGAATGGCCTGCCGGACGCGGATGACGTCGTCGTGGAAGAACCCGATGGAATCGATGGCGACGATGCCGACGCGGGCGTGGCCGTTGTCGAGGACCAGGGCGGAGGCGGCGAGGGGATCGTGGATGTTGGTGGCGGAGCGGTTCTGGCTGAAGCCGGCGATCCAGACGGGGCGGTTTGGATTGGAGATGTCCGGCGTGATGTCGACCTCGCCGAATCCCACGCGCAGTGGGCGCGGGGATTGCGCGGCGGAGCGGCCGTCGAGGGCGAGTTCCACGGAATAGCCGGGGAATCGGTCTCGGGTGACGGCGATGAACCGGAGGACGACGGCGGCCAGCAGGAGCGCGATCCCGATGAGGAGGACGCGCGCGATGCGGAACAGGAGGGAAGGCTGGCGCGGCCCGGCCGCCGCCAACGTGGGTGATGAAGGGGGCATGGTGGCAGGGCCGGGAATTTGTGAACCGCGGGTCAGCCGCGGTAGATGATCGCGAGGCCGAAGTCGGTGATGAGCTTCTGGGTGCCCATCTCGACGTAGCTGTAATTGATGGGGGTGATGCTCACGATGTTCTCCTCGCCGATCTTGTTGAGGAACTCGGTGACGAACGCATCGAAGTTGTCGTGACCAACCTCCTTGCAGTCGGAGTGACGGATGGTCTTGAGGCGGATGAGCTTCTTGCCATCGATCTTGGACTGGGCTTCCAGGCTGGGGAGGGCCTTCTGGATGAGGGGTTCGACGGGTTTGTTGCTGACGGGGACCGCGAACTTCTTTTCCTCCTTGGCGGCCGGTGCCGCAGTGCGGGGCGGGGGAGGAGGCGGCGGAGTCCCGCCACTGTTGGCGGGAATGCGGATTTCCTTATTGCAGGCCGGGCAGGGGATTGTTTCGCCGGCGGCATCCGACTCGACCTCGAGTTCGGTCTGGCAGTGCGGGCATTTGAATACGATGTCCATGGCGCGCGCGTGTTGGTTTTGCGGGTGATTTAGCGTGGGGCAGCGATGGGGGGAAGTCTGGGAAGCAAGCGTGGGAGGCTATTCACCGGGCACCCGTTGGATCCGGGCACCGAGTTTCTCGAGTTTGACCTCCATCCGTTCGTATCCGCGGTCGAGGTGATAGACACGGTGCACCTGGGTCTTCCCGGAAGCGGCGATGCCCGCGATGACGAGGGCGGCCGAGGCACGAAGGTCGCTGGCCATGACTTCGGCTCCGCTGAGGGGTTTACCGCCCTTCACGATGGCGCTCGGGCCTTCGATGCCGATGTCGGCACCGAGCCGCATGAGTTCGGAAGCGTGCATGAACCGGGACTCGAAGATGCGCTCGGTGATGATGCTGGTCCCGGGGGCGAGGCACATGAGGGCCATCAACTGGGCCTGCATGTCGGTCGGAAACCCGGAGTACGGCATCGTGGTGATGTCGACGGGGCGGAGGAAAGAACCCGCGCTGACCGTGAGGGCTCCGCCGCGACGATCGATGCGGGCACCGGCTTCCTGGAGCTTGTCGAGGACGGCACCCAGGTGATCGGGACGTGCGCCGCGCAGGGTTACCTGTCCGCCGGAAGCCGCAGCCGCCACGGCAAAGGTGCCGGCCTCGATACGGTCCGGGATGACCTCATGTTCGACGCCGTGGAGTTCGCGGACGCCGGTGATGGTGATCGTCGGGCTGCCGGCACCCTGGATCCGGGCACCCATGGCGTTGAGGAAATCGGCGAGATCGATGATCTCGGGTTCGCAGGCGGCGCTTTCGAGCACGGTGATGCCGTCGGCGAGCGCGGCGGCCATGAGGATGTTGGCGGTGCCGAGGACGGTGGGGCCGGCGCGACCGCCGAGGAAGACATGGGCTCCGTTGAGTTCGGGGGCGTGGGCCTTGACGTATCCGCCCTCGACGTGGATCTCGGTTCCGAGCGAGCGGAGACCCTTCAGGTGAAGGTCGATGGGGCGCGTCCCGATGACACATCCGCCGGGAAGGGAGACGGAAGCGGTGCGGAGGCGTGCGAGCAGGGGGCCGAGGATGCAGATGGATCCGCGCATCTTGCGGATGAGGTCGTAGTCACCGGTGCCAGTGATCTTGGCGGCGCAGACGGTGAGGGTGCTGCCGTCGAACTCCACCTGGGCCCCCAGCGAGGTGAGGATCCGGCACATGAACCGGACGTCGCTCAGGTCGGGAACGTGCCGGATGACGCAGGTCTCGGCGGTGAGGAGGGTGGCGGCCATGATGGGCAGCACGGCATTCTTGGAGCCGCTGATCTGCACTTCGCCGCACAGGCGTGTACCGCCTTCAATCAGGAAACTGTCCATGGTGGGAGCGATCCGGAACATCATCCCGGGCGGGCCGCAGTGGATTCACGGCGCTTCGGACCGGGACGGGCGAACGATGAGAATGCGGTCCCTGCCGCTCAAGTCTTTCTCGAAGGAGATATGATCCCAGTCCGGGGTTCGGAAGATCCGGGCCAGCTCGGGAGCCTGGCCGTCTCCGAACTCGGCGAGGAGGCAACCGGAGGGCCGAAGCCACCGATGGGCGCGGTTGGCGAGGCTTCGGTAGGGGCCGAGGCCGTCGAGACCGCCGGCGAGGGCCAGGATCGGGTCGTGATCCCTGACTTCGGGCATCAGGGAACGAATCTCGGCGTCCGGGATGTAGGGCGGGTTCGTGACGATGAGATCGAAGGGGGCGTGTGCGGCCAGGTCGGCATCCGGGCTGAACGCGTCCTGGAGGTGAAACGTGATACGGTCGAGCAGGCCGAGGTTTGTTGCGTTGGTACGGGCCAGATCGAGGGCCTCCGGGGAGAGGTCGAAGGCGTGGACGCGGGTATCGGCACGGGACGAGGCGAGATGGAGCGCGAGGCATCCCGAGCCGGTGCCGAGGTCGGCGACGCGGGCGTTCGGGACACCGGCGAGGTGCTTTTGGGCGAGGAGGGCGAGTTGCTCGGTTTCCGGGCGCGGCACGAGCACATGCCGTGAGACCTGGAGCGTGAGATGGAGGAAGGGCGCGGTGCCGAGGAGGTGCTGGAGGGGAATGCGGCGGGCGCGTTGCTGAACGAGGTCGAGGAATTGGCCGATCGCCTCGGACGAAGGTTCCTGAGCCAGACCGATGCGACGGCGGAGGAAGGGGACGCCGGTGATGTGTTCGAGGAGGCGTTCGGCTTCGAGGGTGGGCTCATCGACCCCGGCCGCGGCAAGGATCTGCGAGGCTTCGGCGAGGACGGAGGAGGCGTCGGGTTGGAGGGACGCCATCAGGGGGTGGGAGGCTTGGGTGATGTCGCCGGGGGCGTCCCGGGGACGACGCGATGCAGCAGGGTCACGAGGACGGCAGCGGTGAGGACGATGAAGGAGACATCGAGGAAGGGGATCCTGAACCGGGTACTCGCGGTGAACGCCACGCCGCCGATCAGGTAACTGACCATGGCCATGGCCCAGAGCAGCGGGAACAGTGGATGTCTCCGGATGGCGGGGATGAAAAAGGAGCAGAAGGCCCCGATGAAGATGGGAACCACGGCGACCGCGGAAAGAAGGACTTTGGGCCGGCTGAAGACCGTTGGATTGAGCCACGGACGCCAGAAGGACTTTGTCTTCAACCATTGGAGTCGCCACCACTCGCCGCGGGATTCGTTGAAGAATCGGCGGGGTTCATCGAGCCATGCGGATTTCGGGATGGGCGAATCCAATCGGGACTGTGTGAAGAGGGTGTGGAGGCTTTGGGAATACTCCTCGTTGTTGGTGGCGGTGAGTGCCTTGAGGTAGTAGGGCGAATGACCCTGGCCGAAGATGGCGGTGGCGTAGAACGGCGAGAGGTTGAGTTCCCCGTGCACCCGCTTGTTCCGGATCATGAGTGGCAGGAGGAAGGCGGAAACAAGGACGGTCATGAGGGTCATGGCCCCGAGGGTTGGAAGCCATCGGCCGCAGCGGCGCCATTCGATCCATCCCACCCAGATCGCGGCGATGGGCAGTGAAGCCTGAAGATTGGGCCGGACGAGGCAGCCGGCAGTGAGGGCTAGCGATGCGGAGACCAGGGGACGCCACCGGGTGGAGGTGGCATTTGCCGAGTAACGCAGCAGTTCGTGGAGGGACAGCCAGACCAGGAAGAGGAACAGGGTTTCGCTGAGGACGAACCCCGAGAACGACATGATGAAGGGATTCCATGCGGTCAGGGCTGTTCCCACGATCCCGGCGATGGGGCCGGCCATCTGGTGGGCGATGCGCCCTACGAGCAGGGCGGTGGCGACACTGAGGAAACATTGAACCGCCTGGATCCACCGGAACATCGCGGTGGAGATCCGCACGGGTGGATCCAGGTTGAATTTCGCGGAGGGGGTCCATTCGCGGCCTTCCTGCGGGGTCAGCCATTCGAACGGCAGCAGGAAGAGGGCGTAGCCGGGTGAACGGATGTATTGATAATTCCGGGGGTGGCCATCCAGCTTGCCGTTCAGGATCGATCTGGCCTGGGCCAGGTATTCGATGCCGTCGTCGAGTTGCTGCATCGAAGTGTCCGGGTGCTCCCGGAGGCACACAGGGATCCGCAGGATCAGCCCCATCCCCAGGATTCCGGCGAGCACCCAGACGTGATGCCGGACGAGGGAGGTGCTGAACTGCTCAAGGAGGCGCTGCCATGGGGAAACGTGCATGATCTGGATCAACGGACGGCGGACGATGGAGGCGTCGATTCTTTGGGGTCAAGGGCATTGAAGGGCTCCATGCCCTGCCGGAGCATGCGGATGGGACCCCTGGCTGGAACCGCGGTGGCGACGTCCGGGTCACTGTTCCGGTTCAACCGGGCGCGAGGTTGGGCTGGCAGTCGTCGGCGGGCTTGGGAAGGGTGAGGCCATGGACGCGCTTCACGGTTTGGCCGGGATGGAAGGATTGGTTGGGCAACTGGATCGCCACCTGCGGCGTTCGCCACGGTTGGGAGTTGGCGTTTACCTGGCGCGGACAGCGGTGGTCGTGGGCGATGTCACCCTGGGGGACCACAGCAGCGTGTGGTATGGGGCGGTGTTGCGGGGCGACATCAATCGGATCGAAGTGGGGCATCATTCGAACATCCAGGACAACGCGGTCCTGCACCTGGCGGATGACTTCCCGTGCATCATCGGGAACTGGGTGACGGTGGGACATTCGGCGAACGTTCACGCCTGCACGATCGGGGATGAATGCCTGGTGGGGATGGGTGCGACGGTGCTGGACGGTGCGGTCGTGGGCGAGCAGTGCCTGATCGGCGCGCATGCGCTGGTCACGCCCGGGACGGTGATCCCGGCGGGGTCGCTGGTCCTGGGTTCGCCGGCGAAGGTGGTCCGGGCATTGAAGCCGGAGGAACGGGCGGGCCTGCGACACTGGGCAGCCAAGTATGTGGTGAATGGGGCGTACTGCCTGAAGCACGCCTTGCATGTTGGGGCACCGTTGGGGTGAGCCGTGGCTTGACGGGTCGGCGGAGGTCCGCGACAACCCGCCCTGCATGCAATCCGTCTCCATCGCCGAGATCGAACGTTCCATCCGGAACGTGCCGGACTTCCCCAAGCCCGGGATCCAGTTCAAGGACATCACGCCGGTGCTCGCGGATGGCCGGTTGTTCCGCGGGGCCATGGAGCACCTGCTCGCGGGGGTGGAACTGGGGAGCGTGGACAAGATCGTGGGCATCGACGCCCGCGGCTTCATCTTTGGATCCGCGGCGGCGGCGATGCTGGGCTGCGGGTTCGTGCCCGTGCGCAAGAAGGGCAAGCTGCCTTGGACGACGCACGAGCAGAGCTACGACCTCGAGTATGGCTCCGCGACGGTGGCGATCCACGTGGATGCCGTCCGTTCCGGGGAGCGGGTTCTCCTTCTGGATGATCTGCTGGCCACCGGCGGCACGGCGGCGGCCACGCTGGCGTTGCTCGACAAGCTGGGGGCTCGGGTTCTCGGCATCCGGTTCCTCATCGAACTGTCGTTCCTGTCGGGCCGCGATCGCCTGGGGAACCACCCGGTGAAGTCGTTGATCACGTACTGACACAGGTCTGACAACGCCCACAGGGATGATCCAGGACCTGGACCTGACGGTATTCCGGTTTTTCAACCAGTCGTTGGCGGTTCCGTGGCTGGATCCGGTGATGCGGTTCCTCAGCGGCAATGAGTATTTCATGCCGCTGGTGGTGCTGCTGGCGGTGGCGCTGTTGGGATGGGGTGGACGGCGTGGTCGGGTGTTCGTGGTGATGCTCGTGTTGGTGCTGGCGGTGGGCGATTCGCTCTTCGTCGGGGTGGCCAAGAAGCTCATCCGGCGGAACCGGCCGTTCGTGGATCATCCGGAGACCCGACTCATCGTGGGGCGCGGCAGCACGTTCTCCATGCCCTCGGGGCACTCGGCCATCTGGGGGGCGATCACGGCGGTAACGGCATTGGCCTGGCGACGCCGTGGACTGACTTCGGCCGTGGGAACGGTCGGCGTCGGCGTGGGGATCTCGCGGATGTATCTCGGGGTGCACTACCCGACCGATGTCCTCGCAGGGTGGACGGTGGGGGTGTTGTACGGGGTGTGCCTGTCGCGGATGGCTGCGTGGGGTTGGGGGGCGATTGGCAGCCGGTGGTTTCCGGAATGGCACCGGGCGTTGCCGAACCTGTTGGATGCGGAATCCGGGGAAAGGATGGCGACGCCGGCCCATGGGCATTGGGTGCGGTTGGCGCGGGCGCTTCTGGTGGTCCTGCTGGTCGGGCACTGGATCTACGTGGGGCGCGCCTTGATCGAATTGTCCGAGGACGAAGCCTACCAGTGGGTGTGGTCGAAGCGGATGGCGCTGTCGTATTACAGCAAGCCGCTGGGGATCGCGGTGGCGCATTGGATCGGGAACCTGGTGGGTGGGAACACCGAGTTCGGCGTGCGGTTCCTGCCGCCGTTGCTGGCCTTCATCCTGGGGTGGACGCTGTTGAATTTCGTGGTTCGGCGGACAGACGGGCGCACGGGATTCCTGTTCGTGCTGGCCTTGCAGGCAACGCCGCTCGCGATGGTGGGATCGATCCTGCTGACGATCGATCCGTTGACGGTCTTCTTCTACACGATCGGGATGCTGGCGACGTGGCGGGCGATCACGGAGGACTCGACGCGCTGGTGGGCGGTGGTGGGTGTGACCCTGGCGGGAACGCTATTGATGAAGTATTTCGCGCCGTTCCAGCTCGCGGCTTTGGCGCTTGGGCTGGCGGTGGTGCCCGGCGGTTGGCGACAACTGAAGCGCCCGGGTCCATACCTGGCGCTGGGAATCCTGGCGCTCGGGACGCTCCCGATCCTGATCTGGAATGCGCAGAACGGGTGGGTGACGTTCACACACCTGAAGGAGCGCGGCGGATTGCATCGGGAGTGGGAGTTTACCCTGCGATACCTCGGCGATTTCGTCGGGGCTGAAGTGGGTCTGTTGAATCCCATCTGGCTGGGGATGATGGCGGTGGCATTGGCGGTCCTCGCGGTGCGGCGCGATGCGCCGGTGGTGGAGCGGTTCCTGTGCGCCTTCTCGGCACCGATCTTCCTGTTCTATCTCGGGTACACCCTGCGCTCCCGCGTACACCCGAACTGGATTGCCGCAGCGATCCTTCCAGGGTTGGTGGCAGCGACGTTGTATTGGCACCGGCGTTGGGCGGCAGGGGCGCGTGGGGTCGTGGGGTGGGTGCGCGCGGGGTTGTTGGTGGGATTGCCCGTCGTCGTGCTGCTGCATGACACCAACCTGATCGCGAAGGTGGCCGGGCAGCCGCTGCCGGTGAAACTGGAACCGCTGCGCCGGGTGCGCGGGCATCGGGAGTTCGCCCGTCAGGTGGCGTCGGTCCGAACCAACCTCATGGCGGAAGGGAAGCCGGTGTTCGTGATCGCGGACCATTACGGGCGCGCAGGGTTGCTCAGCTTTTACATGCCCGGTGGGCCGGAATCGTTGCCCGATCAACCCTTCATCTACGAGGCACGGGCGGAGCACGTCCGAAGCCAGTTCCAGGTGTGGCCGGGGTACGGCCACCGGAAGGGTGAAACCGCGCTGTTCGTCCGGCAGAAGCAAAAGGATTCCGGCGATGGCTTGCCGCCTTCGTTGAAGGAGGATTTCGAGACGGTGGAACGGCTGGGTTCGCTGGATGTGGAATACCGTGGGCGGCTCTTCCATCAGTACGAAACCTTCGTCTGCCGGGGAAAGCGGTGAGCGCGCACCCCACGCTTCGTCGGGACTGGGAGGTCCAGGATTACGCCCTCGGCGAGACGTTGGAGTCCGGGCAGGCGTTTGGTTGGGATCGCGACGGCGACGGATGGACCGGGGTGGTTTCGGGGCGTTGGGTGCGGTTGAGCCAGCGCGGTGGGATGATCTCCGCCGAGGTGGCGAAACCGCTCGCGGACTGGGAGTGGATCGAGACGTACCTCGACCTCCACGAGGACCTCGGTGCGGTGCTGGCGACGTTTCCGCAGGACGGACCCCTGGGGGAGTCGATCGCGGCCTGTCGCGGGCTGCGTCTCCTGCGTCAGGATCCGTGGGAATGCCTTGCGGGGTTCATCTGCTCGTCGACCAAGCAGATCGTCCAGATCCGCCAGATCGTCCGGAACCTGCGCGAACGGTACGGGGTTCCCATGGTGACGCCCGAAGGGGTTTCCCCGGCGTTTGCGTTTCCGTCGGTGGAGGTGGTGGCGGCGTTGGATGAGTCCGCGTTGCGGGCGTGCAAGTTGGGTTTTCGGGCCCCTTACCTGCTTGGGGCTGCGCGGCGGGTCGTTGAGGGGAAGCTGGATCTCGCAGCGTTGTCCCGCGCCAGCCTGGAGGAAGCACGGGCGCAGTTGATGGAATTGTCGGGCGTGGGAAGGAAGGTGGCCGATTGCGCGTTGCTGTTCGGGTTCGGTCACCGGCAGGCGTTTCCGGTGGATGTGTGGGTCCGGGTGGCGCTGACGCGCTTGTATTTCCCGCGGGCGCGGAAGGTCACCGCGCGTCGGATCGAGGAATTCAGCGCGTCCTACTTCGGGGTGAACGGCGGATACGCGCAGCAGTACCTCTTCCACTACGTCCGCACCCGGCTGGGGCGGGCGTGGGCCGCAGGGAAGGTGGACAGCCCCGGGGCGTCGCCGGCACCGATCAAGGCGGCCAGGGTGCGTCGGCCCTGAGCGGCGCGGAGGTGCGGACCTGGAGCCAGGGAACGTCCCGGGGGCCACGCGGGTTGGCGACGATCTTCCGGGCGAGGGTATCCGGGTCGAGCCACTTGCGGATCTCGGCGTGCCCGTCAGCGAAGGAGAAGCCGCAGGCCCCGTTGTGGTAGTTTGCGGGGAGGTTGCCCCAGAGTTGGCGGCGATTGACGAAGACGAGGAAATAGCCGTCGTCGATGCCGTCCGGATGTTCGTCGAGGAAGACGAAGGCTTCCGAAGGGGAAGGGCGGGTGATCTCGGAGGTCTTACGGAAGGTGAAATGCGTCGTGCGGATCTCATCCGTGTACCAGCTGGCGCCGTTCATGTTTCCGTTCATGGAGACGGAGCGCACGCGGGGAAGGGTCCGCGTGCCGAAGCGGGCCGTGCTGATGTCCGCGGGGCATTTGTAGATTCCAAGGGCCTTGTTGTAGTTCCAGAGCATGCCGCGCGGTGCGCGGAGGAGGTTGACGTTGGTGGCGTCCTGGGCGGTGGGCATCCAGCCCTCGACCCAACCGATCTGGCCACCGGTGCCGTTGGGGACGAGGCGGTCGTTGTTGTCATCCGCGTACATCGACCACGCGAGGTTGAGTTGCTTGAGGTTGTTGAGGCAGGCGATGCCCTGGGCCTTGGTCTTGGACTTCGCCAGGGCGGGCAGGAGCATGCCCGCGAGGATGGCGATGATCGCGATGACAACCAGGAGTTCGATCAGCGTGAAGGCGGCGCGGCGGGAGCGCCGGAGCTTCGGGAAAATCGGTTTCATTGGTGGCAGCATGGAAACCATGGTGGGAATGATGGGACATTGAACCGCTGCGGGACCCGTGGGAAGTGTGGAGTTCAGAGGGTGAAGGCCGGGTGCCCTCACCCGGCGGTGTCCGTGAGTCGCCCCGTGGGGGCACGCGGCGTGCAGGGGGAGAACCCAGTTGCCAGACCCTCCCATTGAAGGCCGGGTGCCCTCACCCGGCGGTGTCCGTTAGGTGCCGCGTGGGGGCACGCGGCCTGCAGGGGGAGAACCCAGTTGCCAGACCCTCTCATTGAAGGCCGGGTGCCCTCACCCGGCGGTGTCAGGGGAATTGGTGCCGCGCGTTGACTTGGGGGAATGTGGTTGCCAGCTTGTCGCCGCGATGAATCACGACCTGACCAAGATGCTGCAAGCCTGGCCTTATCAGCCGGGGCAGGTCATGGCGCGGCGCTTCAAGGGCCGCGACGGGCTTCAGAAGATCCAGCTGCGGGTGGACCTCGGGGTGCTGCAGATGAATGCCGAGGGCCGTCCGGATGGAAAACGGCCGATGGGACAGGAGACGTGGTTTGATGTGTACCGCACCCGGCTTGCGGAGCATCTGCTGGCGAAGGGGACTCCCGAATCGTTCCACCTGGGACTCGAGGAGTGCTCGAAGCTCCAGCAGGAGTGCATCCAGTTTCATCATCGCTACATCTGCCTGTTCCAGTTGGAGGATTACGAGGCGGTGGAGCGCGACTCGGAGCGGAACCTGGAAGTGTTCGAGTTCGTGGCGGAACACGCCGCGACGGAGGAACTGGCGTGGTCGCTCCTGCAGTTCGTTCCCCAATTGCTCCTGATGCGCACGCGGTCCCGCGGTACGGAGGCCCTCAAGGACAACAGTTTCGAGCAGGCCGTTCTGCACATCCAGGAGGGGATTTCCGAGCTGGAGCGCTTCTACCAGGAGAATGAGCGCCTCGAGATGATGGAGACCAGCCCCGAGCTGGCGTCGCTCCGGGAGTGGTTGAATCAGGTCCAGAACCGCCGCCCTCTGTCCGAGAAGGAGCGCCTGGAGCGCGATCTGGCCGAGGCCATCCGGTTGGAGGACTACGAGCGCGCAGCCCGGGTGCGGGATCAAATCCGCAAGATGCAGGCTTCCGGCTCCTGACCCGCTGGCTTAGCTTTCGGGCTTTCCGCCTCCTGCCCGCCAGAGGGTGTGCTGCGGAGCTGTCCAATTTTCAGGATCCCTATCTTTATGAGTCTCCAGTCCCAGATCGTCGATGCGTTGAAACAGTCCATGATCGCCAAGGACGCGGACCGCACCGGCACGCTCCGGTTGATCAAGGCCGCCCTCGGTTACGCCATGATCGAGAAGAAGGTCGAAACCCTGGCGGATGCCGATGTCCTGGCCGTAGTCCAGCGTGAGGCGAAGAAGCGCAAGGACGCCATCGATGAGTACGAGAAGGCCGGTCGCCCGGAACTCGCCGCGAAGGAATTGGCCGAACTCAAGACGATCTCGGAGTTCCTTCCCAAGCAGCTGAGCCCGGAAGAGGTGGAAGCCCTCGTCCGCGACGCCATCGCCGAGGTCGGGGCCACCTCGAAGAAGGACATGGGCATCGTCATGAAGGCCGCCCAAGCCAAGGCCGCCGGCCGCGCCGACGGCAAGGCAATCAGCGCACTGGTCGGTCGGTTGCTGCCGTAAGGCGTCACGCGCCGTGGTCTCACTCCCCGCCCGAGAGCACTTCCAGCGCGCGGATGGCGGCGGCGTGGCGGTTTTCGACGCCGAGCTTCTGGTAGACGTGGGCGGCGTGCTTCTTGGCGGTGGCCGCGCTGATGCCAAGGACGAGGCCGATGTCGGCGTCCGACTTGCCCTGGGACATCCACAGGAGGACCTCGGCTTCGCGGGTGCTGAGGCCCAGCCTTTCGAGGGGGACGGAGCTGGAGAAGTCCGGCTTGAATCCGCCCCCGCTCTTCTCGCGGATTTCCTCACGGGCGAGACGGATGCGGACGGCGTCGAGGAGTTCCTGGCGGTCGACGGGTTTGACGAGGTAATCGTCGGCACCGGCGGACATGCCGGCGCGGACGTCATGGCGCTCGCCCCAGGCGGTGAGGAAGATGAAGGGGACGAGATGGGTGCGTGTGTCAGCTCGCAGGGCCTTGAGGACGCCATGGCCGTCGAGCTCGGGCATCTGGATGTCGCAAAGGACGAGGCTGGGCGGATCGGCGAAGGCGGACTGGACGCCGAGGCGGCCATTCTCGGCGGCGGAGACCCGGAAGCCCTCCATTTCGAGGACGGTTTCAAGGCTGCGCCGCATGGGCGCGTGGTCCTCGATGATCAGGATGTGTTTCATGGCGTGGGCGTGGGCGGGGCGGATTCGTCGAAGACGGGAAGGCGGACGACGACGGTGGTGCCGCGTCCGACCTGGCTGTGGAGGGTGACGGTGCCGCCGTGGACTTCGACGCATCGTTTGACAATGACGAGACCAAGACCGGTGCCGGGGGATTCGCCGACGTTGCGGCCACGGTAGAACACTTCGAACAGGCGGGCCTGATCCTCGGTGGGGATCCCGATGCCGCGGTCGCGGACGGTGATGACCGCATCGTGTCCAACGCGTGCGAGGGACAGGGAAACCGGGGTGGCGCGGGGTGAGTACTTCACCGCGTTGGACAGCAGGTTTCCCACGACGTGGCGGAGGATGTGTTCGTCGGAACGGGCGGAGGGCAGGGACTCCGGGCTGGAAAGTTCGATGGGGCAGCGATTCCCGGTGGCCTGGATGGTTTCGTCGGCAAGCCGCCGACAGAAGGCGGTGAGGTCGATCGAGCGGGGCTGGAGGGCGAGGCGGCCGGCTTCGATGCGGCCAAGGAGGAGCACTTCGTCAATCAGGCCGGCCATGTGCCGTGCGGCATGGACGATGTCGCCGAGGTGTTCGGTGCGGCGTGCGGGTTCGAGGCGGTCGAAGTAGGAGTCCAGGACCTGGGCGGAGGAGAGGATGACCCCGATGGGGGTCCGGAACTCGTGGGAGACGAGGCTGGCGAAGTTGGTCTTGAGCCGGACGAGTTCGCGCTGTTGTTCGAGGGCGTGCTGGAGGTCCTGTTCGGAGCGTTTCCGTTCGATGGCGAGGGCGGTCTGGTCGGCGACGAAGGAGAGGATCTGCTGGTCCTCGGGGCCGAAGGCCCGTGGGTCGTGATGGTCCTGGACGGCCATCACGCCGATGGGTTGGTCGCGCACGACCAGCGGGACACCCAGCCAGATGGCGGCGGCGGCACCGGTCTGGATGTACTCGCCGGCTTCCTTGAGCCGCGCGATTTCCTCCAGGTTGGCGAGACAGGCGCGGCCGCTGCGGAGGACGTATTCCGTGATGCCGCGGTGGCCCTTGCGCGGGGCTGGAGGCGGGTCTGCTTCGTCGACGTAGTAAGGGAAGGTGAGCAGCCCGGAATCGCGCTCAAGGAGGGCGATGTAGAAGTTCCGGGCCGGCATCAGCGTGCAGATGATCTCGTGGATCCGCCGGTAAAGGGCGGGGAGGTCGCGCGTCTGGTGGATGGCTTCGGAGATCTGGTAGAGGGCTTGCTGGATGGACTGGGCCCGGGCCCGTTCGGCGACCTCGCGCTGGAGCCGCACGTTGGCAGCCTGAAGTTCGAAAGTACGGTCGTGAACGCGACGTTCGAGGTCGGCGTTGAGGCTTCGGAGGGCTTCCTCGGCGCGGACGCGCACCAGCTTGTTGGCAAGCAGGGCCGCGAGCGCGGTCAGGATCTCGACGTGGTGGTCCTCGAAGAAACCAGCATCGGGGTGCTCCACGTCGATCACCCCGATGACGCGATCGCCCAGCAGGATGGGGACGGCCAGTTCGGAGAGGCGTTGGGCATCGTCGATGATGTACCGTGGGTCGAGTCGCGTGTCGGAGACGAGTTCGGGACGGCCAGAGACTCCCACAGCCCCGACGATGCCGCGGCCGATCGGGATCTCGATGGGGTTCAGGATGGTCCTGTCGTTGGGCGCCTTTGGTCCCCAGGCGGCCCGCTGGACAAGGACACGCCGGGATTCGTCGTTGATGTAAACGACGCAATCCGGAAGCCCGAGCCGGCCGACGCAGTTGCGGGCGACGTCCCACAGGACATCCTCCTCGGATTCCAGTTCGACCAGCGAGCTGGCGAGGGAGCTGATGATCCGTGCGGCGTGCTCGGATCGGCGGTTTCGCGCCTCGGCCTCACGTCGCGCCGTGACATCGTGAAGGTGGAGGACGCGGTGTTCAGAACCGGAGTGGGAGGGAAGGCGGGTCGCGGTGCCTTCGAGCTGACGGACCTGACCGTGGCTTCCAGAGAGTTGAAGGATGGGGAGCGGGAACGGGTGGATGGCGCTCTCCAGCATTTCGAGGAGGGCTGTCTGCAGCCGCTCGTTGTCCTCTGGAGAAAGGATTCCCGAAAGGAACTTGGGGGTCTCCTCGCGCGTGGTCCTGGAAACCCAGCGTCGGAAAACGTCGTTGGTGTACCGGATGGAATCACCCTCGCCGAGGATGACGATGCCGTGGGAGGCCTGTTCGACGAGGGCGCGGAAGTGGGGCGCACGCCCGGCGGCGCTGCCGGCGTGCTTGAGACGGAGTGATGTATCGGATGCGCGGCCCATGTCCCCCCTCGACTTCCTCGAACGCAAAGGCTCCGGGGAACATCCACCGGGGGCAATACTCCGCCGGAGGTATCTGCACCGGTGGGTCAGGCGGGGACGTCGAGGAATCCGGTGAGCGGACTGGTCGCTGAAGCAGTTTCCTGGGGTGCGGAAAGGCCGGTTTCGTAAGCGATGCGTCCGGCTTCGACCGCCATCTTGAAGGCGATGGCCATGCGCGAAGGATCGGGGGCCACGGCGATGGCGGTATTGACGAGGACGGCATCGGCCCCGAGTTCGAGGGCTTCGGTGGCGTGGCTGGGGGCACCGATGCCTGCGTCGACGACGACCGGAACGGTGGCCTGCTCGATGATGATGCGGATCTGGTCGCGGGTCTGGAGGCCGCGGTGGGATCCGATGGGGGATCCGAGGGGCATCACGGTGGCGGTGCCGACCTCCTGGAGGCGCTTGGCGAGGACGGGGTCCGCATTGATGTAGGGCAGGACCACGAATCCCTCCTTCACCAACCGGCGGGCGGCCTCGAGGGTCTCGATGGGATCGGGCAGGAGGTAGCGTGGGTCGGGATGGATCTCCAGTTTCACCCATTTCGGCAGGCCGGCAGCGACGGCAAGGCGCGCGAGGCGGACGGCTTCGTCGGCGTTCATCGCGCCACTGGTGTTGGGAAGGAGCAGGTAGCGGGAGGGATCGATGAATTCGAGGATGTTGGCGAAAGGATCACGCTGGCCGGAGAGATCGACGCGTCGCAGCGCCACGGTGACAATCTCCGTTCCGCTGGCGGCGAGGGCGTCGCGCATGGATTCCGGGGACGGAAACTTGCCGGTTCCGAGGAAGAGCCGGGAGTGGAAGGTGCGGTCGGCGATGACAAGGGGCTTCGGCAACATGCGGGCGGCAACGATGGACGCGGTGGGATGGGTTGTCGAGGGAGTGGGCGGGGCCTGTTTTGGGTGAGATGGAGATCTGTTGATGATTCTCCTTGAAAAAACTTGTTGGCCAAACGCTGGGAAGCTGATCAAACTGAGAGCCGTCAGTTAGATTGCCTGTCGCTTCCAAGGCCTGGTGGATCCTCAGTTGAACGGTGGTTCAGTGATGATTTGAAACCCGACGAGCGGGAACAGTTTGGAGAAAGCAGACTCGGTCTAGGGACAAATCACACAGAGAATGAGTACGAAACTGTTTGTCGGGAATCTGTCGTTCAATACGACGGAGAACAGCCTCCAGGACGCGTTTGCCGCACACGGCACCGTCATGGAAGCGGTCCTGATGTTTGACCGGGCTACGGGCCGTTCCCGTGGGTTCGGCTTCGTCACGATGTCCACTCCCGAGGAGGCCCAGCGCGCGATCGACGCCATGAATGGCGCGGATCTCGACGGCCGGAACCTGACCGTGAACATTGCCCGTCCTCGTGAAGAGGGCGGCGGTGGTGGCGGCGGCGGATTCGGTGGACCTCGCCGTGACCGCGGCGGGTTCGGTGGTGGCGGCGGCGGCGGCCGCAGCGGTGGTGGTGGTGGTGGCGGCCGCGGGGGTGGCGGCGGCGGATACGGTGGTGGTGGTGGCGGCCGTGGCCGTTACTGATCAGACCTTTTCCCGGGGGCGGGCCTAACGGCCCGCCTCTTTTTTCTTTTGTTGGGTCGTGTCGGGGTTACCGGGCTGGATGACCTTCGATGCGCGCGCTTTTGTAGTGATCGTTCCGGCCACCATAGATTGATCGATGAAGGAACAGGAACACGTCGAGATTGAAGGCCGGATCATTACGGTCCTTGCAGGAACCATGTTTCGGGTGGAGTTGGACAACAAGCACCTCGTGCTTGCGACGATCTCCGGGAAGATGCGGAAGCGATTCGTGCGTCTGACGGCGGGGGATCGGGTGAAGATGGAGATGTCCCCGTATGATCTGGGCAAGGCCCGGATTGTCTGGCGGATTGGTTGATTTCTGTGCGGTAAGCCCGGATTTGCCCGGGTTGTCCGGGGGATGGCCGAAGGTTTCTTGATCGGGCGTGCGTCCTCCCGGGCGTTGGAGGCAGACTCGAAGAGAACTTTATGGCTGATCCAAGATACGCGAAGCTGGCGAAGCTGCTCGTGGAGTATTCCTGTGCCCTGGGCAAGGGTGAGGTGCTCTTGATGGACATGATTGATGTCCCGGACGAAATGACCGTGGCCTTGGTCCGCGCGACGCGGGAGGCAGGGGGAGTTCCCCTGGTGGACGTCCGGCACAGCCGTGTGACCCGGGAAATCCAACGGGGTACTGACGAAGTCCATGCCAAGTTGGTTCGGGATCTCGAGATGAACCGCATGAAGCGGGTTCAGGCGTACGTGGCCATCCGCGGGGCGCATAACGCCAGCGAGACCAGCGACGTTCCCGCTGCGGCTCAGAAGCTCTACGCGAAGACCCTGCGGCCGGTGCTGGATCACCGCATCAACAAGACCAAGTGGTGTGTGCTTCGATGGCCGACGCCGAGCATGGCGCAGGCGGCCAACATGAGCACCGAGGCGTTCGAGGACTTCTACTTCGACGTCTGCACCATGGATTACCAGCGCATGGCGAAGGCCGTGTTGCCCCTGAAGAAGCGGATGGAGGCGGCGGATGTGGTCCGGATCAAGGGTCCTGGAACCGATCTGACCTTCAGCATCCGGGGCATTGGTGCCAAGCCGTGCGAGGGACTCAGGAACATTCCAGACGGTGAGTGCTTCAGTTGCCCCACGCTGAAGTCCTCGAACGGCGTGATCAGCTTCAACACGCCGACGATCTATGCCGGCACGAAGTTCGAGGGTATCCGGCTGGAGATGAAGGACGGTCGGGTGGTGAAAGCCACCTGTGCTGGCGGTACCGAAAAGCGCCTGAACGAGATTCTTGATACAGATCCGGGAGCGCGCTCCATCGGCGAGTTCAGCCTGGGATTCAATCCCTACATCCTGAATCCGATGTGCGACATCCTCTTCGACGAGAAGATCGCGGGGTCGCTGCACTACACACCCGGTCAGGCCTACGACGATCCGGGCAACGGCAACAAGTCGGCCGTTCACTGGGACATGGTGCTGATCCAGCGTCCGGAATGGGGCGGTGGCGAGGTCTGGTTCGATGACACCCTGATCCGCAAGGACGGGTTGTTCCTGCCGAAGGACCTGTTGGGACTGAATCCCGACAAGCTGCGATAGGCGAAGGAGTCCGGGTTGCCTCCGGACAGCAAAAGGCCCGGTTCCGCAAGGAACCGGGCCTTTTTCGCGGTTGGATCGATCAGAGCTTGAGGAGTTCCTCGGCGATCTGGACTGCATTGAGCGCAGCGCCCTTGAGCAGTTGGTCGCCTGAAACCCAGAAGCACAGGGCGTTGTCGAGGGCGCAGTCCATGCGGATCCGACCCACCTCGCAGTTGTCCTTCTCCGAGGTGAACAGTGGCATCGGATACCGCTGCTTCGCGGGATCGTCGACGACGTCGAGGCCCGGAGCATCCGCGAGGATCGCGCGTGCGGCTTCGACGGTCACAGGCTTCTCGAACTCGGCGCTGACCGCGACGGAATGGGAGCGATAGACGGGGACCCGGACGCAGGTGACCGAGGCGCGGAATCCGGGGTGATGCATGATCTTCCGTCCCTCATTCTGCATCTTCATCTCTTCCTTGGTGTACCCGTCCGGCTGGAAGGAATCGACCTGGGGAAGGACGTTGAAGGCGATCTGGTAAGGATAAACCTCGCGGGTGATCGGTTGACCGGCGGCGATCTGTTGGACCTGACGTTCGAGTTCCTCGATGGCCTTGGCACCGGTGCCGGAGACCGCCTGGTAGCTCGAAGCGATGATGCGCTTCACGCCGAACGCCCGATGCAACGGATAGAGCGCCATCAGCGTGATGGCGGTGGTGCAGTTCGGGTTGGCCAGGATGCCGTGGTGATTGCGGACATCCGCAGCGTTGATCTCGGGCACGACCAGCGGGACGCGATCGTCCTGGCGGAAGGCGGAAGAGTTGTCGACGACCACGCACCCCGCGGCGGCCGCAATGGGGGCGAACTCGCGGGAGATGGAACCGCCGGCGCTGAACAGGGCGATGTCGATGCCCTTGAAGCTGTCCTTGGTGAGCTCCGTGACCGTGATTTCCTTGCCGGCAAAGGTCAGTTTCTTGCCGACCGAACGGGCAGAGGCAAGCAGGGTGAGTTGGCCAACGGGGAAGCGGCGTCGTTCGAGAACCTTCAGCATCTCGATACCAACGGCGCCAGTTGCCCCGACCACGGCGACGTGCGGAGTCTTGTTCATCAGAAGCGCGGGAGGGTAAGGCGGGCGATGGGACTGTCGATGGAAATGTCGGGGAGGAGTTGGAAGTTTGAAGATTCAAGTTTGGAGTCCGGATGCCAAAACCCGATCTGAAGGCCGGGTGCCCCACCCGGCGGATTCCATGCGGCGCCGCGTGAGGGCACGCAGCCTACAGCCGGAGATTTCAGTACCAGTTGCCAGATGGTTCCGCTTGAAGGCCGGGTGCCCCCACCCGGCGGATTCCATGCGGCGCCGCGTGAGGGCACGCAGCTCCCTTCCAACTTGAAACTCCCAACTTCAAACTCAGCGGGAGGCAGGCTTGCCAATGGCGGGGGTGAGGCCTAGAAGCGGCATGTGTTCCGCAAAAGACTTTTCCGGGGGGATGCACGGCGATCCACGGGGACTTTCTGGATGTTCCTTTGTCTCTGGGCGACCTGCATGGGGGGTCATTCGCAGGGACTCCCGGTGCTTCAGGGATTGTTTCCGCTGACCCTCGATTATCGGCCCTACCAGTCGCCGGTGAAGAACCAGGGCGGCCGCGGCACGTGCACGGCGTTCTCGGTGGCTGCCATGTTCGAGACCTTTGATGGCGTTCCCGCCGATGTGAGCGAGCAGGGTGCCTATGGGTTCCTGAAGCTGATGGAACTCGGGGAGGGGGACGTCGGGTCGGGTGGGTTGCTCTCGTATTATCCGCAGATGCTTTCGAAGGCGGGGTTCATGCACGAGAGCGTGGCCCCGTACGATCCCAAGGCGGGACTCTGGAGCAAGGACGACAGCCTGCTGAAGAAGTACATCGAGGAGGGAAAGACCGGCATTGCCGACCTGGTGAAGCGGGCGGGAACAACCCGGTACTCGGTGGATCCAGGCAACACCGTCTTCCTCCAGGATGCGGAGGCGGGTGACGTCCAGAACATCAAGCGACTCCTGGTCACCGGACATCGGGCCATCGCGGTCGGATACAACCAGCTCTATGCCCCGCACTGGAGCGGTTACAAGAACGGCCTGATCGCACCTGCGGAAGGTTTCCTCTATGCCATCAGCAACCGTGCCTATGCCTACGCGTCCGCACGGTTGCTGCGTCCACGACTGGTGGAGGATGTCATCGCTGGACGCGTGCAGGTGCGCCGGGCGTATCCGGACAAGCCGGACGATTACGGTGGCCATGCCGTCACGATCGTTGGCTATACGGACGAGGGATTCATCATCAAGAACAGCTGGGGACGCGGATGGGGCATGGAAGGATACGGCGTCGTCCGGTTTGATTATCATCGGATGTTTTGCGACGAGGCCCTCGCGATCAAGGATGTCGCCGTGTACGTGCAACCGGGTGCGGTGCATCCGCGGCCCATGATCTTTCTCAAGAGCCGTCCGACAGGAATCGATGCGAAAGCCAGCCTGCGCCTGTCCCTGTTTGGCCCACAGGAAGGTGGACTGCCGATTGCCCGCAGCCTGCGTTACGAGGTGTACGAGCAGTTGCCGGATGGAACCCGCGGGCGTTTGGTGGCGTTCCCGCCGCCGACTCCGTTGACCAGCACGGGCACTGGCTACCCGGTGGACGTACTCACGGGCGGAAGCGCTGCCGCCGCGGGCGGAAAACAGAAGTTCTGGGTGCAGATCACCTTCGCCGGGGCGGGACAACTGATGGAACGGATCGTGATCTTTCCGAACGTGGTCTGGGCGAACCAGGAATACCTCGGCCACTGAACCGGGCATGCTGACCTGGCTTGCCCATCGACTGGACGGTGAACTGAAGGCGGACGAGGTCGTGGACTTCTATCCGGCGTTGGCGTGGCGGTCGGGGACGCATTGGAAGTTGCGGGTCCGAGGATGCGTCTATGAACCGTCAACGGTCCCCGGCGTGACCCGACTCCTGCGGCGCTGGCTGGGCGTGGATCCCGACGGTTTGGATCCGGCGGCGCGGGCGTTGGTCGCACGTCGGCTCGCGCCCTTCCTCGTGGACAAGGAGCGGGGAAAGCGATTCCACCTGCACCTCGGCCCGCATGAACGGGTGTTCGGGATGACGCAGGCCAACGGTCACTTTGACGGGACATTCCGGTTCTCGGACAGCGAATGGGCTCAGTCGGGATTGCCCACTTCCCATGCCGCGAAGGTTCCGGTGCGGCTCCGCGCGCGCCGGATCGGACGCGACCTTTTGATGCCGGTGCAGGTGGTGGCGGGCGGCGGGTGGAGTGTCGTGAGCGACATCGACGACACGGTGAAGATCACGGACGTGCCCAACCGCCGCGAGACGGTGCTGAACACGTTTGCGCGTCCGTTTCGCGCGGTCGAGGGCGTGGCGGAAGCCTTCGCGGCGTGGGGCCGGGAGTTCGATCCCGACTGGCATTATGTGAGTGGCGGGCCGTGGCAGTTGTGGGCGGCGCTGGAGGAGTTCCGGGTGGAAGCAGGCCTGCCGATGGGTTCGTGGCACATGCAGGAGTTCCGGGCAAAGGACCGTTCCGCGCTGCGCTTTCTGGGAGCTCCCGTGAAGCACAAGGTGGCCGAGATCCGGCAGTTGATCCGGATGGATCCGACGCGGCGGTTCATCCTGGTGGGCGACTCCGGCCAGGGTGACCCCGAGATCTATGGGCAGGTTGCCCGCGAGTTCCCGGGGCGGATCGCGTGGATCTGGATCCGGGAATTGGGCGACGCAGGTGCGGACGCACCCCGATATGAGAAGGCCTTCGGCAATGGCGAGGTCGAGGGCTGGGGTGTCTACCAGACCGGGCGTGAGTTGAAGGCGTGGCGAGGGCCGGTGGGGGGATTTTGAAGTTTGAGGATGGACTCCGCCCCGTGACCTCGTGGGCTACACACGGAGAGGTAGGCTGCATGTCCTCACCGGGCGCATCTTGACACTGCCCACTTTTGGAAAGGATTCGGGGCGGCGATGTCCTCATCGCCATTGGGAATGGCTTTGGAACGGCGACGAGGACGTCGCCACCCCGTTCCCTGGGCGGCAGTGTCAAGATGCGCCCGCCCTCACGCGGCGGAACGTGGACATCGCCGGGTGGGGGCACCCGGCCTTCACTTTGCGACCATCACGGACTCCTGACGTCCCCTACCGGAGGGATGCCAGGAATTCGAGGATGTCCCGGAGTTCCAGCGGTGTGAGGAGATCGGCGAGACCTTCGGGCATCGCGGAGAGCCCGCCTTCGGCGGGCTTGTATCCTTCGGCATACGCCTTGTTGGGATAGACAAGGGCCTCGAGCAGATAGGTGCGGTCGCGCAACTTCCCAATGCCATCGAGGGCGGGCCCGACCGTGCCGCCATCACCGCCGATCTTGTGGCAGCGGAGGCATTGGACCTGGGGATGGTTCTTGAACAGCACGCCACCGCGAACCGCGTCGCCGCCCTTGAGCACGGCGGCACGGCTGGCGATGGGATCGTTCGTGGGATTCTGCGTGAGCCATTGGTCGCGGGCGGCCTTGAGCGGAGCGGATGCGGCATTGCGGAGCTCGGCAGCACTGAGGACATCGAGATGGAGTTCAGGCCGCAGCTTTCCGGTGAGGAGTTCATGGAATGCCGCGAGCAGGAGCGCGTCGGCATCGGCATTGCCGAGGTTGGCGAGGGCCGCGTACGCGGCCTGGTGAACGGGGAGCGGCGTCCCGGGTTGGAGCAAGGGCTTCAAGACAGGCAGTGCATTCGCGGGATCCAGCCGATCCAGATACGGCAGCGCCGCCGCGCGTGTGCCGTTGTCGGCATCGGCCAAGGCCATTCGGACCGCATCCGGCGCCTGGATGGCGTTGATGCCGGCGAGGAAGTTCACGATGGCGCGACGGACTGCTGCCGGTGTGTTGGTTTGGCTGAACTTCTCGAACAACGGTTGCGCGGCTTCCTTGGTGCGGAGCGCGCTGGCCGTTTCGATCAGGGCCAACTGGACCTCCACCGGCGCGGGCCCTCCCGGGATCACCTGACCGTACTCGTCCGGCGTCGATGGATTCAGGATCTCGTCGGCCACCCGCAGGAAGGCGCGTCGTGCCGGTTCCGGGTTTCGCTTCAGCGCCATGGCGACGTCGTACGGCGTCGATCGGCCAAGGTCGTCGGGAAGGAGGGGCAGGGGACTGGACCGGACCGGTGGGTTCGCGGCGGCGGCCCGTTCGAGCAATGGATTGACCGCAGTGGCTGCTGATTCGGCCGGCGCCGTGTCGGTGCGTCCAAGCGTGACGGCCGGACGCCAGAGGCCGTTGACGCGGTCGAGGGCTGGGGGCTTGGGCCAGTCGGCCAGCGCACGCAGGGCGAGCGCTCGATGGGCGGGGGAGGGATCACGCCGCTTGGCCAGGGAGGCGAGCGTCTGGGCATGCTGCGCCGTCCCCATGCGGAACGCGGCGTCGATGGAACGCGACAGGAGCGCCGGAGGACAATCGATGCGCGTGAGCAACGCAGCCAATGCCGGCATCCCGGCCACGACGGGCGCGTCGTGGATGGCCCGGCCCGCGGCGATCACGACCCGCGGATCCGCATCCGAAAGCAGGTTGGTGAGGAAGGGATGGCGGAGGCTACGGAGCGCGAGCGTGGCGGCGACCCGGACGTTGGGATCTGCGTCGCGGGTCAGGGCCTGAAGCGGTCCGCTCACGGGCCCCGTTTGCGGCCGAGTCGACGTGGACTGTTCCAGTCGGACCCAGTGCCGGACGGCCGCGTGAATGAGGAAGGGATCGGCCCCGGCATTGGCGGCGACCAGCTTCCGGGTCGCCTCCACAGAAGGACGGTGCTCGGGCCCGACCAGCGAACCGAGTCCCATTGCTCCGGCAAAGCGGACGGCGGCATCCGGGCTTTCCGTGGCGAGTCGGGCGAGGGCGTTCTCGGCCTTCATCACGCCCGCATCCCCGAGCAATCGAGCGGCGACCGCCTGGACCTTGGCGTCGTCGGATTCCAGCAGCGGAACGAGTCCGGCGAGATCGGTGCCGGGATGCGCCCGCACGATCTGACCGATGGCCCACAGTGCGTGGCGTCGGGCGAGGGACGGATGCGTTCCCAGGGCGAGTTGAATCAGCGCGGGGAGTTCACCCGCGCCGCGCCGCGCGAGTTCGAATTGGCCTTCAAGGCGCACACGACGGTCCGGATGCGCCAGCAGCGCGCGGAGCTTGTCCGGGGCTTGGTCCGCAACCCCACGGGCGAGGATCGACCGCACCTCGGACGAGACGGCGAGCTCGGTTGCGGAAGGCGGTGTCGCCGGCGTGATGCGATAGATGCGGCCCTTCATCGGTTGGCCCCAACCGGCGACCCAGTCGAGGACGTACGCGGCACCGTCGGGGCCGAAGTCGACGTCGGTGGGCCAGCAGTTCCAGAGGAACTTCGACTTCGAAGCGACGGTGTAGGAGGCCCCGCGTGGCTGGACCGTAAAGGACCAGATGCCGCCCGGGAAATCGCAGTGGAGGAAGGTGTCCTTGAGTTGGGATCCGAAGCCGGTGCCCGGGTAGAAGGCGAGTCCGCTGGGTCCCTGGCTGACGGTGCCGGCGAGAGGCAGGATGTTGTCCTGACCGCCCTTCCAGAGTTCCTCCTGCACCCACGGACCGAAGCCCGGGTGATGCTGGTAGCTGGCGCGCCAGCCATAGTCGCCATCCTCGACGAGGTGCAGCACGCGGCACGGATCCGCGCCCGCGGTGTCGTTGTCGACGGTCCAGAGGTTGCCGTCGTCGTCGAAGGCCAGTTCCTGCGGATTGCGCAATCCGATGCAGAAGACCTCGAGGTTCCGCCCGTCGGGTTCGCAGCGGAGCACCGCGCCCATGTCGGGCAGTTCAATGACACGACCCTCGCGGTTGGTGATGTGCGCGCCGCGGTCGCCGAAGCTCATGTAGAGCCGGCCGTCCGGTCCAAAGATCAGGCCGTGCAGGTCATGGCCGGAGACACCTACGTGGACTCCGAAGCCGTTCGCCAGCGACTCGCGCTTGGGTGCTTCGCCGGGCTGCGTCGGAAGGGAGAGCTTCCAGAGGTTGGGGATGTTCGCGAAGTAGACCGCGTCGCGCGTCGCGAGCACGCCGGCCGCGGTGCCGTCCGCAGCGGTGTTGAAGCCCTCGGCGTGAATGGTCGAATGGTCGGCCACGCTGTCGCCATCACGGTCCTCGACCAGTCGGACGATCTCGGAGTCGCGGGTGAGGAAGTCGGGATCGATGGCGTCGAACTGGGACTCCAGGAAGGCGGAACGTTCGGGGACGTTCCGGAAGGAGAGATCGTTGAGGAGCCAGTTGGTCTTCTGCGTGATGTCGAAGATCGATCGTGCCCAGCGATGGGATTCCGCGATCCACGCGCGGCCCTTGGGATCGATGTGGAATGCCACCCCGTTGGAGAGTTGGGGTTCCATCGCCCAGACCTTGAGCGCGAACCCGGGCGCGAGCTGGAACTTGGCCGCCTGGTCGCTCGCCGCCGCCAACGCCGCGGCATTGGTCGCGTGCTGGCCCAACAGCGTCGGGGCTGCCGTCATCCCCGCGAACAGGATCGTGATCGTGCTCAGAATCCGCATGACCGGAGACCCTACGACGCAAGGGCCCATTCGGAAAGCGGTACGACGAATTCGCTGATGCGCGGATGGAAATGGACCCCCACCCCAAATCACGGACGGGGTGGCGACGTCCACGTCGCCTCCCAAGCCCGCACCCAATGCGATGAGGACATCGCTGCCCCGCTTACGGACGGGGTGGCGACGTCCCCGTCGCCCTTAGAAAGCCCCAGGAACGGGAACGAACGTGGCACATCCCCGTTCTTGGAGGGGAGCTAACGGGGTGTGCCCAATTCAACGAACCGGGTTTCGCCGGGTGGGACGTCGACGCGCACGGGCGCGTTGGTGGAGTAGACCGTCCCGGTGAGCCATTCCACTACGCGGGTGGGCGCGAATCGGGGCGTGAGGGTGACGCGAGCCACCACCTCCGGGAACACGCGCGCCGGGGTCCGTCCGGTTTTCACCACGCCGTCGTTGTTGATCAACTCGATCACCCAGCCAGATTGGTTCCGGTTGATCTGGTACTGGATGGGATCGCCCTCGACGCCGATGGGCAGGAGTTCCGTGGCGAGCTGCGCGAGGCGTTCATCGGAGATCGCCGCAGGTCGACGTGTCTCGGGGTTCTGCCACGTGTCGACGATTTCGACCGCGCCCGCAGCGCGTAGTCGGTCGAGCACTCCCGGCGGCATCGCGGCCGTATGGCGCGGATGGATCAGCAACCGACTTCCAGCCCGCAACGCCGTGCGGAGTTCGTGGAGGAAGGCCCTCGGGAAATCAACTTCGCCCGCGAGCAGGATCACCGGGTAACGAGCCATGTGCGCGCCCGTGACGGTCGAGAGGGCGACATCCGCCATTTCGCCGTGGCGGGTCGGATTCAGATAACGCGCCTCGGGATTGGCCGGGTTGCCCGGAACAGGCAGCCTACGTGCGCTGTGGTAGAGCTGCACTTCGAGCAGGTCGGCGATTTCCTGGTCGGCCGGCGTTCGGGGGAGCACGCCCCACGTGAGTCCCTGGTAACCGTTGTAGCCCGCGAGGTGGTCGAGGACGACGAGCAGTGGCGTGTGCGGATTTCCGCGGTCGTGGGAACGCATGAAGCGGAACGCTTCCGCGGCGGCCTCGCCATGCGAGGTGAGTTCCCACGGCGCACGGTCGGTCGTGAAGAAGCTGTTGAAGCTGTTCTCCGGCG
The DNA here is from genome assembly GCA_027489875.1 of Verrucomicrobiales bacterium. Taxonomy (GTDB): domain Bacteria; phylum Verrucomicrobiota; class Verrucomicrobiia; order Limisphaerales; family UBA9464; genus UBA6176. Next base: position 36,032 of record JAIXZE010000093.1, read on the forward strand.
TCACCATCGCGGCCCCGGCGAACCACGCGTGACGCCACATCCGCAAGTAGAGGCTCAACGAATGCCCCGCATCGAGCCCCTGCGCGGTCGGGCTGTTGGTGTCGAGGGGACCGCGCGTCGTGACGGCGTTCCCGAACCAGGGGCTGACCTGCACGGTCCAAGGAATGTTCCACTGACGCGAAGCCCCGCGCGCGAAGGCGAACTTCGATTGCGTGAACCCGATGTTCTCCCCGACCTCCAACCCGATCACCGACGCCCCCCACTCGGCGGCATAGGCTTCGTAGTGCGAGTGTCCCGTGACGCTGATCAGGCGTCCGCCCTTGGCCTGCCGATGCCACAGATAATACGCCTGCAACTGGTCGTGGCATTCGCGTCGGGAGGTTGGCTTCGGATCGTACCCCATGCTCTCGACCGGTTTCAGGAACTGGTCCTTCTCCGACTCGAAGTCCGGTCCGAGGACAGCCTTCATCCAGCCCGCGTCGGATCGGAGCCGATGGAAGTGATATCCCCATTCGCCGAGCTGGATGGCGTTGAACACGCCGGCCTGGTCGAGCACGCGGACCGCCGATTCATCCTCGCGGTGGAGCACGCTGGTGCTGCCTTGAAGCTGCATCCGTCCGCCGTCGGGCGGATAGAGGATCACGGGCCAGCCCAGCTTCGCGAGGTACTCGAAGGCCGGACGCGACCCCGCCACCGCCGCCGGCCCCGGATCAAAGGCCGATGCCAGATGCCGCTCGCGCAGGAAGGTGACGAGCGACTCGAGTTCCTTTGGATCGCCGGGACAGGCGTACAACGAGAAGTGGAAGTTCGTCGTGCCCGGAAGCAGACGTGGCTCCGGCGGAGAAGCCTTCAACCACGCGGGTGCGTTGGTGCCTGGTGACGCCGCGTTACAGACCAACGCCGCCAACATGCCGATCGCCACGACCACACCACTCCCGCCAAACCACCCTCGACAACGCATGCGGGTAAGGTCCCGGAGTCCAGCCGCCTCTGGAAGACCCGATTCGGATGGGGAAGGGGGAGCGTCACGCGCGAAGAGCCGACCCTCCACGGAAAGGGTGTTGTGCCACAGTGAACTGGCAGTTCGCGTCCTCTTCGCGGCTTTGAGGCTTGGCGGCTTATTCGGCCTTTCCTCTCCACGGAAAGAATGGACCGGAAAAGCCGCAAAGCCGCGAAGCCTCAAAGGAAAACGGGCGGCAGGGAGTATCGGGCGCTGCTTTTGCCGGTGAGCCTGCTTGCTGTGAGAAAGGAGGGGTGTGCATGGGACTCGAAATCAGCGAACGATTCCCGAGTGCACTGGCAGGTACCGATGGATGGCGTTTTGCCTGGTGAGTCCAGAAGGGAGGCAGTTGACCCCAACCTCGAAGTCAATGGAACCATCCCGTCCATGATCCACCCGGGCGCATCCTGATGATTCCTGGTTTTGTAACGGGGTGGCGACGTCCTCGTCGCCCTGTTACATGATCGTCGGAAGTTGACCACGACGTCGTCGCCGTAATTCAGGCGGGCCAGTGTCAACGAGCACCCGACGCAAGCTGTCTATCGAAGCACCCTTCTATGGTTCAGGCGATCCACGTTGCCTGGTGCCGATGCGTGGCCCTGCCTCAGGGGATGGAATCCCGCCGAGTTGCGCTGTCCGCTTCCCAGTTGCCAATGGACGCGATCGTAGTGTTGGCGTTGAGCACCTCTGCGACTGCTTGGTCATCGAAGAGGCGTTCGGCGACGATGGATCGTGCGATCAACTCGGGAAGCACGTCGCCAAACTTGAGAGCGTCCAGAGCTTCCGCAGAGGCGTGATCGGGGGAGAAACCGACCCCGTCTTTCCGGATCCGATCGAGGGCCATCTCGAAGTTTGGCCTGTTCGTGGTGAGGTCCAACTTCAGTCCGCTGTTGGAACACCCATCGCAGCCCTGCTGCCTCAGTGCGATCTGAAGGACGTCGTTGGCCTTGGTGCCTCCGAAGGTCCACCACTCGGTTGCATCCGTCCCGGATACCCTCAACACCGAGCCCTCGATGGGCACCCAGGCAAACTCCTCGCGGATGCGCTGGAGAGCCTGTTCGCCCCGGCGCGACAATCCTTGGGGAACCGTGTCGGTTGCCAACGTGCGCTGGATCGATCGAGCGAGCTGGAATCCAAGGTCGCCGGCACCACCACTCCACCGCGTGGTTGCCTTTCCGACACTCGGCTCGACGAATGCCTTCCGTCCACGCCAGTCCACATGCAGCACCCTCCAGGCCTGCCCCCCGAGCGCCAGGTGCCGATCGTTGGTCTCGCGATTCATGAAGTTGGACTGATCGACGACGCCGATCTCCCTTTGACCATGGAGCATGGTAAAGACGGGCGCAGCGGTGAATACGGAGAGCAATTCCGAGAAATGGCGGTAACCGTATTCTTCCTCTCCACGACGGCCGATGTGGAGGATCCCTTGGTCCTCCTGAAGGACGGCATTCCCCAGCAGGTGCACAATGATCGACTCCAAGAGATCCTCGCCGGCTTCACGGAACGGCGGAAGCCGTAGGAGCCAGGGCTGCCAGGCTGCGCGTCCGATGCCCCCCTCCTGGAGGCAGAGCGCCATCAGTTGTTGGGCGAAGAGGTGGAGAGGCTTTGCGGGTGGTTGGATGGGTTCAACGAAGCCCGTACGCCATAACTCGCCCAACGCCACCCCTTGCACCAAGGCGTCGTCCGAAGTGGCGAGGAACAGACAGTTTCGACGCGAGCCGGGCCGCCGTCCGGTTCTCCCGATCCGCTGGAGGAACGAGGCGACCCGGCGGGGCGAGTCGATCTGGATGACCCGGTCCAGATCGCCGACGTCAATTCCCAGTTCCAGCGTGCTGGTAGCGACGATGACGCAGTCCTGGGAGGCGGCGAAGGCGGCTTCGGTCTGCCTCCGTTCGTCGACGCTGAGCGAGCTGTGCGAAAGAAAAGTTCGGATGCCGAGGCCATTGAGTGCATTGCCGAGGCGTTCGACCTTCGAACGGGAGTCACAGAAGACGAGCCGCTTTTCTCCTCGATGCAACCGCGAGATGACGATTGCGGCGTTGTCGAGGCTTCCCACGAAGTCGATTTCAACCAGGGGAGCACCCGTGGTGGAGGCGGGGGCGGACACCACCTCGCGATGACCGGGGGCGTGACCTGCGAACCATTCAAGGAGCTGTTCGGGGTTGCCCACGGTGGCCGAGAGCCCAATGCGTTGCGGTTCGGTCGGGCTCAGGCGGGTCACCCGTTCGAGGACCGCCAGCAGGTGCCAACCGCGATCGTCTCCGGCGAAGGCATGGATCTCGTCGACGACGATGGCTCGAACCCCGCTGAAGAACGTCCGGTGATCCACCCGGCGCGAGACCAGCATGGCCTCGATGGATTCCGGGGTGGTCAACAGGCAGTCCGGGGGGCGCTTGAGGATGCGGCCACGGCGCGCCTGCTGGACGTCGCCGTGCCACAGCTCACAGGTCCGGCCAAACAACCGGAGGTAGGCCTCGACTCGCGTGTGGAGGTTGTTCAGGAGTGCCTTGAGGGGGCAGATGTAGAGGATGCTCGTGTCCTTCCAGTTCTCGGTTAGCATCCGGGACAGCAGGGGAAAGATGGCCGATTCCGTTTTCCCGCCTGCTGTCGGCGCGAGCAGCAGGCAGTGGGATCCTCGTAGCACCGGTTCGATGCTCAACTCCTGAAGCGGACGCAGTTCACGCCAACCGAGGGAATTGACGATGTGGTGCTGGAGCGACGGATGGAGGAGGTCGAAGGCACTCACAATTGCAGTCGGATGTCATCCACCGACACGACTCCAGCCGCTGCCTGTTCCGTGTCGTTCAGCTCGTGCGCCGTCAGGGTGAGTGAGTAGTCCCGCCTTGGATCGAAATCCGGAAACTCCTCGATCCGGTCAAGGACATCGCCCACGAGCTTCTTGAGGAACAGGCGCGGGGCGACGCCGACCTTTCCGCCAAGCTTTCCTGCGAGGCTGCCGGCGAGCGTTCGCAGAAGCGCTTCATCCGCCACCGACCGGATGCGATCGGGCGCTTTCGACCCGGCGGCGAAGACGTCGCGGACCCGGGTACCCACTTCAACGAGGGAATCGAGGGAGAAGGCGTTGAGCCGGACCTGGACGGCGCGGGGGTTGTCGAAGCGGCTTTCGGTGTTGAAGTCGACGTGCAGGCGCTGTGCGAGCGGTGGGAGTCGCTGGATCCCCTGCGGCCCGTCGTAGAAGGCCGGTGTGCCGGTGACGACCAGATAAAGTCCCGGGAAGCGACCCGCGTCGACCTCGTCGATTAGTTGGCGGAGGGCGTTCAGAGCCTTCTCGCGGACATCGCCTCGAACTCGTTGCAACGTCTCGACCTCGTCGAGGACCACGAGGAGTCCAGGAACGCCTGAGTCGCGCAGCAGGGCTAGCAGGCCCTGGAGGAAGCCCAGGGCCGCGAAATGATCCACTTCGCCCCGGACACCGGCAGCGCGTTTGGCCTCGGCTCCGACGGACGGTTGCCCGGCGATCCACGCCAGAATTCCCTCGGCAATCCGTGGATCCTTTCCGGTCACTGCGCGCCGGTAGGCGCGGAGGGCCAGACCAAACATGGGCGCGGTGCGACCCACGGTCTGGAGGCGCTGCTCGATCAATGCATCCGTGCGGGCGACCAGCTCCTCTTCCCCGATGGGTTGTGGGCCGGCGAGGATGTCTTCCTCCAGGACGTAGAACCAGTTGTCGACGATGCTTCGGAATGCCCCCTGATCCGAGTCGGAGGTCCGGAGCCGTTCGATGAGCCGCCGATAGACGGTTTCGAGACGGTTCAGCGGGGTTTCGGTCTCGGAGATCTGGACCTCGCTGACGGCGAATCCGCGTTGGAGGGCCTCGCTCTGAAGCCAGCGCGCGAAGAAGGTCTTTCCACAACCGTAATCACCGCGGATGGCCTTGAAGCAGGCACCTCCGCTGGCCACCCGGTCCAATTCCTCCCGGACGGCTCCGTCGAATCGACCCAGGCCAACGGCGAGTGTGTCGAGGCCTGCGCGTGGGACGGTTCCGCGGCGGAGGGCGTCGAGGATCTCACTGCGTCTCTGGGGACTCACGTTCATGACTTGGAGAGGTCGAACTGGGTCTTCAGGAGGTCCACGTTCAGACGGACGGTGTTGGACGCCTCGTCGACAGAGATCACCGCATACCCCTCCAGGTTGAGGACGCGTCGCAGGCCGGCGAGGAATCCCCCCATGCGGAAAACCGGCATTCCGATCCGACCCGCGAGGGCTTCGACCAGGAGGGCTCCACCGCGTTCGTCGAGCGCGACCAGGGTCTGACGGATGAGCTCAATGGAAGGGGCTCCTCGGCCAATCCTCGTGTGTTGCTCTTGGAAGAGGGCGCTGGCGAGGAGTTGGGTGTGCCAAGGCTGGCACGTTGTGGCCGCGGTCGGCGTCTGGAACAAGGGGAGATCGGGTTGGGGTTCCCTTGCCTTGGCGCGGTTCGGGCGGGGCAGGGATGGCGCGACCGGAGTTGCCGCGGGAGGCAGGGAGCCAGTCCACCAGTCCGGTACTGGATCGGAGGCGGGCACCCATCCGGCTGGGATCGAAAGGTCGCGGGCAAGCACCACCACGGGAACCAGCATCTCCTGGGGGCTGATGCCTCCGTGATAGCCGTTCTTTCGCTGGGTATAGATCGCCCGTTCGCTCCAGAGTGCGATGCATCGCCCCTGCGACAGCGGGGCCACCCGTCGGCCTCGCAATTCCAACTCCAGGTCGCAAGGCGGTGCGTCTCCGAGACGGAAGCGATCCCGTCCGTCCCCTTTCAGCAGGGTGGATTCGGATTCCAGCATGTGCCCGTGGTCCGCAGTGAGGACGACCACGCGGTCGGTGAATCCGGCCATGGTCAGCAATTGCTGGAGCAGGGGAATCCGTTCGAGCGACCAGGAGACGCTCAGTTGCTCGCCCTTGAGAAGGTGGTCGTCCACGGCGTTGAGGACGATGCCGACCAAGGGCAGCTCTCCTTCGAGGGCGGATCGGACTTCGTTCGAAAGACCCACATCTCCGGCCTGGGTCACGTCGCCCTTGAGGAACAGCACAGGAGATCGTGCGCCCCGGTAATCCGAAAGGGCCGGGTGATTCGCGAACAGGAGCTTTTCTCCCTGGGAGCCGATGGCTCCGTCGAGGCCACCGAGAAGCAAGCGCCGGGTCCATTCCGTCACGGACGGAATTCCCGCCATGCCAATGGCTGCGTGGTTTCCGGATTGGGGTTCGAGGGCGCTGAGGCCGGACTGCTGGATCGAGGGCATCAGTTCCCGGAACACCGCCAGGCTGAGTCCGTCCACCACGATGAAGAGCACGCGTTCCTGCTGGGCGAGCAATGGCGCGACCACGGAGGGAATCACGTCCTCGACCCCAGCGAGGCCCTGGAGCGAATCCACGGCGGTGTTGCTGGCCAGGGCCGTGGCGAAGGCGCGGTTCTGGTGTTCGCGTTGCAGTCCGACCCGTCGGACGATGTCCCCATAGACACGGCTCAGGGCCGGGCACGAATCCCCGTGGTGGAGGGCGTGCCGTGCCCAGTCCACGAACGAACCCACCCGGCAGTAGTCCTCGGCCAGACGGGCAAGTCCCTCGAAAGATCCCGGGACAGGAAGGGCAAGCCAGCGACACAGTCGGACCGCCATCAAGGCCCTTTGGCGTCGCTCGGCCTGCATGCCGACGAGCCGATGTTCCTCGATGGATCCGAAGGCGGAATCGAGTGCGGCCAAGGAATCGTGATCGGGTTGTTGCACCCCGCGTTCGAGGGATTGGGCGAGTGCCTCGAAGCGACGCTCCAGTCCGGTCGGTGAGTAGTGCGACTCCACCTGGAAGGACTCGATGCGAAGCTGGTGAAACAGCTGGTCCAGGGTTTCGAGGTCATGACGCGCCCCATCGCCCGGCAATTGACGGTCGACCACGTTTGCCGCGGCGGTGGCCAGTTGGCTTGCTTCGGCGGCGCTTGGCACTCGGCTTCCGTAGAACTGCTCCAGCCGGCCTTGCGCGGTGGCCAATGCGGAGGGCACGTCCCGCCGGAAGACGATTCCCGAGATCAATCCGAGGGCGACGGCCGAGACGGGCTGGGCACTGTTCATGACGGCGATCACACCGGATGCCGCGGAACCGGCGGTGCGCCCCAACCACGACTCGAATCGTGCCATGGCCAGCGGTCCGAGTGCCCGGAGGCGCGCGGCATGGGCGGGATCCCGGCTCCATTCGAGCACTTGCGCCAGATCGGGGCGTCCGCTGGGGAAGCCCATGACCCGTCGCAGGAAGGCCTCAATGGCCGTGTCTTCGTCGAGTCGGCCCCCGGGCACCGGCGGGTAGGCTTCGGTCGCAGCGGCCTCGACCAGCAGCTCCGCCAGCCAGAGTTGGTTCCGGAGGCGTGGATCAATGTCCTTGGCCCGGAAGAGATGTCGGAACATCTCGCTGCTGCTGAGCGGCAGCACCCGTCGCCTGGCCAGACGGGCACGGAGGTCTTCTCCGAGTTCATTGTCCTCCCGGGCCGTCAACAGGACGACGGGGACCTGGCTGCGGTCCGCCTCCACCACCGCTTCCCGTAGGGCCAGTTCGGAGTCGGAGGCAAAAATCCGATGGGCCCGCCCGCGGATGTTCACGGAGTCCGGCCCGGTCCACTGACTGGTCACCTTCAAGGCGAAGGCAGACGCTTCGGGGCACTTGTCGTAAAGCGCCTCCACGTGGGCTCGGATCTGTTGTGGCGTCAGCATGGCAATGGCTAGCCGCCAAGATGGTCCGGCTCCACATCGAGGTGGAGCTGGGTACCCGCGACACGGATCCAACCTTCGCGAAGATTGACGGTTGCCGACGGGTCCGCGTGGAGGAGCGCATGCAGCGTCGGGGTCACCACCACCATGTTCGCCCATCCGGTGCCGCCACCCTGGTGGAGGGGCGTGATGAAGTGCACCTCAAGGACGTTCCTCAGATGTCCGGGCTCGATTCCGCTGAAGCCAACGTCCTCCTTCGCCTGGCTGCGCCCGTAAAGGCTCTTCAGTTGCTCCATCATGACGCGGACGACGTCGAGCGAACCTGGGTTGTTCGCGCATCGGGCCTCGAGTTCGAGGCTGTCATCGGGGCTCCAGGGAACCCTCTTCTGGCTTGTCGCAGGCGTGACGACTGGAACTGGGGCCGGAACCGGTACCGGGTCTGTCGTGCTGGCCGTCGGTGGGAGGCCTGTGCGGGCCGGCAATGTTCCTGAGGTCGGAACCGGGGGCGGATCGACGGGACGCGGGGCCGGTGGAATCAGTAGGCGGGTGGCGTCCTTCCCAAGACGTCCGATCTCCGCGGCGAGGTTCAGTTCCAGAGGCCCCTTTTCGAAGGCGGCCCGAAGCTGTTGCCAGATGCCTTCTGCGGCCGCCTGCCGCTCATCGCGCAACTGCCGGATCCCTTCGAGGATCTCCCAGCCGGTCGACGCCAGGACGGTCGCGTCCTTCTCGGCCGATTTCAGGGCGACCCCGATCTCCAGCAGCGGGTTGGCCAGCGGGAGACGGGCGAGCGTATCGATCACATCGGCTGCCTTGGCCTGCTGGATCGAAGTCAGGAGCCGTTGTGCCTCGGCGGTGATGCTGGATCGCCGGGCGGACGTCAGGGCTCCGCCGGCCCAGGGAATGCGTACGATCAGCTCGGAGGCGAGCTTGAGGACATGGGGCAGATACCGATCCGCGGCATTCTTCAGTTCCTGCGCGAGCCGGGTGGCATTGCCGGCGTTCCGAACCTGTCCCGTCGCCAGACCGAAGACAGCCTGCGATCGTTCGATCGCGATCGCCCAATCCGCTTCGGTCGGCAGGCGTTGCTCGCGCACCTCGATCTCGGGTCGCAGCTTTCCTGGCTCGCTCGCGATGGGCGCTCCGTGCAGCACGAAAAGCCGGTCGGTCTGGCGGGCGTAGGTGAGGATGATGAGGTCCATCAACTCCTCGGCCAATCCCATGGGCTGGGGCTCGTTGATCCACTGCCGGAGTCGACCGACGGTGATTGCCCCGCCGTGTTGGGCCTCGCGCTGCTGGAAATGGTTCTTCCAGTGGTTGCCGAGGACCATGTGGGTTTCGCCTGTGGTGGCGAGCTTGAGGGGTTCGACGACCTGGCGGAGCTCCTTGCGCACGGAGGATTCCACCGCCACGCGCCCTTCGGGCGATTGCGCCGCCCGTTCCAGCTCTCCCCAGACGCGCCGCACCGAGGCTCCGCTGGTCCGGGTTTCGATGTCGAAGAGTGGGTGTCCCGGGAACTGGGAGGCGAGGGCCCGGTCGAGGATCTGTTCCGCGGCCGAGCGGAGGTTGGCGGCTGCCGGAATGTCGGGCTGGAACGTGGGATCGAGCGAAACAATCTGTTCGTCCGGGGCGAGCGAGTGGGTGGTGTCGAGGGCGTGACGGTCCGACCCGATGCCGTAGGCGGCGTCGAGGTAGCTCTTCACCCGCATGCGCAGGGCGCTTCGCTGGTTGTCGAGGAGGGTCCGGGCCTGGTTGCGATCCACGGCGGACAGGTGGCTGGCGTAGGTGTCCAGCCGGTTGCCGGACAGGATGTGGTCATGCAGGACCAAATGGCCGAGTTCCCGTTTGGCCGCATGGCTCAGGAACGACGGCAGCCACACCACGGTCCTGGCCCCGTGAAGCGTTCGGCTCTTGAACTCCTGCAGCCGCCGCTCGTCGTCGCGGGGGCCGCGTCCGGGCTCGGGGTCGAAGGGGAAGTCGATGATCAGCTTCCACTCCGCGCCGTCATTGGCGAGCGTCTCATCGGTGGCCTCCCGGGCGTTCAGGAAATTGATCTGGCACTGCCGTCGACTGGCCCTCCAGGTGAAGGCGTGGGTGATCCAGAAGTCGTTCCCCTGCGGGAATCCCATCATCTCATAGACGAGTTCCTTCACCTTGCGGATCTGGTTGCCCGCGTTGTCCTCGACCGCCGCCCCCCGGAGGATGCCGTCCAGGTCGACTGCGGCCAGTTGGACGGAGACGGTCTGGTTCGCTGGTTCCTCACCAAGACGGATCTGCCCGATCGAAGCCGCCCACTTGCGGAGCGTGTTGAACACCATCTGGCCCTCCCGTCCCGGGATTGGCGTCTTGATGGTGCCGTGATTGAGGGCAGCCAGACGATTCACGGTCATCGCCTTGAACGATTCCACCTCCGGCGCGAGCGCCGACAGCAGCAGGGTCTTCGCGATGCGGTCGTCACGCCGGAAGGCCGCTCCTCGGGAATCTTCGACGGGCAGGGCGAGGACCTCGTCCTTGCGCAGGCCGTGCTCCTGCTCGATGAGGGGGAGGAACTTGGTGAGATAGAGTTTCCGGGCGTGTTCGAAATGCTCCTTCAGCGCCTGACTCAGCGGCTGGCTGTCACTGAGAAGGATATCGAAAAGATCCCCCACCGGAACGATGTCCCCGAGCACCAGCCGGTCCTGTTGCTCGACCAGCAGCTGGAACATGATCTTGAGGGCCGTCCGCTCCCGTTGGAGGAGTGCGGAGAGCGCCACCAGGGTCTCCATCAGGGCGGGGCTGAATGGGTAGATGCGGTGGAATTCCTCAGGGTTGCCGTGGCTCGTCAGCAGGACGTCGACGACCTCGCGGCGTATCCGGCCCGTGTCCCTGAACGCCTGCTCCAGCTGCTGTCGGGCGGCTTCGCTCCGGACCTTGAGCACCCGCTTCTGGGCGATGGTCGTCAGGTCCCGGTCGTCGAGCTTGATCACCGAAAACCGCTCCTCCCACCACTGCATCGAACTGCTGAAGGTGACGTACTGGTTGCCCAGCATGTTCTCACCCACCAGCTCGCGCAGGTCCCGCTGGCGCGCGATGAAGCTGACCAGCGGGATGGGGCGGTCCGCGTTCTGCGCTTCCACCAGCTTGGAGACCAGTTGTCCCTGCCGGGTCACGAATGTCGGGTCTGCCGCGAACCCGGCCAGCCAGAGGATGAGTTCGTCCAGGAACAGGATGATGGCGTCGTACCCCAGGTCTCGGGCATGCCGGCTGATGATCGAGAGGCCCAGATCCAGATCCACGAATTCACCGGTGTCCCGGGCATGCGGGAAGAACACCCGCACCAGGTCGCTGACGAGCCGGGCCCGCCGTTCGTCGGCGGGCGGGGCCTTCACCACCGCATCAAAGTCAGCCGCCCAGCCGCCCGACATCGTGCCCCAACCGTCGCCCGAGGCACCGGTCCCGCCGAGTTCCTCGAAGAACTTCGCATCGCCCATCCGGGCGCGGATGCGATTCGCGCTCTCGAGGATTCCCTCGGATCGGTAGACGCCCGGGTGTGGCGCTTCCGGGTGCAGACGGGCGACTTGGTCCACGTAGCCGCCCAGGAGCGCCGAGGCCATGTCCCGGGCACCGATCATGTGGTAGGGAACCAGCAGGAAGCGCTTTCCCCGGGCCCAGTCATGCTTGCCCAGGACGGCCGCAAGCTCCGGACGGCTCCATGCCGTGGCCTCGTGCCGCAGCAGGAGGTTGAGCACGGCCATGAAATGGCTCTTGCCCGTTCCGAAGCTGCCGTGCAGATACGCACCCTTGCTCGCCTTCCCCGTGATCGCGTCCCGGACCATCCCCAGCGCGGCATCAAAGGACTCCGCCAGCCGGGGGGTGACGACATAGTCCCGGAGCGTGGCCTCCGGATGCTGGACGCCGTCCGTCAGCTTCAGGACGAAGTCGCCCTGGCGGACCTGCCGCGGCAGGTCGAACAGTTGGCTCAGGTAGGTGGGCATGGAAATGGGTGTCAGATGCAACGGAGGTCGAGGCGGCCTTCTGGAGCTTTATGGGTTTCCGTTGCAGGGCCCGACCGCCCCATTCCCTGCCGGGTCCGGACGCGAAGCCGGTTGCGCGGCCTTCTCATCCGAAGGTCTCCTTCCAATGCCTTGGGGCTTGGGCCGTTTCATTCTCACCGGAATACGCGAAACGGGCTGGGGACAGCAAGGTTGCGAAGCGGCGATGCACCTCCTTGACCGGTGCCGCGTTGGCTTGCGCTATGAGCCTTCTCCTTGGTCGATCAGTTGTCGAACGAGTCGGTACACGCGGCTGCCGGTGTTTGTTGGCCAGGGTTCCTGATTGCCTCGATCCTGGCGCTCAGCCCGGCGAACAGCCGCCTGCGCTCCCGCGATGAGCGGGGCCACGTCAAATGAATCCTTCGTGTAGTCCGGAAAATGACGCTTCAGCTCCCGCAAGGCATGGGATGCATCGATGAGCGGCATGTGGTCCTGGAAGTGGAGGAGAAACCAGTACTCGACGCAGGGATTGCTGAGGGCCAAGTGGTGGCCGTCGTGCTTCGACAGCTCACGGGCCACTTCGTCGAGTTCCTCGGGGGACCAGCGGTCTCGATCAATCATGACCCACAACTGATCCTTTGGGCCCAGGCCATTCTTGTGCGCGTACTCCAGCAGTCGCTTCAGGCATTCCCGAGGGCGGCTCTTGTTGGTCTTGCTTGGGAGCACCAACAGCTGAAGGACGGACTCCCGTGGGGGATGAAATCCGGTCAGATATCGTTCCTCGGTGAGCCGGCCTTCCGTGGCTACGACGATGAAGCTCTTGGGCTTCAAGAACCCGGAACGACGGGGTAGGAAGCGCTTCCGGGCCATCGTCAATCCATCCTTGGGGCGGCTTGAGCAACATTCCGACGGATCAAGAGCCTGCTGGTCGGCGGAACGGCGCCGAATCGACCTTGGAGGTAGTCCCTCATGAGGCGTTTGTCCGATCGAAGCCGGTAGTCGCTCAGGCTTCGGATCTGGGTCTCTCCCCGTTGCGTCTTCTCCAGCAACCACACCTCATCCCGGCGGAAAAGGTCCTGATCCAGAAGCGTGGCATCGTGGGTCGTGAACAGGAACTGGGTTGCCTGCGATGGCTGCCAACTCCGGAGGTAGCTTTCGATGACTGTCCGGGTCAGGCCGCTATGAAGGCTGCGGTCCAGCTCATCCACGAACACGACCCGGTTGCTCCTTGGGCGGCCCAGTTCGTAGAGCGCCGGCAGGAGGTCAATGAAGCGCTGCGTTCCGTCCGATTCCTCGGCGAACTCGAAACGGACCCGCTTCCCATCCGTACCGGGGTGAAAGCTGACGACCCGGGCCACCTGCAGCTCACCATCCACCTTGGAAACGGAATAGCGCTCGCCCTCCGGCGTGCCCAGGAGCACTCCCTCCGTATCGGTGACTCCCTGCAAGGCCAGTTCCCGCAATCGCTCCGGAAGCTGGGATTCCTGAAGCGACAGGACTTCGGGCTCGAGGGATTCGATGCCGGCGCCGATGCGTTGGATCGAGTCCGAACAGAACGACTGGAAGTCGTGTCGGGCGGCCATGTGGAAGCCCAGCGCGGGATAAACGGTCTTCGGATCCAGCAGCATCAAGGTGTGCGTGAACCAGCTGAACACCGGCTTCAGCGCGGCAATGGACCGGTCCAACGCCTGGTGGAGGAAGAGGTCGTTGCTGCGTGTCCCCATTCCCACGAATCGGAGGAACTGCCCATCCTGTGCTTGTCCCTCCGAAAGCGTCTTCCCGAAGGTGAATTCGGGTTGGGCGGCTCCCGCCCGACGATCGAACAGGGGCGTTTTCCCCGATGCCTTCACCGCGTGGAGCGACTCCTTCAAGACCTGTTCAGACGTCAGCTCGATCTCGTAGGCGTACGCATGTCCCTCCGCGAGGAACTCGATGCTGAACCGGGTGGGGCTGTTGCGCAGCGTCGGGTCCAGCCGGAAAGGACTCACCGGGATGGCGCCTCCGGGGCGAACCCCCTCCACGACCAACCGTTGCAGGACCTGCAGAGCCCGGAAGAGGTTGGATTTCCCGGATGCGTTGGGGCCGAACAGGGCTGCCACCGGCAGCAGGCGGAGCTCATCCGGGCCGCCGGCGTAGGTCCTCTCCCGGAGGTGCAACTCGCGCGTCGCATCCACGGAGAATTCCGCGGGCGCCCCGAAGGACAGGAAATTCTCGATGACGAAGCGAATCAGCATGATGACGGATTGTTCGTAGTATTCCGAACAGCTGAAGGAATCTTCACTGGCCTTGTTTCCATGGCAACGAAAGTTTCGTCACGAATGGTCTTTCAGCGCATCCAGATGCTTCCCCCCTCAAACGGGGCGGCAACGTCCTCGTTGCCATCCCATGCCCTTTTCCAAGGCGACGAGGACGTCGCAACCTCGTCGAGGCTGGGGTGGTGGCGGTCGGCTGATTGACACGGGGCGACCGTGTTTGTCCCGGGCTGCTCTTGAGCGGGCCGCGGCCAGCCACCATGATTTACCCATGGCCGACGAAGCCCAGACTCCATCCCCCAGCATGTTCAATCCAAACCGACCGCGTACTCATCTGGATCAGGATGAACTCGGCCGGAAGGGCTTCGTGAGATCCGTTTGGCGCGCACTCCGAAACCACGACGCCTCGGAGGCCATCGTGGTCAGCGTTCAGGCGCCCTGGGGGGACGGTAAGACCACCTTGAAGGAGATGGTGGTGAACCTCGAGGAGACCGAGGGGAAAGGTGAGAAACTGCTCTTTGTCCATTTCAACCCTTGGGAGTGGGCGGCACAAAATCAGGTGACCACGGCGTTCTTTGGGGAGTTGGCAAAGCAGATTGAGGAGTGCAGCGGGAAGGGCGTAGGGAAGCGACTCATGGAGGCTCTCGTAGGGTTTGTCCTACAAGTGCCCGTGATAATGCGTATGGCCCAGTTTGGCTTGGAGGGAATCGAGGTCTGGGAGACGCCAATCGAACCTACGACAGCGGGTGTGGCCTCGTCCGGAGCGGCGTTATTCAGAAAAGGTAATGAGGCGTTGGAGAAAGTTGGGAAGCCCCGCGCTGCTTTGTCTGCGACTAACACACCATCGGTGGACGCGTTCAAGGTCCAGGTCCGGGACAAGTTCAAGGAATTCAAAGAAAAGACCGGCCGCAACATCGTCGTCTTCATCGACGACATCGACCGGTTGTCGGGGGACGAGATTCGCCAGGTCTTGCAGTTGGTGAAGATCAACGCGGATTTCCCAGGGCTGATCTTCGTCCTGCTGTTCGACAAGGAGTACGTCGAGCGCAGGCTACGGCGTCATTTCGGCAGCGATGCCGCCCGGTTTCTGGAGAAGATCGTCCAGGTCGAACTGGCGCTGCCAAAGGCTTCGGAGGATCACCTGTACGGCAGCTTCAAATCTGCCGTGAAGGACGTCCTGAAGAAGCGTCCAGCCTACCTGGCTATCTTCGAAGAGGAACGGTTGAAGCAGGCCTTTGATGCCTGGTTTCAGTATCATTTGGTCAACCCACGGAAGTCTGGGCGCCTGCTGTCCAGTTGGACCTTCAGGGTGGATGTGTTCGATACGGGCGCGGCCTAGGTAAACCCGGTGGACTTGCTGGTTTTGGAGGGGCTCGCGCTGTACGAACCAGGCGTTTACCGCGAGTTGTCCCAGGCTTTCGATGACCTCTTCCCGGGGTCTTATGTGGACTTCCGAGACTTCATATTGAGCAGGCGAGGCAAGGCTGGCGAAAAAGGGACCACGCGCATCCAGTCGCTCAATAAAATCGCGATGAAGCCTCAAGGAACAACCTGGTTGGAGGTCGCTGCGGTGCTCAAACTTTTGCTGGGTGTTGAAGGCAGCGACTTCGCCGATGTGGATGCCAAAGAGAGCAGTCACCGAATCCGGTTTCGCCGATTCAGCGAAGGGCGGTTCTTCCGTCGCTACTTCCGCCTCTCCATCGACTCCGGCGACGTCTCGAAGGCGACCATCCAAAGTTTGGTGATGGCGATCGGAACACCAGGCAGGTTCCCGAAGCAACTGACGGACTTGGAAGGACAGGGGGTACTACTGGATGCCCTGGATCAGATGCTGGCGGAGAACCTCAGCCCTCCTCAAGCGTTGTCACTCTTTTTGTCGGATCTGTTGGATTGGTGGGAGGAACGGGTCCTCCGCCGTGGCAGCGTGAAGGAGGACACTGGACTGGCACACTCGCTGATCCGCCTGTACGAGCATTTGATGGGAACGCGCGGGGGCAAGGAACGGGGCTCCGTCTTGCAAGCCATGCTCAAACAGACCAATTCCGTCTTCGCCCTGAGAGATCTCGTCTTCCATGAGCAGCGCAAGCGTCGCCAGCGGGAGGTGTCAAAATCCTCCGACACGAGCATGTTGATGGACAAGGAGGCTGAACTGGAACTTTGCCAAGAGGTCGCAAGGCGGATCCTTCAGCATTTCAAGAACCACCCGCCCACGGGGCGCCCCTACGAGAATGAGGCATGCACCTGGACGACGAGCTTTAAAGGCTCATGGCAGTCAGATATCGGCGGTGAACTGCTGCGCACTGCAGGGGGTGTCGCGACACTGTTACGTGGGATTCTGGAGCGAATGGGTTCCTTGCCATCGAAGCAGGAACTTCGAGATGCTGGGGAGATTCTCGCGCCAATAGCCGCAGTAGAAGCTCTCTATCAGGCAACCTCCCAGCACCGGGAGGCGTTGATCCAACTGGGTGAGGACGTGGACGACAGGCTCGATACACTTGATCGTATCCGCGAAGCAGTGGCGTCGGGTGGTACCGGGAAGGGGCGAGAAGAACTGGCTTAGCCTGACCACGCTCGCATCCTGCCAATCTGGGGCTGGAAGTTGTCGAAGCTCCCTGGGTCCGATCCCGGTCCCCGTCCTGAAGCAAGGCCGTGTGGGGAGGAGCAGATCCATCCACCCGTTCCAGGGAACCCGACAACGCTGTTCCGGCTTTGTGTTCCCAATCGGTGTCGGCCTACGATCCCCTGTATGAAGGGTACGAACTCGAAGGCTCCGCAGGGCGCCGGTCGCTCCGTCGGGACAGACTCGCCTTTATCGTCCATGCCGGGCTCCTTGATCCGGCCGTGGGCCCGCAAGAGTGCGATGTCCTTGATCAATGCCCTGTCGTCCAAGCCTGTCCGCCGGCTGCCGGCGGTGATTGGTGGAGGCAAGTCACGTATGGCGGCCAAGGCTTGAGGTTCCTGATTGCTGAAGTGCCTCTCTTGGCGAAGCCGCCTTGGGCCGGCTTACGCTGGCCGATCCAACTCCACCAATCGCTGGGTCTGATCGGTGCGTCGGCCAATCATGGGGATGGAGCCGATGACGTTGTGGAAAGCGATGCGGGCGGAGAGATTCACGACGGCTGTCAGGTAGTCGTAGTTCTCCGGCAGGTATTCGACATCCAGTTCGAGCATCGTGTCGAACGACAGGGGTGCCTTGTCCTCCGGGTTCCGTGCAAAGGTCCAGAACGCCTTGTTGCTGAGTTTCGATCCCACAATCGAGTCGTACTCGATGGTCTGTTCGGTGGAGGTCGAGCCATTGAAGGAGAGGCCTGCGGGACCGAGCTTGGCGTCGAGCTTGGGCTGAGTTCCGGAGCTCAATTTGAACTGCCTTTTCCCACTCTTGAGCGGCGCAATCCTGTGGATGATGAGATTGGGGTTCCGATCGAGGACCAACTCCAAGCGTACCCAGATGAAGTGGCATGCTGGGTGGGGAATAGCTTCGAGACGGAGTGAGACCTGAGACCGCCAACGTCCAGATTCCTGCCGGTGCCTGCTGGATGAGGCTTTCAGCAATACGAGTTCGTTCGAATGGCCCCAGATCGTCAGGCCATCCGAAAGTTTCGTATCGGCACCCCTCTCCTGTGCCGCAAGCGCCCACTCGGCTTGGTCGAGTTCCAGAGCTTCCCGAAACAGCTCTACGGGGGGTGTCGGTGGGGTTGATTGGGTGGTGCTCATCGCCAGTTGCCGTGAAGGGTAAACGCCGCCCAATCGGCGAGGGAGGGGAAAGTTTGGCGGACGTTGCGGATCGCTGCCTGAAATGCGGATGCCAGTGTGCCGGGCGGCGAGCCGAGGAGGTGGGTATAGAACGCCCGCATGAACAGGGTCCCGGGTTCGTCGCGGACTTCCCAGTTGGAGGCCAGCACCGCCGAGGCCCCGGCCTGAAGAAGGGATGGAACCAAGCCGACGAGTTCGTCTCCCACGGAACCCCGATGACGTGATGTCCGACAGCCGGAGAGGGTTACCAGTCGTGCTTGCAGTGATTGCCGCACAAGGTCCAGCGCCGTCAGTTGGACTCCGGCACCCAGCTCCAGTCCACTGTCCCATCCCGAGGGAAACTCGGTGGCGTGTCCGACAAAGTGGAGGTACTCCGCGCCTGAGACGATTTGCATCAGCTCGCCACGTTCCAGTTCGAGTCCGTTCGATGGCTTTACTCCGAGAAGATTGCCCACGTGCCCGGCCTCGGTCGCGGCGTGGGGAAGATCAACAAACCCGGTCCCTTGGTAGTTGGGAACCAGGATCAGCGATGGCGGCGGCGTGTGGATGGAGGACTCTCCCAACCCACGTTCCCAGCCGTGCATCATGATGGTGGCGTTGGGAGCCGTGCACACCGGGTTCCGTTCGCCGAGCGGCATTCCGTCCAGCCACAGGGCATGAAACGGCCACGCATGCAGGGGTCCGTGGGGAAAAAGCAGGAGAGTCTCGTCCGGTCGGGTCAAGGATCCCAGGGGCTCGATCAGCCCCTTGAAGAACTCGGCCCAAGCCTGGTCTCCCCCATACGACTCGCTCGTCTTCCGCACGGCGCTCCGTTGCCCGGGAGGAAAGGCCATGGCCAGGAAGCTCTCCACCGGTTCGCGGAGATTGGGCAGGTGTCTGATATGGATCTCCGGGGAGTCACTCCGCTCGATCAGCATGATCGGATCCCCCGGGTCGTTGCTCGGCCAGTAGTAGTGCACGGCGACGAGCGGGCGTGAGTCTGGGAGTGCCAGACCTGCCTGTCGTTCGATTGCTGTGCGCCAGTCGGTCCGGGATACGGGCAATCCGCGCCGGAGGGCCGCATACACCGAGGCACCCGGAACCTTCGAGATCTTCTCCCAGGTTTTTTCGAGTTGGGAGGAGAGCTTGTGCCACTGAAGAAGGCTGGATGGGGTGTTTCTGGGAATCTGATCCCGCTGCCGGATGAGGTGTTGCTCTTCAGCCTGGAGTTCTGGAGGAACCGACTCAGGGGTGGGCAGGTTACTTGAGCTATCCGCGAGTCGGTGGAGCAGGCCCAGGGCCTTCATCCTCTGCAACCAGGTCCAGGCGTTTACGGGATTTTCCCGGACGAGGGCTGCAAACAGGAACCCTTCCTGGAGGAACTGTTGTATGGTTTTGGAGAAATCCTCCTGGCTTTGCTGCCGGCAGAGCAGGTCGGTATCCCGACGACCAAGCCGAAGCCGCTGCGCCAACCCGGCCGCTTCTTCGAGGAGTTGCTCGGCGGCCACGTACATGGTTTCCCGGAGGTCGTCCCCTGCACGCTTCCCGCCCTCCCGGCAAATGGAGCCTGCCAGACGGGTGACGCGGAAATCCTCGCCGAGGAGCCCCTGCTTCCGGAAGAGATCCCTTGCCGACACCATGAGGCATGCCGCCTCCATGAAGGTTCCCGGCTTCCTGTTTGCCCGTGCGCAGACAAGGACGACGAAACCGCGATATCCGTAGCTAAACGCAGCATTCACGTTGCCGCCGCACGACAGGGACAGCTTGGTCGCATGGAGGAGCCATGATTGAGCCCCAGCGAGATCTCCCCGTGCCTGTGCGAGAACCGCGCGTGTTTGGAGGATCCCTACGTGGATGTCGGTCGCGGCGGTGGAAGGATCGTCGCCGAGGATCTGCGTTGCACGATCCAGCGACTGTTGAGCCTCCAGGTAAAGATCGTCGGCGAAGGACGCGAGAAGGAGCGTCCCGAACCATTTCGCCAGCTCGTTCAGGCGGCGGGCCGCCTGGATGGGTTGATCGGACTCCAGGTCCGCTTCGGCGGCCTGGCCCACCAGTGCCCGGATGACCTCTGGGTCGTGTTCGGTCATCGCGAGCGCGGCGTATGTTTCGCCGAGCGATGTGCAAGGCGCCATTGGTCGAAGAAGCTCCAGAGCGTGTCGCGCGAAACCGGCGGCGGCTGCCCGATCGTTCCTCGCGAGTGCAGCCTGTGTCTGTTGCTGGAGGAGCAGGGCCATCGCGCCGGGTGTCAGCGCTGAACCCGCGTGGGACTGTGCCGCCTCCGAGGCTTTTGCCAGGTCGCCGGTTGTGAATGCCCGGTGCGCAGCCCGGACAGCCGCGGCCCCTGCCGAGATCTGGTCGTGCTGGGAGTTCCGACGCTCAAGCCGTTCATCAATCGCCTGCACCTCATCGAGGCGTCCCCGATGTTCGTGCCACGAGCAAAGTTCCCGCCAGAGTACGTCCGCCTGCGCAAATCTGCCAACCGCCTCATGGCCCTCGGCAGCGGCACGAAGATCTGCCGCTGCCTGGATGTGGCCGTAGCGGTGCAGAATCCTTCCGCGTTTGGCGAGAACTGTCGCCTGCGGAGCCACGATGCTCGCCCTTTCATACTCACACACCGCTGCATCGTGGCATCTCAGCACGAACTCCTCGTCCACCAGACTCACGCTGCGCAGGTGGTCTTCCAGGGCGAGGTCCGCGAGGGCGAGGTGACAGCGTGCGATGGTGGGTGGCCACGGCAGTTTCGTCGCCTCCCCGAGGATGGCCTGCCATTCAGCCTTCGATTCCGCCGGAGTCGCACGCCCCATCGTGAATCGGCGATCGGCAAGCCAGCTTGACTCAGCGAGTGCCTCCAACGGTCTTCCCGCGGCGCGAAGCAGTTCCACGGCACGGGTACAGAGCTGGTAGGCAGGGGCAATGTCCCTCAACGAGCGTTGCTGGAAGGACACCTCCCACAGGATCCGGCGCCCAGCCCAACGTAGCGAGTGCGCCTCCCAACGAGGATCTCCCAGCCCCGCGAGCGTAGCGATAAGCCGGTTGAACCGTTCGCTCACGCCAGCCTGCGGGGCACGCGAGATCTGAACAAAGGTTGCGATCAGCAGGATACAGCAACGTCCTCCGGAATCCTCCGGCATCTGCGACACCGCCTGCTCGGCGTGCCCGACCGCCTCATCAAACCGACCCTGCTCGATGAGTGCGCGGGTGATGTACTCGTGGCGTTCGCTGAACCCGGGGTCCGACGGGGCCGATGGCGCTGGCCAGGCCAGCACTTCAGAGTAGCGGCCCGTGTCAAAGCACCATTGGATCGACTTGGGTTCCATACGCGATCCCCTGCAGTTCCGCCTGGGTGCGGCCGAGGCGGCGGAGTTCGTCTTCGAGGTAGCTCTGGAAGTAGTCGCCGAGGCGGAGGCCGAGGGCGGGGTCGAGTTCGTTGTGCCACTGGCGGAGCCAGGGGATGAGCTGGCCGAGGCCAGCGAGGAGCAGGAGTTGCTGGGACTCGGGGGCACCGGCGGCCTTGAGGTCCTCCAGGTAGGCGGCCAGTGCCTGGGCCTGCTGGAGGTGGTTCCACCCGGCCCAGGCGATGACCAGGCCCGGGTCGGTGTCCTTTTCGGCGCCGGGGAAGCTCACCCAGCGTTCCTTCGGGACATCGAGCTTGCCCCGGAGGCTCCACACGCTGCCGGCCTTGAAGTCCTTCTGGGAATACTTCGGCGGAACCGGGATGTCGCCGATCTCCCGGGCCTTGCGATCCTTCGCCCGGGTCCGTCGGGCCTCGTTCTCGATGGGGCTGATGCCCGGGGCATCGACGCCCTCCGCCTCGTCGATGGCGTCCTCGCGGCGCTGGAGATCCCAGACCTCCTCCCAGACGCGACGGTTCCGCAGGCCGCTCTCCTTGTAACGCTGCACCGGCAGGATGGGCGCGGACTCCGCCTCGACCAGGCTGCGGACGAGCTTGGGCACCGAGAACCCGGGTGCGTCGGTGTGGATGCCGGCAACGGTCATGAAGGCGGCGTCCTGGGCGGCGACGTCGGCGAGCTGGGTGACCGAGACGAGGGCGGGGCCGCTGGCAGCGGGGAACCCGGGATGGACCGGGTTGAAGCCGTCGCGCAGCTCGCACACGCGCTGGCCCTCGAAGAAGAAGCCTTCCAGTCGGGCCAACAGCCACGCGGCTCCGGCCTTCTCCCGCTGGGAGTCCCATGGCTCGGTGTTCCAGCGGCGCTTGTACTCGGGCTGCTCGATGAGGCGGATGTTGGCATCGTCGGCGATGCGCTGGATCCGGCGCTCGACGCGGGCCCGGTAGGCGGCGGGCCAGTGCGACGGAGGTTCGGTGATGGGGACCGAGCCGTGCCGCTCGAACCACGTGGACTGCACCTCGCCGGCGGCCATCCGGCGCGCGAGGACGATCTCGAAGGCGCGCTGGCCCAGCTCCAGCCCCTCCACGGGAATCTCCTCCGAACCCTCCGGCAGGCTCAGGGCGTCCGAGGACGCGATCAGCTGGAACGACTCATAGACCTGCCAGTCCAGTTCCTCCTGCCAGGCGATGCTCTGGCGTCGGGCCCGATGCCAGGCGTCGCGACCCGACGCCAACAACGCCCGCAGATCCCCACCCGCCACTCCCGCCCAGGCGTCCAGGATGGCCCCGGGGGACTGCTTCTGCTGCGCCTCGGCACTGGCGACCAGTCGCGCTGGCAGGTGCGTCGGTTGTTGGGACGGAATGGGGAGGTTGGCGACCTTTGTGGCGTTGAGTGCGAAGAAGTCTTCGAAGGGCGCTGTACGCTGTCGGGCCCCATGTTCGTCCACGGTGCTGCCTTTGTTGTGGCACACCTGCTTCAACCAGAAGCAAGCCGAGGAGCTGTTGAGGGTGCCGAGGAGTCGGATGTGGTCGGCCTCGGTGGCCTCGGGCTTCAGCTTGATGACGGGAGCGGTCTGCTTGAACACCTTGCCTCCTCGGTCGAGGACGAAGTGGTTGTGGGTGGCGACTTCGCCCCAAGTAATGGTGAGAGGTAGTTTGAATTTTGCAGCATATAGTTCCTGCCATTCATACCAAGCCAGTCCTCGGGCGATCATCGGCGTGCCAAACCTCTTCCGGCGGGATATTGCCGCGCGAAATGACCAAAGGAACTGTTTGGTCAGTGGAACGGTGTCGAGGGACAAGAGGCCAAGCAGATGGTCGTAGACCCAAAGCGCCTCAGGTAGCTCGGGAAGCATCCAGTCCCGCACGAGGTCACCCGTAGCAAGCGGTTGCGACTGCTCAATCCTCAGGCGACGGATATCCCGCCGAGCTGGAAACACGTAGAGGTCGTCTTCTCCCGTGACTGACGAAATCCCAATCTCGGTAGAGGCCTGTACCAATGAAGTCTGGCACGATTCCTCCAACAACTCCTTCAATTCCGCCGCGCCGCCGCCGCCGATGGACCAGGGGTGTTTGTGGAATTTGGAGCGATCGGAGTCGGAGGCGCTGACCCATTCGCTGGAGGAGCCGGGTTGGTCGACCTGATCGAGGATGGCTTGCCAGACGAAGCCGAGGGCTGGGTTGGCCGGGGTGGAAGGTTCGCCGCGGATGCCGAGGACGGTGCGGATGGTGGGGGAGACGGGCGGTTGATTGCGGCCGAAGAGGAGGACAGTAGGGGTGCCGTGACCGGGGATATAGGCACCGGAGTTGTCGATGACGTGGGTGAGGTCCCATTTCGGGAGGAACTTCTCGATGAGGGTCTTTCCGAATTCCCGCTTCATGAAGTTGTTTCCGGTGATCTGGCCCATGAAGCCGGCGGGTTGGCGGGAGGTGGGGTCTGGCTTGAGGGTGAGGTCGAAGAAGCGTTCGAGGAAGGGGACGACGAGGACCCATTTGCCGGCACAGGACGGGTAGCGGTCCTTGTAGGCGGCCTTGAGGGCGCGGTCCTGGACGGCGATGTAGGGCGGGTTTCCGACGACGGCGTGGTATTGCTGGCCGAGGATGCGGTGGAGGGCGTCGGGGTCCTCGACTTCGAAGTGGTGTTTCAGTTCGTCGCGGAAGGCGTCCTCGCCGGTATCGAAGGTCCGTTGTCCCGCGGCATCCGCTTCGTACTGGCGGAAGCGGCGGCCATGGAGCAGGGCGTCGCCGGTGGCGAGGTGGATGCGGAAGGCGGGGGCATGGCGGAGTTTCGCGATGTCGCAGGCGCGCAGCGTCGCGAGCAGAAGCCGGAAGCGGGCGATGGCGACGGCGAAGGGGTTGAGGTCGACGCCGAAGACGGAGTCGAGGGTGCGTTGGGCGAGGTCGCGGATGGGGGTGCCGGGTTCCTCGCGACGCCAGCGTTCGAGGATCCGGTGGAAGGCCCCGAGGAGGAAGTGGCCGGAGCCGGCGGTGGGATCGATCAGGCGCAGGCCCGCGAGGCCGAAGGCGGCGATGGCGGGTTCGAGGGTGCGGTCGAGGATGAACTCCTGGACGAAGTCGGGGGTCTGGAGCAGGGCGAAGCGTTTGCGGGCGGATTCGGAAAGGTCCTGGTAGAGGTCGCCGAGGAAGCGGGTGTCGGCGTCGGGATCCGTGAAATCGTGGACGAGGTGGCCGGAGTCCGGATCGACCTTCTGGAAGAAGGCGAGGAGGGCGGCGGCCATGTCGCCGGAGGGAGTGATCTGCCAGAGTGGGTTGTGGCGTTCGCCGAGGAGTGGCCCGAGGGTGGGGAGGGCGGCGAGGGATCGGAAGGTGTGTTCGAGGTAGTCCCGATCCGAGTGGAGTGGGTGGGTGCGGAAGTACGCCTCGTGGGGGTCGCGGGCGAGGGCGAGGCGTGGGCCGGGTCCGGAGAGGAGCGGGGCGTCGAGGAAATCGTTGTCCTCGAGGAAGCGGAGGAACACGCAGGCGAGGAGCCAACCGACGGCGGACTGGGTGACGCGTTCGTCCCGCCAGGGGCCGTAGGCGGCGGCGGTGCGGCCGGACTTGCGGGCGGCTTCGTACTGGGCCTTGAGCCGGGCGGCGATGGCTGGATCCGAGTCGGAGCGGGAACGGAGGTCGTCCTCAAGTCGCTTGAGGAGGCGCTGGAGGTCGGTGAGGAGGGAGGAGGATTTGGTAAGGGCTGACGACATTGAAAATCTCGGAAATCGGGCTTGAAGAGAGGTGGCGTGGCTAATAAGTTCCGCCGTCATGATTGGCGGTTCAAAGATTTAACAAACACGTATATTGTTCTTCTCGGAGTTGGCGGGAAGAGGCATGCGGTCCAAACCGAGACAGTTCCTCGCCCCCTGTATTCATCGGTGCGGTGTTGGAGCTCCTGCGGGACCCGAGACGGCGATTTCAGCCCTGATTTCTCGGATTGGGCGGCCGGCGTTAGTCCAGCCGATCGAGGAAGTTTGCGCTAATTCCTCGATTCGGTTTCCCCGAAGCACCGTGATCCGATCCTCTGGCATAGGTCTGCCGTATCGACCGTCCTCTGCCGATGTGCAAAAGGTCAACTTGTGCTTCGGAGCTCTTAAGGGGACATGGACCAGCACCTCAATGATCGCGTTCTCGACGTCAAAGCGCTGTTCCAAGTTGAAGTTCAGTTTCGAGAAGTATTCCAAGGTCTTGGGAGCTTTATCCGTGATGATCTCGGTGTATTCCCCGGCGCCGACTTGCAGCGGAGTCAGATAGTTGACGAGGACTCCGCGGTGCTCCGGTTTGGCCGGGTTCCGGAGCGGGAGCACCGTGTGCCCGACGGGTGCTCCATCACCGGCGGTCACCAGTACGGTAGTCTGGGAGAAGTGCTCATTGGAACTGCCAACTTCGAAGAAGGTGGAACTGGCATAGATCGGGGCCGAAACGGCGGCGAAGCGGCAGCGGACCGTTTCGACGCATGGTAGTTTTGGATCCAGGAGAGCCCAAGCGATGATCTCGTAGCGAAACTCGATGAGCCTGATCGATGTACTGGAATGGTGCCGCAGGTAGGACTTGAAGACGGTTTCCATGACAACTTGGAGCCGATGATCGGGTTCGGTCCAGTAGCTTGGATTGAGGTTGGTGTTGGCGCGCTGAGTCATACGCAACCGCTCGCGCGCTGTGAGCGCGTGGACGAATTTGGACGTCTGCTGTTTCAGGCTGCGATACTCGGTGCCGGAATTCTTGTCTCCCTCGGTTCCGACGTAGTCCTTGGAGAAGGCCTTGCTGAAGTCAAAGGTCTTCAGGCTGGTTTCCAAGCAGAGCACCAGATTGGGGTCTCCCAGCGCGGCTCGGGCGCGGATTACGGAGTCATCAATGGGGGCGAGGAGAAGCCCCTTGGCGAACTGGAGGGCGCTTCGCGGAGCCTCCTTGAATTCCTGCTCAAAGGAGATGGCGAAGGTGACGAGTCGTTGGTTGGGCGGCAGTTGAAGGGAGGATTCGAAGGTGTCGCGGTCTTGAAGGAGGCACTGGACCGGAAGGTTGTTGCAGAGGCCGCCATCAACGAAGACCTCGCCGGAGCCAGTCCAGTTCCGGAACAGGAACGGTAGGCCGGCTGAGTCCAGCAGTGCCTGGGCGATGGGAGAGGCCTTTTCCCTTATCTCATGACGCGCGGCGCCAAGGACCGTGGTGACGACGGAAACCGGCAGGTTGAGTTTTGCGAAACTCAGTTGCCCGAATTCCTGGTAGAGCCATTTCTGCAGTTCACGGTCCCGCCAGAGGGGACGCCCTGCGAACCAGAAGCGCAGGGCGCGGTACGGGATTGCGTAGAGTGGGCAGCGAAATTCCTTGGCCAGCTTGCGTCCTCGTTCGCCAGCCAGCTGGTCCTTGAGTCCCCGCAGGAAGGATTCGAGGTCCTCCAGACGGTTCGCTCGGGGGCGATCCGGGTCCGCCTTTGGATCCGTCATTCCCCGCGCGTAGAACGCGGCCGCGAGGGCACCGGCAGAAGTCCCAGCCATGCGATGGATGCGGATCAACCCGTGTCTCTCCAGATCACAGAGAGCTTCCAAGGCCGCGATGAGGGCCATCAATTTGGCTCCTCCACCTTGAATTGCGATCTGTACGGGGACTGGCTCGGGACTTATGTCTAGGTTCTCCATGGGCGTCCGGCTGGGTTTCGTGCTCTTAAAGGTATCGGAATCAGCGCTGCCGCAAAGCGGGATCTGTAGGGAGATTCACGGGGTCCGCCATCCACGCATCGGGCACGCGGCAGAGGCCGGTGGGAGGGATGGGGACGGCTTCGCCGTGGAGGGTGGGAAGGAGTTTCTGGCGGTCGGACGGGACGAGGATCCAAAGGGCGTCCGGGCGTGGGGAGTGGCTGGGGACGGATTCGAGCAACTGGGAGAGGAAGTCGAGCCGTTGGTAGCGGCCGAGCAGTCCGACGTTGGCGAGGAGGAGGAGGCCCGGGGTGGCGAGGAGGTCGGCGCGGACGCGGTTCAGGGCGGCGGCGACGAGTTGCTGGAGCTTGATCCAGTTGGGCGCGGAGGGGCCCTGTTCATCGGCGGTGAGGACGTTCTGCCATTGGACGTTGCGGGACTTGCATTCGAGGCGGAGGGCGTCGAGGAGGGCGGAGTCGAGGTCGATGCACCGGGCGTTGAAGCGGGCTGCGAGGCGTCGTCGGACGTCGAGGTAGTGTTCGAGTTCGGTGAACAGGAGGAGGGACGATTGCTGCTGGAGGGCGCGTTGGAGGCGTTGGTCGAAGAGGAGGCCTTCGTCGAGGTCGATGGACGGAGCAGGGAGCGTGGTTGAGGTGCCGCGAAGGACCGGCGCGGTGGACCCGAGGGTGATGCGGTCGGCGCGTTCCTGGCGGAAGGCACCGCGGCCGTCCGCGGCGGCGGGATCCCAGCGGAGGCGGGTTCCGGCGTCGTCGAGGAGACGTTCGAGTTCGGGGCGGGGAGGAACGGGGGCGGCGTCGGGATAGCGGCTGGTGACGCGTTGCTGGACGTCCTCGGGGGAGAGGTCGGCGGTGCCGAGG
This sequence comes from Verrucomicrobiales bacterium, assembly GCA_027489875.1. GTDB lineage: Bacteria > Verrucomicrobiota > Verrucomicrobiia > Limisphaerales > UBA9464 > UBA6176. The sequence goes on from JAIXZE010000093.1 coordinate 63,530, forward strand.
AGGGCACCGGCGGCGAGGCGGACGGCGCGGGCGGCGTCCATGCCGCGGGGATACACCTCCATGCGGGAGGAGAGGGCTGCCTCGTTGGAGACGCGTACGGCGATGCGCACGAGGCGGGCGTCGGAGAGTGGAGCGATGCCTTCCGGGGGCGGGACGGAGCGAAGGGTCTCGATGACGCGGGCGGGTGGGGCGAGGGGATCGAGGCGGGCCAGTTCGTCGGCCTTGCTGCCCAGGCGGAACACGTACTCGGCGAGTTCGGGGCTGCGGGTGAGGAGGACCCTGCCGTGGCTGCGGGACTCGGCGAAGCGCGGGCGTTCCTCCTCGGATTCGGCCTCGACGAGGGCCCGGGCCACGGCGAGGCCCGTTGGGCGTCGATCGGCTTCAGGAAGGGAAGTGCCGCGGGTGGCGGCGAGGGCGTCTGCCACCTCGTCGACGGTCATGGCGCCTCCCTCGACGAGGAGGAGTTCGGCGAGGACGTCGCGGAGTTCGGTGATGCCGGAGAACTTGCGCCAGCGTTTCCGGGCACCGGTGATGGCCTGGCTCACGCGTTGGCGGGAGAGCCCGGCTTCGAGGGCGACCTCGGTCTGGCTGGGCCAGGAGAGGGGTTCCTGACGGATGCCGGAGGGGAGTCCGAGGAGGCAGAGGATGAGGGAACGGTCCGAGTCGCCGGTGGTGCGCCCGCCGGCGCGGCGCAGTTGGTGCAGGACCTGGTCGAGGGAGAGGGTGCCCGGCGGGGTGGGGGCATCGGGTTCGGCCGGGGCAACGGTCGTGTGGGTTCCGGGAGCTGGGAAGAGACGTCGGAGCGCGGACTGGAGCTCGCTGAGTTCGCGGATGGTTTTCTTGCCGACGCCGGGCAGGCCGTTGAGGGACCAGGGATTGACCCGGAGGAGGTCCGCGACGGTGATGGCGTTGAGGCGGTCCATGGCGTTGGCGGCCCGGGTGCTGAGCCCGAGTTCGACCAACTGGGTCTGGAGGGAGGCGGCCTTGAGCAGTTCGAGGCGCGCGCTGACGCTGGGCTGTTCGGAGCCCGAAGCGGGCTGGTCCGCCTGGGCGAAGGCTTCGCGCCACGCGTCGAGCATCTCGGCGGTGCTCGGGAAGCGGAGGACGGCATCCCGCCGAAGGGCGCGCTGGAAGAAGGCCGTGAGGCGTTCGCGGAGGGCGGGATCGAATCGTTCGGCGTCGAGCGAGACTTCGTCCGGGATGGCGGCCGGGGCACTCACGCCGTCGCCCCATCGGGGAAGGGTGCCCGTGGCCATCTCATGGAGGGTGACCGCAGCGGAGAACCGCTCGGCGGATAGGTCCCAGCGGCTGCGACGACGATCCACGAGGAAGGGATCGAGGTAGGGCGGGGTGCCACAGCGGATGTTGTCGGCCGGTGCGGCGGTCAGGGAGAAGTCGAACAGGACCAGGTGCAGTTCGTCGGACTTGCCGCGCTTCCGGATGCCGATGTTCTCGGGTTTGATGTCCTTGTGGGCGATGCCGTTCCTTTCGAGTTCGGCGACGGCCTCGAGGAGGTCGATGCCGAAACGTTCGAGGAGGTCGAGGTGGAGCCGGCCGTCGGACCGGATCCGGCTGGCGAGGGTCTCGGTGCCGGCCCGGTCCATGAGGAAACCGGTGCGGGGCGGGATCTCGTGGAGGCGATGGACGCGGACGATGCCGGGGTGCTGGAGACGGGAGAGGGCCTCGAACTCCGCATGGATGCGTTCGTTGTTCTCGGGCTGATTGGCGATCTTGAGGACGCGTTCCTCGCCGTCCTTGCGAACGAGCAGTGCCACGGCGGTCGAGCCGCGCCCGAGACGTTCGACGACCTCAAGTCCGCCGAGGAGCCGGTCGCCGGGTTTTGCTTCGAGGGGATTCTGCCGGGCTTCCTCGTCCGGGGTGGTGAGCTCGGCCTCCACGAGATTGAGCTCATGGAGGAAGTCGGACATGGAATCCGGCCGTCCCAGGCGGTCGGGGGAGGTGCAGCTCCGGATGAGGGTGCGGAGGGAATCGGCCGGGGCATCCATGACGGTGCCGAGGTCGAGGCCGCCATGGCTTTCGGAGGTGCGGAGGAGTTCGAGGCCGGTGGCGGCCGGCGGTTGGCCGGTGAAGAGGAACCAGGTGACGGCCCCGAGAGCGAAGATGTCCTGCGCTTCCTCGGACTCGGCATTGCCGGACTGAACCTCGGGGGCGAGATAGACGATGGAGGCGTCCTCCCGGAGTTGTTCGGCATGGAGGGTCGCCGTGATGTGGGTGCCGCCGCGTGTGCCGGTGTGGCGACCCTTGCGGTGAAGCTGCCAGTTGAAGATCTGGATGACGGGGACCGGGGCCTCGGGGTCGAGGACGTAGATGCTCTGGGGGCTGAGTGCGCCGTGGACGACCTTGCGGGAATGAGCGTACTGGAGCGCCTCGGCCAGTTGGCGCGCGAAGCTGAGCCGGACGTCCACCGACAGTTGGTTGCCTCGCTGGGCGAGGTAATGGTCGAGCCGCTGCGCCTCGGGAGGCAGCCGGAAGACGATGGCTGGGCCGAGATCGGAATTGGTATAGGACTCGGCGAGGGCGATGCCGGGTTGGGTCAGACCCTGGAGGGCGGAGAACTCGCGTTCGCACAGCCGCTGGGCTTGTTGGGCTTCCTCGGACGAGAGGTAGTCGGCCTTGGGATAGACCCGGACGACCCGGCGGGTCTTGGGGAGGGCGACATGGTGGGCGACCCAATCCTGATAGAGACCGGTGGCGCTTTCCTGGAGGAGGCGCTCGAGTTCGAAGTCACCGACGCGCCGGGACAGTTGCGGCTTGTGGATGCCAAGGGCTGCCATCGACTTCACGAGCGCCGCCGCGGTTGCCTGTCCCATCCGTTCGTCGGGAACCCGATCCGAAAGCAGCCCGACGCGGCTCATGAGGGCGTCGATGATGCCGGAGCGATCAAACACGCCGCGGCGGGAACCGGGCGGAAGGCGGAGGGAGACGTTGGAGGACGAGCAGAAGACGACGGGTTCCAGGAACGGAAGCCGGACCTTGCCGAAGTGCTTCTGGCGTTTGAGGAGGGAGGCGAGTTTCCGGGCCTTCCAGTTCGCGCCCTTCAAGGGGCTGTCCTGCGTATGGAGTTTCCCGTCGGTCCGCCAGGTCCAGGTATGGTCGTTGCCCGTGACCTCGCCAGGCCGGCTCTTGATCTCGACGAGGAACAGGCCCATCGGGGTGAAGATGAGGGCGTCCACCTCGTTGATGGAGCCATCGTCGGCAATGAACTCGAAGTTGGACCAGACCCGGTAGGGATCCCGGTCCGGCAACTTCTCCCTGAGGAAAGCCAGCGCTTCCATCTCCCAGGCAAACTGGGAGACACCGATGGTTTTCCAACGTTCCGGGGACATAGGGAGTTGCGGCTCAGGGACTGCCTGAGAAACGTAGGCCAAGGCTGCGAACTCGGTCGAGAGGGCATTCCGGGAAATGGTCTTGCTCCGGGATGCGATTGATCCCGGAGGCAAGGGGCGGGGAGACACGCGAGCCGGTGCCCTGGAACCGGGCGCGTCGAGCGACCGCAGGGCGAAGTCACCGACTCAGGCGGCCCTGCGGATGGGAATCAGCTGACGAAGCGCCTCCGGCATCTCCATGGCCCAGATAGGCCGACCGAGGCAGGCGACGACGTGCAAGGGACTGGCTCCGTAGTCGAGAAGTAGACGACAAAGGTCGACGTTCTTCGTACGAACCGCCCAGGCGAGGGCTGTCTCGCCGCCTTCGCAGGCGTGCCCCACGTTTGCGCCCGCTTTCAATAGGATTTCAACGACGTCCCGAAGCCCGCGCTCGACGGAATGGGTGAGCGCCGTGTGACCGTTTATGTTCAGGGCCTCCAGGTTGACCTTTCGGTCTTCGACCAGGTACCGGATGCAGGCGAGGAGGCCCTCCGGGTTGAAATCGGGAGCAATCTCCCTCCGGTACCACGCCTCCGCCTGCGGCGAGAGCGGCTTGGACGGATCGATCCAACGTCCAAGGGCCTCGTCGGACGACAGGTACTCCAGGGGTGACATCCGGGTGCGCACGAGGCACGCGATGGTGTAGTACAGCGGCGTCTGATCGAGGACCCGTTCCTCCGAGAGATTCAGGATGGGGCCGAGTCCAGACCGCTCGCGCCCAAGCTCGCGGAGGATCTCGACCTGACCGTGCTTCAACGTCTGCTCGAGGCCGCTGATGCGTCGCTTCTCGGTCCGTCGAACCAGGGTTTCCCGTCGGATCGGGTTCTCTGCCCGACGGAGGATGTCCAGCACGAGGTCATAGGCGTCCTTCGCGAACGCCTTCGTGATACAGGTGTCGCCAGTGGAGTTGATGAAGTTGAGGTCGGCGCCCTCGGCGACGAACTCCTTCGCGCGGTCCAGTTGACCGCGGTCAATGGCTTCCATCAGGGGGGATTGCTCCCGGCCAATGAGCGTGGTCTTCAAGGGCTGTTTCTGGCGTCGATCGACCGGGGAAGCCGCGAGACGTGCACGATGCTCCTCATCCCCGACGATGAACGGTGCGGTCAGGCCCACCTGGTTGAGACCCACATCCCCCAAGGCGGACGTCAGGGCTTCCCGGAGGGGGGTGCTCAGGCGGTCTTTAAACCACGACTCCACCTTTTCGATCCTTTGATCCAGATTCTCGTGGTCGTAGGAGCTGTCGATCTCGAGAAGATCCCAGAACTCGAGTGAGTTCTTAAGCCAGGGTCGGATCGATCCCTCCCCGAGATCCCGCCGATGCATCCATGCGGCCAGTCCCATGGCTTCCCGGAGTGTTCCCACCATATAGGTTCCGGTGGCGTACCGGGAATGGAAGACGGCTCGTTGATAGGTCCGCAAGGCTCGTGTGAGCGATTCCTTGGAGTGAGGAGCGCGATGGAGCTCCAGTCTGGCCTGGAGGGTGAGCAGGACGCCCTGAAGGGCCTCAGCGTAGCGAGGCTCAACCTCGTTCAAGCGGGACAACTCAGATTCGATGACAGTGTCGTCCGAGACCAAATTGTGGAGTTGGGTAGCATTGCGCAGTTGGCGCACGGCATCGATGAACTTCGTGAACGGCGGTGGTGGTGGGCTTCCGGCTGCTACGGACTCGTAGTCGTTCAGATCGCGCAATCGGGCGACCCGGATGTCCAGTGCATCTTCGCCCTGCTTCGGAATCGCCGAGGCAAGATCAAGGATCTGCGCGATCCAGCCATTCAGCATTTGCAGGTGGTGGTCAACGCTGAGCAGTTGGGCCTGTTCGAGAACATGCTCGGTAGGCGAAGCGACTTCATCGAGGACCTCAGCCTGGCCGATCAGGATCTGACGAATCCTTGGCCCCTTGTCCTTGGAAAGACATGGGGCGAGGGCTGACACGAGATCCTCAATCAGTCCTGCCAGGGCTAGATTAAGCACCAACGCGAGCTTTTGATCCGGATCCTTCAGGCGACGAGCCAGTGTGGCCAGGTTCGGTCGAGAGGCCCCAGAATCCCACGCTTTCCGAGTGGCGGAGTCGATCTGCTGGAAGAGTTGGCCCTGGTTCTCCTTTGAATAGAATTGCCAGCATCGTTGGAAGAGCGGGTGCTTTGGAGTGGCCTTCTGATGGTGCGGCGGTGGCCAGGCAGCCTTGAGCAACGACCCCAACGGTTGGTTGATAGTTGGGCCGCCGGTTGGACAGATTCGTCGCAGGAGTTGTTGGAGCTCCCAGAGTTCGACCAGATGTACTTGTGCGGTGTAGGCTCCATACCAGTTGCGCGTCTCGTGCCGGGGCAGGAACGCGGCATTCTCCCGGACCAGCTTTACGTGTCGGCTGAGAATCGTACTCCATGTCCACTGGAGGATCTCGTTCAGTTCCTGGGACTGGCGCAGGTCGGTCACAACCTCGGAGAGGAACGATTCAAAGTCCGTTCGGGTGGGGACCTTACCGTCGGCCTCGGTCGCCCAATCCCTGAGCTGATCATGGAGCTTCTTTTGCTCCGTGGATGATCTCATCTGGGATTTGGGTTCCGGGTGCAGGGCTTCGCCCCAGGAGATCAGGCTGAGCGAGTTCACGAAGAAGTGGAATACCTCGCCGCAGGTGGGAAGGGGCGTGGGTATAGGTTCTGGTGGTCTGGTTTTCATGGGCATCTGGGAAGAGTAAGGACCTGTTGCTGGTTCCGGGTTGATCGGGTTCGTTTTGTTGACGGGATCTCCTCGGAAGAACGACAGGTCACGCGAGTCCGGTGTCGGATGTGAGAGCCAGGGGTTGTATTCGATGATTGTTGGAGTGGTGTGGAGGTTATGGCTGAGACGCCGTCCTACGCGGTCGAGCTTCTGGGCGGTCCTGACCGGTCACGAAGTCGTAATTGCCTTTGCGCTGAAGGAACCGCTCGATGGAAAAATCGATGTGCGCCCATGCGGTTTCGATACCCACCTCGGTGATGGGCCGGCTGTACACATAGGAGCCGCCGGAGTTGTCATAGAAACATCCGTTGGGCGCGATCATGGCGTAGGTGCCATAGATCTCAGCCTGGGTTTCCGGCACGAGAATGGTTGCGTCGCCAGCCAGGGATTCGTGTCGGGCAACGAACTTTTTGAACTCATCGTCCGTCACCATCCAGCGGGCATGGTTAAGTCCGTTTTCCTCTTCAATGCGGGTCGTCTGGAACAGCTTCCATCGGGTCGGCCGCGCCTCCTGAATGAGCGGGCCAAAGTCTTCCTGGAGGTTGGCCCGATTGACGACGGTGTTGATCTTGACCTTGATCCCGAGGGCTTGAGCCCTGTGGATTCGTGCCAGGTAGTCGTGGGCGGTGAGGGCGGAGCCGTGGCTCGCCCTGCCGATCTGGCGATTCGTTTCCTCGTTCGGGGAATCGATGCTGAGGGTCAGCCAGTTCAGATGCGGCGCCAAGGACTCCAACATGGGCTCGGTCAGAAGCGACCCGTTCGTGACGAGGGAGGTGATTAGACCCAGCGACGAGGCGAACTCGATGTCTTGCTTCGCAGTGTGAGAGAGTAGGGGTTCTCCGCCGGCGAAGGTTGCCTTTCGTGGGCCAGAGCCGGGTTCATTGGGCGCTGACGCCAGCTGGGAGAGGATTTCGTGGAGCTCCGGCTGCGGGATCCGGGCGCGTCCGGCTTGGGCGAATCCGGCGAAGCAGAAGCCGCACCGGTAGTTGCACGCCGCCAGGGTGTGGAGATTGACGGTAGGTGGCAGGAAGTTCTTTATCATTGGGCATTGTGTACCCGTGATGAGACCTGCTTGGCACCCGGTGAAGATTCGGGAGGTTTTGGATCATCGCAAAAGGCTTAAATCCATGCTGATAAGGTATTCTTGGCTTGGCCTTGGCGATCGTCTCTTGTCCTCGGTCCGTTGCTGGAGTTTTCGCTGCACACGCTGGGGCGCAGGGAACCTGTCGACGGTACCACCGAGCCCCGGGGACGATTGGGAGGTGGTCTTCAGTCTCCATGACCTTGGCAGTGCTTGCCGATGCGTCGTCTCCAATGTCCGCGGTATCACCCGGAGCCAGTCGGGAATCCTGAATCCGAACAATGGGAGTCCTCGCGAGGGCCGGATCTGATTCCGTGTCCTCTCGCATTCCCTGGAGCTCTCCCGCCGGGATCTGAGTTCCGTTCGGTCACGGACCCGTCGTCCTTCGCGAACGTTGAGACCCATTTCAACGAGAGCGCTGAGGTCTCGCTGGACTGTTTTGGATCCCTTCGTGGCAAACGCACGGGCAAGGCGAAGGGGCAGTTCAGGAATCTGGCTGATGTCGACCCAGTGCTGCCCTTGGAGAGGTCACAACGGAACGGGATCCAGCGATGTGTCCGTTGATGTGCACGCATTCATCTCCTGGATCGTTCGGTTTCAATCCATTGATATGCAGTTCTTAATCGATCATCCATGCGGCAAGAGTCCAAAGAATGGGCAGGCGCATGGCGAGCTTTGGAGCGTCATGATGGGAATGGAAATTTGAGGGACTTGACGTAATGGAAACCATGAACAGGTTTCAGTGTAGTAAAATCCAGTACACTGAAAGTCATGAAAAGATTACAGCCGAAGCTCCAATCGTTGCTCTGCCTCGTGGCACTCCTCTGTGTCCCCGTCGAAACTCGCGCGACGCAGATCTGTTCCGGAGGGGAACTCTTCCTTCTGCCTCCCCCGCCGACACCGCCTACGGTCCAGGCGGGCCGGCGAGTCGTTTACTCCTATGAGGCGGATTACGGCACGTGGGCGTCGAATGGCTTTGGGACCTTCGGCCTTCAAGGGCGTGGCATGCGGAAGGAGTCATGGACGGTGTTCAACCTGGTTGGAGGAACGTGGATTCCTGTGTCCACGCATGAATCTCCTGATGTGTGTGCCTCGGTGACCTTCAACACGAAGGTGTGCTCCTGCATTTCCAATCCACAGGCTGTTTGGTCGCAGGAACCGTGTTTCAATAATGATGTCTGGTCTGGTTTACTGCCGAACCAGACCCCTAATTGGCTCCAGTTTACAAACGTAGTAGCGACCCGCTATTCCTTCACCTGCGTCACGAATGCTGTGGGCAACAACGGAACCGTCGTGAATGGCAGGGGCAATTGGTCAACGGTGGAAAGTCCCTACCCGGAGGTATGCTGGGATTATGCCCGGGGACTCGGGGTGGGTGAGTCCCAGTATCGACGCATCTCGCTTGTCTACACATCCACGCCGCCGGTCATTGATCTTAAGGTGCATCCAGTTCCCATGCAGGTGGGGCATGTCGACAATGGCGTGCCTTCTTTTGTCGATACCCGTGTGGACGCCAGCAATGACTTTGGATTTACGGTCTACTCTGCAAGTTCGGCTCCGATCAGCGTCTACGCATCCACCAATTTGTCCAGTTGGACCCTGCTTTCGTCCAATCTCCCCCTGACCTCTGGATTCGGTCAGTTCACGGACACCGCATCTGACTCGTTGACACGACGGTTTTACCGGGTGAAGCAGGGGACTGCCTGCTCAGTTGACGTAGTTGGTTTCAATCGAATCACAAAGAGCGGATCCAACGCTCTCCAGTTGATGCCGATTCAGTTTGAACGCTACAGCGGAGATTCTTTGGCTGGCGTCTTTGGGAATGCACCCAATGGCGCTATCGTCTACGCCTTGAACGGTTCAAGTTGGGTTCCGATGGGAACCAACAGCCCCTCGGCTGGTTGGGGTGTGAATGGTTCGACACCTGTCACCCCAGGCAGGTCTTACTTCCTTGGAACCGCCTCAACCACCACCACGACTTTTCACGGGCGAGTGGTTCGGTCCTATGGGATTACCTCGGGTTCCTACGTTGCTCTCGCAAGTCCTCCGCACGTAAGCGGGAATGTCACGGCTTTGGGTTATCCGGCCGAGCTTTTCGACCTGATTGCGCTGTGGTCTCTGGGTGGCCAAACCTATTCCTACTTCGACTATACAATTCTGCCGCCTCTGGACACTGAAGGCTGGAGTCCGATGGTGCCCTCCATCAGTCCAACCCAAGGTTTCCTTGTCTATAGGTCTGGAGACGGAGGTGTTTGGAACGCGGTGCCAACAGTAACGTGTCCCTGACTCGGGCTGTTACTGACAGAGTTTTCGCGTTGGGCCGCTTTTCCGGTGGTGAAGGAGTCTACGGGTATTGAAGGGTGCACGGGGGTTGGGCTCAGGCTTTTTCACCATTCGGGATCAACAAGGATGTGGCCATAATACCTTGGTCAATTCCCGATAGCTGCCATGGCTGCTGGACTCGTTGTTCCAGCAGCCTTTTTGTCATGGCAGTTCACCTTCTGGACCACACCACCGGTTTAGACCGAGTTATGCGTCTTCTGTTGCGGCCCTGTCTCAGACATTGACTTTGCCGTCCCATCTGAAACCAGCAGGCTCTCGCTGCTGGGAGGGCGAAGATGATTCTTGCCCGGTTGCAGAACCGGGTCAGGACGCCGTTTCCTGCCGGTGGGACGGGAGCAGGAAGTCGAGGTAGTAGATCAGGCGCGCCTTCATGTCCTTGCGGTGGACGATGGCGTCGATGAGGCCGTGCTGCTGGAGGAACTCGGAGGTCTGGAATCCCTCGGGGAGGTCGGCCTGGGTGGTGTCGCGGATGACGCGCGGACCGGCGAAGCCGATCATGGCGGAGGGTTCGGCGAGGATGAGGTCACCGACGGAGGCGTAGCTGGCCATGACGCCGGCGTAGCACGGGTTGACGAGGACGGAGATGTAAGGGAGGCGCTGGCGGGCGTGGTAGCCGAGGGCTCCGCAGGTCTTGGCCATCTGCATGAGGGAGAACATGCCCTCGTACATGCGGGCACCACCGCTGGTGGAGAAGATGATGACCGGAAGGCTGCGGTCGGTTCCGGCCTCGATCAGGCGGGTGAGCTTCTCGCCGACGACGGATCCCATGGAACCGCCCAGGAAGGCGAAGTCCATGACGCCGAGGGCCACCCGATGGTTGCCGATCATCCCGATGCCCGTGACGACGGCGTCCTTGAGGAGGGAGGACTTCTTCTTGTACGCCGCGAGCTTGGATTCGTAGGAGGCAACGCCGGTGAACTTGAGGACGTCGACGGACTCCATGGTGGCGTCGATCTCCTCGAAGGTGCAGGTCTCGACGAGGGAATGGATCCGTTCACGCGCGCCGATGACGAAGTGGTTCTGGCACTTGGGACAGACCTTCAGGTTGTCGTCGAGTTCGCGGTCGTAGATGAGGGAATCGCACTTCGGGCACTTGGACCACAGGCCCTCGGGGATGTCGCGCTTCTTGGAGCGCCCGGCGATCTTGGGCTTTTGCAGGAACGTGGTCTCGGTGGCCGGGGGCGGGGTGAGACTGGGTTCGACAGAGTCGACCCCGATGCTTTTTTTCCTGATAACCTTGGTCTGCATGTGCGAACCCACCTCCGGTTGGCGGCGGTGTGGGGAAGGGATAGCAGGGGGAGAGGGGCTTGGCGAGGACTGGAATTTGGGGGGAGTTTGACGGGCAGCGCCGCGTGGGGGCACGCGGCCTACACGGGGAGTTGCCAGTTTCCAGAGCCCAGTTGCCAGTTCCTTGCCCTCACCCGGCGGGGGCGATTGAAGATGGAAGTTGAAAGTTGGAAAGGAGGGCGCCGCGTGGGGGCACGCGGCCTACACGGGGAGTTGCCAGTTTCCAGAACCCAGTTGCCAGTTCAGTTTTCGGGGTGGGGGTTGAAGTCGGGGGTTGCGTTGGTGGGGTGGGCGGCTCTTTGATACGCACGCGTATGAATCAATCCGGACCCCTCAGGATGAGCACCACCACGTGGCTTGTCTGCGCCATCGCGGCCATCGGGTTTGCCTTCGACATCTACGAGCTCCTGATGCTGCCGCTGATCATCAAGCCGGCCATCGCCTCATTGAGCGCGCCCTTGGTGGAAGCATTGGTCCAGGCCGGCAAGACGCGGCCGGAGGCGATGGCGAGCTTCGCGCCCGGCGGCGAGAACTACATCTTCTGGGCGCGGCTGCTGTTCTTCGTGCCGGCGCTGGCGGGCGGCGTGTTCGGGTTGCTGGGAGGATACCTGACGGATGTTCTCGGGAGACGCCGGGTGCTGACCTTCAGCATCCTGCTGTATGCGTTTTCCGCCTTGGGCGCCGGTTTCGCGACCTCGCTGGGGCAATTGCTGGTGTTGCGATGCCTCGTGTTCATCGGGGTTTGCGTGGAATTCGTGGCCGCGGTGGCGTGGCTGGCGGAATTGTTCCCGAACCACGACCAGCGGGAGAAGGTGCTGGGGTATACGCAGGCGTTTTCATCTTTCGGCGGGTTCATGGTGGGCGGGGCGAACCTGATGGCGGCGCAGTGGGCCATGTCGTTGCCGGCGATCCACGAGGGGCATGAGGCCTGGCGCTACACGCTGATCTCGGGGGTGATTCCGGCGCTGCCGTTGATCATGATCCGGCCGTTCCTCCCGGAATCCCCGGTCTGGGCCCAGAAGAAGGCGGCCGGAACGCTCCGGCGGCCGTCGATCCTGGAGCTGTTCAGTCCGGCCCTGCGCAAGACGACCCTGGTGACGACGCTGGTGTTTGCCGCGAGCTACGGCATTGCGTTCGGGGCGATCCAGCAGTTGCCGCAGATCCTCGGCGGACCCAAGGGGCACGCGGCGATCCAGGCGGTGGCGAAGTCGGCCCGGGAGAAGACGGCAGCGGATGCGACGACGGCCGGAAAGCCGGCGACGCCTCCCCAGTTGGCCCAGGCGGCCGGCAACGCGACCGATGCGGCGGTGGCCAAGATCACCATGGCGCAGGAGGTGGGCGGCCTGATGGGACGGTTCGTGCTGGCGATGCTGGCCGGGTGGATCGTGAGCCGTCGGGCCTTGTTGCGGGTGTTCCAGATTCCGGCGCTGTTCGCGGTGCCGGCCTTGTTCTGGTGGATTTCGACCAAGCTCCCCGATGCCGGTTCGTTGGATGCCATCCGGATCGGGGTGTTCGTGGCGGGATTCTTCACGGTGGCGCAGTTCAGCTTCTGGGGAAATTACATCCCTCTCGTGTTCCCGGTGCACCTTCGGGGCACGGGCGAAAGCTTCGCGGCGAACATCGGGGGGCGGGTGATCGGAACCGCGGCGGCGTGGTTCACGATTTCCTTCTCCAAGGCGGTCCCGCCGGATCCGGCGAAGATCGCGCTCGTGGGTGCGGTGGTGGCCGGGGTCTACGCGTTGATCGGCGCGATCCTGACGCACTGGTTGCCCGAGCCGGGCAAGGTGGATGAGTAAGGGGAGGTTGAAGTCCGCAGGGTAGCCGTCAGGAGGCTGGCTTGGTCTTCCTGGTCGCAGTCCGCGCTGCGACTGGGAAGGCGACGTCTTCATCGCCTTTCCGGATCCTTCCCTGGTCGACGAGCCCATTGCCGCCCTGAGACCATTCGGGCGCATCTTGACACTGCCCCCTTATGGAACGGGGTGGCGACGTCCTCGTCGCCGTTCCAAAGCCTGTCGCAGGGCGATGAGGACATCGCCTCTCCGTTCCCATTCTCAAACGGGGGCAGTGTCGAGATGCGCCCAGACCATTCCCACCCCGGATTGACCGTTGAATCCGGACGGCGGACCGGGCAGCTTCAGGTTGTCGTTTCGAAAGCGCACCCACCGACATGTTCACCCACTCTCCAGATCCTGCCATGATCCCACCTCTGGAGAGGCTCCTCGCTTCGCAGCGCATGCAGCGAAACCACGCCAGCTTTGACGCCCCAAAGGTCCTGGGCTGCTATTGGGCAGGCTGAACAACGTTGACCTATGAAGCATCCATCGAAATGGCCGTGGCTTCTACGATTCCCAGTGTTTGTGGCGATTCTACTCACACTTTGGTGGATGCCGATCCTCTTGGCTTTGATTGCGCTTTCGCGTTGGGGGGTGTTCGACATGATTGGTAGCGGCTGGGGATTTGTTCTCGGTGGAGCTGTGCTTATTGGATGGTCCAGCTTCGCCATGAGGTTTGTCATACACACTCGTGTTGAGCCATTCTTCAACATCAGGTCCATGCAGAACCGCAACGAACATTTGTTTACACCCGAGCCAGTTCATTCTTTTCGGGATTGGCTGCGACTTATGTTTTTAGGACGACGATGAGGGATGGGCCAACCAGACGGTCCAGCGAACGGGCACCAGCTGGCACGCCGAGTGGCGATGCGGACGTCGCGGGTGGCTGGCTCCCGTCGCTGACCTCCACGTTCGCCAGAAGTATGAAGCCACAGGCCAGACTAGCTGTTGTCGCCGGTGGGTTGGTGATTGCTGGCCTGTTGGTTTACTCTTGGCACCGATGCCCGATCTGCCCGATGCAGGCGGTCACGAGCGACTCCGCCCCTGAGCCCCGGTTGCACCAGCGTCCGATTGCCGCTGATGAGCTGCAGGCGTTTGCGGCAGTACTCGCAAGGTACGGCGAGCCATACTCTGAGCGAGCAGATAGGATACTGATCACCCCCAAGCTGTATTTCGACAGAGAGCTACGATGGAACTACACCTCAAAGAGGTAGATTCGGCATTGGTTCAGCTCGTGCTTCCTTTTCCTTGTTCATGGCTGGATTAATAGGATTTCGGAGCGAGCCAGTTTGTCCAGCGAACGGGCACCTGCCGGCATGCCGAGTGGCGATGCCGACGTCGCGGGTGGCTGGCTCCCGCCGCTGACCCATTTGCGTCATCGCGCATGTGGGGAGCACTCCAACATCCAGGACACGCCGAGTGGTATGAGGAGTTCCACGCCAAGAGACATTCGCACGACGAAGATTGGATGCCGATGGCACGCGCTGTCCGACATTTTCAGTCGCTCGCGGTCGCACCGCAGCTCTTTGCATTCACGTCGCACTGGCGATTTCATCTTACCACCGCGCCGAGCTATCACGACTGCGACCGGCATTATTCAGTCACCGTCATTTGGCGTTTGCCCGACCGAGTCTTTCACATTGCCTTCGGTCGCCTCGCTGATGGGTGGGTGGACGACCGGCCACCAGAGCAGATTTGCGATGAGTCGGCACTTCCCGGGGTTATCGAGCCATTCATTCAGCGGTTACTGGCATCATCGTCAGACACTGACATCCATGACGGCTAACATGCGCTTCAGCGAACGGCGGCGGGCGCTGTCAGTTCACCGAGAACCGCCGGGTTCTCCCACTGCTCGGTTCCGCCGTCGCTGAGCTTCGGTCGTCCTGCCAAGTCGCGACGCCATGGACATTTTCGGAAATACGCATCCCAAGAAGATGCCCGAGCACTTCTTCTTCGGAGCTCTGGCGGTTCATCACCAGACAGCTGTTCGGGCGAATGTTGAGAAGCAGAACTACAGCGTTTGCCCTCGTCACTGGTACGTAGATGCGGACTTCAATTGTCAGCGGTGCGGAAGGGACTTCACCTGGACAGCCGAAGAGCAGAAGGCGTGGTTCGAGGATTATTCCTTCTGGGTCGATTCGCAGCCTCGTCATTGTATCACGTGTCGGGGACAGATCCGGCGACTTGTGGACTTGCGGAAGGAATACGACGCCACAGTTGCCGCAGCGCGGGATCGTGGGACGCTCGACCAGAAGAGTCGGATTGTAGCGATTGTCTCCGAGCTGCAGCAGGCCTTTGGAAAGTTGCCGGAGAAGGTGACGGAGACTATGGGGTTGTTTCAGCGTCAGGTCGCGAGAATGGCAGAACCAGGCGCTACACCCAACAGGCACCCGCCGTGTCCGTTTCCATCGGCGGCGGAGGTTCAACCGTCCGATTCACTGCGGACACCTTCCTCCGGCGGCTGTGGGTGAGATGATTGTTCGACAAGACAAAAGCCGGGATCCAAGACAGGAACATCATCGCGACTCAAATCAGACAGGATAACAGGATGACAGGATGATCACGTATCACGACGACACCCGAAAACCATCCTGTCCATCCTGCCATCCTGTCGAAAACAGGTTTATGCCATGTCTCATCGGCAGTCTTGAGCATCGGGTGCCTCTCCGGGTACTGATGACGGAAGTCGAACCATTCGTTCCAGTGAACGGGCGCCAGCCAGCATGCCGAGTGGCGGTGGCGATGTCGCGGGTGGCTGGCTCCCGTCGCTGGCATTCTACAGCCACATGAAGGCGTCACGCACAGGTATCATCGTTTCGGCTGCACCAGGATTGCTCTCGCTTGGATTGTTCTACTCCTTGGCGATTCACATGCGCAGTGCTCTCGGGGGTTGGCCATCTGGCATTGGCGAGGCAAGCTTTCCGCCGGCTTTGGCCATGCACGCCAACATTACCAGCAGCTACTTCTGGATCACGCTCCTTGTGAGTTTCTTCACGTTGCCTGTTGCCATCCTGGTCTGCCTGCTCGTTTCACGCTGGCAGCGTCTTGTCCCTTACTTTGCGCTGTATGCATTCATGTTCGTCGTTAGCATCCTCCTGATGCAGTTCGCGCCCGAACCATTCCTTTCTTGGTGGAGAGATTGACTATGTTTTGGCCGAACCAGGCTGGTCCAGGCAACGGCGCGATAGCGTCTGAGTTCCATGGAGAACGCCCTCGCCGTGCCGTGCCTGAACAGCAACATTAGCCTTCCTGCGGCGCGCATGAACGATTCATCCCCACCATCGGCCTCGGTCATAGCGGTTCGCCGTCATCTTGCTGCCGAGCTTGAGCGAGCCCGGACACAACTGGCACAGGACCAGTGGCAGGCGCTTCTGGTTGGAGTGGGGGACCAGGGTGAGATTGCCGCTTATCCATGCCGTTTGGTGCTGCCGTTTCACTACCCTGCAACCATCGAGGAATTGGACGCGTACGGGCCGGACCACTTCACCTTCCCTCAGAGTTCGTGGGAGTTGCGTTGGCAGGAGATACCGGAGTTCGTGGAACAGCATGAGGTTTACGCAGCGTTGGAAGACGACGCGGAGTCCACTCGAGCTTCAGCCCGACAGAAGCAGCGCAGGATTGAGGTGCTTCAGGATGCGTGCGCTCCCTTTGATCCGGCACTGACCATCATCGGGGTTGAGAGCGACATCGGGGAATGGTGGGAGGTCAACACCTTCCATATCTCAGGGCCTCGGATTCCTTCGCCGCCCACTCCAGTTTCCGATGCTCAGATTCTTGCCCGCCTTTGTCGGCACACCCACAGCTATGTCGGCCGGAGCCGCTTTCACATGGAGGGAGGAGCCATCATGGAGGTTTCCTTCGACGGAGCCGACACGACCGACGCGACCATTGACTTGTTGCGAAGCGTTCCGCGTCTGGGTGAGTTGCTGGGAAAGCTGCGCAAGATGTCCTTGAAGAGCACGCTTGTCTCGCACCGCTCGCTGAGATTCCTCGAGAGGGAGTTGCCACATGTTGAGATTGCTTACAGTCATTTTCTGGAGGGCTAACCATGCCACTCCAGCGATCGGCACCCAGCCGGCACGCCGAGTGGCGATGCGCAGGCTCTGGGTGGCAACTCCCCGTCGCTGACCTTGGCGTTCGCTCAAATGATACGCCTACTCGCATTCGCACTCATGATTGTTGTTGCTGGATGCACGAACGTCCCGCAAGCGGGCACGTATCGCAGCGCAGCCACACCATTTGGGCGGCCTGTGCTCAAGGTCCATCGTGACGGTAAGATCGAAGAGAAAGATGGACCGCTTGTCAGGCGCGGCACTTGGTCTCTGATTTCAGAGGTTGAGATTAGGGCAGAGGTGCAGGCGTTGGAGAAGCATACAGGCGTCAGGTTTTACCGGCTTGAGCGTTCAAATTGGACTTACAGGGGCGCGTTCTCCCTGCAGGAACTGAGAAGACTGACCGAACGGGACCGTCCGGCGAATCGGAGCCAGCCGATTCACGTCGAGACAAATCGAATTTCAGTTGCGGCTGGCTCCGATCACTGACCTTCACGTTGCGCACGCTATCTGGGTATCGGTTCGAGGTAGGGCGAGCGTAGAAGGCTTCTGCCTGTTCGCCGCGGTGCTGTCCTTTGTATTCGTTGCGCTTCTCTCCACGGTTGCTCTTGCGTGCATGGCGTCCTGGATCCCGTTGTATGATTGATTGTATCGGAGAAGCGCCGAACTAGATCACTTGCGTCAACCCGGCCTCAACGTCGCCGGCGATTGATGTCCCGCGAGGGGCGCATCTTGACACTGCCCCCGTTTGAGAATGGGAACGGGGCGGCGATGTCCTCATCGCCGTGGGAAGGAGGCTTTGGGAAAGGGCGACGAGGACGTCGCCGCCCCGGTCTGGGGTGTGGAACTGGGACGGGGAGGCGATGTCTTCATCGCCGTGGGGAGAGGCTTTGGGAAAGGGCGACGAGGACGTCGCCGCCCCGGTCTGGGGTGTGGAACTGGGACGGGGAGGCGATGTCTTCA